>JACDQM010000107.1 GCA_015657635.1 Roseateles sp.
CGCCAGCCGGCACATCGGCCAGATCCTCGATGAAGATCGCGCCGCGTGCCTTCAGATCGTTCACCACATAGGTGTTGTGCACGATCTCGTGGCGCACATAGATCGGCGCGCGAACTTCAGCAACGCGCGCTCGACGATCTCGATCGCCCGATCGACGCCGGCGCAGAAGCCGCGCGGCTCGGCCAGCACGATTTCCTGGGGCAGGACCACATTCGTCATCACAGGACCCCGATCACTTGGACCTCAAAACTCACCGGCTGGCCGGCCAGCGGATGGTTGAAGTCGAACAAGAGCCAATCCGGACCCACCTCCCGCACCAGGCCGGCATAGCTGCCCTGCCCATCTGGGGTCGGAAACTGCACCACGTCGCCCACGTTGTATTGCTCATCCGGATCGCCGAGCTGGCGCATCAGGGACAGCTTCACACGCTGCAGCAAGTCGGGGTTGCGTTCGCCAAAGGCCTCGCCCGGCGCCAGCTCGAAGCGGGTGTGGACGCCCTCGCCCAGACCGATCAGGCGCGCCTCGATGGCCGGCGCCAGCTCACCCGTGCCCAGCGACAAGGTCGCCGGCTTGTCGTCAAAGGTATTGACCAGATCGCCACCATCGGGGGCGCTGAGCCGGTAATGCAGGGTCAGGAATGAACCAGCTTGGATGAGATTCACGACTTTTCTTTGTTCGATAGACTGCCGGGATTCTAGGGCCCCGCGTTGCGGAACCCGGATTTCCCCTGATCCCCGACCGCCATGCCTCTCGACCATTTGCCACCCCAGGCGCGCCCGCGCGAGAAGCTGCTGGCGCGCGGGCCCCAGGCCCTGGTTGACGCCGAGTTGCTGGCCCTCTTGCTGCGCACCGGCACGCGCGAGCACCCCGTGCTGCAGCTGGCGCAGGCGCTGCTGGACGACTTCGGCGGCTGGGCCGGCTTGCTGAAGGCCAGCGTCGCTGACCTGGGCCGCATCAAGGGCATCGGCCCGGCCAAGCGTGCCGAGATCGCCGCCGTGCTGGAGATCGCGCGGCGCTCGCTGCTGCAGCAGCTGGCCGAGGCGCCGGTGTTCGACGCGCCCGACGCGGTGCGGCAGTTCCTGCGCCTGAAGCTGGGTGGCCTGACGCACGAAGTCTTTGCCGTGCTGTTTCTCGATGCCCAGCACCGGCTGATCGCGATGGAAGAGTTGTTCCGTGGCACGCTGACGCAAACCAGCGTCTACCCGCGCGAGGTCGTCAAACGCGGGCTGGACCTGGGCGCTGCCGCGGTGATCCTGGCGCACAACCACCCGTCCGGCGTGGCCGAGCCCTCACGGGCGGATGAGCTTCTGACACAGGCGCTGAAGTCGTCGCTGGCGCTGGTGGACATGCGGGTACTGGACCACTTCGTCGTCGGTGCCACCGAGGTCGCTTCGATGGCAGAGCGGGGTCTGATATGAGCAAGGCCGCGCCCGTCCTGCACAGCCTGCAGGACTTGAAGGCTCTGCAGCGTGAGCTGCAACTCCAGCGTCGACTGGCCGAGGAACTCGCCGCGCGCGCCGCCGCAGCGGCCAGGCTGGCCGAGCGAGAACAGCGCATCTTCGAGCTGAGCGTCGGCCCCGTCACGCGGCTGAAGGACACGCAGCGTGTGCTCATGCGGGCCACGCCGCCCGAGCCCGAGCCGCGTCAGCGCGAGCTGGATGAGCAGCGGGCACTGGCGCAGGCGCTATCGGATGACTTCGACGTGGATTCGCTGCTGGAAACGGATGAGACCCTCTCGTTCCGCCGCCCCGAAGTCAGCCCCGAGGTGGTCCACAAGCTACGGCGCGGCCACTGGGCGCTGCAAGGCCAGATTGATCTGCACGGCCTGCGTCGCGACCAGGCGCGCGAGGCGCTGGGCCAGTTCATCCACGACAGCGCACGCCGCGGCTTGCGCTGCGTGCGCGTGGTGCATGGCAAGGGCAATGGCTCACCAGGGCGTGAACCTGTGCTGAAAGCGCGGGTGCGGCGCTGGCTGGTGCAGAAGAACGAGGTGCTGGCCTTCGTCCAGGCCCGTGCCAGCGATGGCGGCAGCGGTGCGCTGATGGTCTTGCTCTGAGCCCAAGGGCTCAGAGCGGCGTGTTGCGCATCCAGTCGGCGGTATTCATGAACGAGGCATCGAGGCGCTGACGCAGCTCAGGGTCGAGCTGGCATTCCTGCATCGCCTGGCGCATGCACGCCATCCACTGGTCGCGCTCCGCAATGCCGATGGCAAAGGGCAGATGCCGCGCCCGCAGCCGTGGGTGGCCGAAACGCTGCTGGTAGTGATCCGGGCCACCGAGCCAGCCGCAAAGAAACCAGAACAGCTTGTCGCGCGAGCCCGTCATATCGGTCGGGTGCATGGCCCGCAGCTTTGCATAGCCGGGCTCAAGTTCCATCAGGTCGTAGAAACGGTCCACCAGCGTGCGCACCGCCCCCTCGCCACCGACCCAATCGAAAGCGGTCTCGGGCTGCCCGCTCAAGCCAGGCTCCCGCCTGACAAGAGCCGCGCGGCAAGCGTCTTGACGCCCTGTGCGGCCTCGCAGCCGGGGTAGTGCTCCAGCAGCAGCTGCCGCTTCAGCACCGCCTGGCGCACCGTGCCATCAATGCGCACTTCGCCCAGCAATTCCAACTTGAAGCTCTGGCCGGGCGTGCTGCCGACGAAGCGCTGCAGCACCTGCTGCAGTTGGCCGCAGATCAGCTTGCCCTCCCCTGGGCGGCTGGCCTGGTTGACCAGCAAGCCCACATGGCGGCGATCCTGCTGGGTCGCCAGCACCTTGATGGTGGCGTAGGCATCGGTCAGCGAGGTCGGCTCGGGCGTGGCCACCACCATCACATCGGTGGCCAGTGAGACGGCAAACAACACCACATCGGAAATACCGGCGCCGGTATCCAGCAGCACCCAATCGAAACGCGGCTTGACGATCTCGACGATCTCCAACAGCTTGTCGCGCACCTCGGGCGTCAGCCGCGAGTACTCGACCATGCCTGAGCCGGCCAGCAGCACATGAAAGCCGCCCGGTGCCGGCAGGATGGCCTGCTCCAGGGACGCCTTGCCGGTGAACACATCATGCAAGGTCAGCTTGGGGTGCAGGTTCAGCACCACATCCAGATTGGCCAGGCCCAGATCGGCGTCCAGCACCAGCACACGCTGGCCTTGGGCAGCCAGGGCGGCAGCCAGATTGGCGGTGACGAAGGTCTTGCCAACGCCACCCTTGCCGCTGGTGACGGCCAGCGTGCGTGCACCGCCACGCTTGGCGGTGGAACTTGCAGCAGGCGACGGGGTGATGCTCATTCGGTGTCCTGTTGCGTTACTGCAAACAACATGCCTTTTTCCTCTGCGCTGACCTGGGAGTCGGTATGCGGCTCCAGGCAGGTGCGATTCCGACCTTCAGCCTTGGCGCGATAGAGCTGGCGGTCAGCGCGCTCCATCCAAAGCAACATCGATGACCGTACCCATTGCGGCGCAAAAGCCCCTCCCAGGCTGATCGTGATCTTGAGCTTCTGGCCAGACGGCAGCGGAATGTCCATGCCTTCGACCCGTTCACGCACACGCTCAGCGACGGTGCGCCCAAAGCTGCTGGGGCAATTCGGCAGGATGATGGCGAACTCCTCGCCACCGACGCGGGCAGCCGTGTCCATCGGCCTGACGGTCTGGGCGATCGCCTGCGCCACCGACTGGATCACGACATCGCCTGCGGCATGCCCGTGCGTGTCATTGACGGCCTTGAAGTGGTCGATGTCCAGCATCAGCAGCAGGGCCGGCTCGCCCGATCGCGCCACGCGGTCGATCTCACGCGCCAGCGCCATCTCGAAGCTGCGCCGGTTCACAAGACCTGTCAGAGCATCCTTGCTCGACAAGTCGCAGAGCGCGTCAATCACGCCCTGCAGCCAGGCCTCACCATAAGGCTGGCCTTCGGGCAACAAGGCGCCCGCCTGCTGCAGCAATTGCAGAGCCTGGTCAAGCTGCAGCGCGCGCGCATCAATCAACTGAGGAGGGAGAGGACTGTTGTTCAAGGCATCATCTGTGTGCCCGGTCAGTCTATCAGCGGGATTCCACTGACCGGGCTGCGGATAAAACATCGATTCACCGTGCTGTTCACACATTCTTGGTGCGTCACACGCGTGGAAACTGATAACTGATGCAAAAATGAGTTTCGTGCCTGCACGCCCAGCCCTGCAGTCGTACCCAGCAGTTCGTTGAGAGCCACGCCCCTATGTCAGCTGCACTCACCCCCTCGGCCGGCGAAGCCATCGACCATGAGTTCAGCTTCAGCCGTGCTGACTTCGACCGAGTTCGGCAACTGATCTACAAGCATGCCGGCATCAGCCTGCACGACGGCAAGCATGCGATGGTCTACAGCCGCCTGTCACGCCGCCTGCGGGACACGGGTCACAGCAGCTTTGCCAGCTATCTGCAATGGCTGGAAGCCGCCACCGGTGCGCAGGCGGACGCGGAGTGGCAGGAATTCGTCAACTGCCTGACGACCAACCTGACCTCGTTCTTCCGCGAAGAACATCACTTCCACGCGCTGGCTGATGACCTCAAGCCCTTGGCCGGTAAACCGCTGCGCATCTGGTGCTGTGCAGCGTCGACCGGCGAAGAGCCCTACTCGATCGCGATCACCTGCGCCGAAGCGCTGGGCAGTTCGGCCCAACTGCAGATCGTCGCCAGCGACATCGATACCAATGTGCTGAACACCGCGCGGCGCGGCGTCTACAACGCCGACTCCCGGGGCCTGTCCCCTCAGCGCCTGAAACAGTTCTTCATGCGAGGCACGGGTGCCAACGATGGGCGCATCCGCGTCAAGCCCGAGTTGCAACGCTGGATCGACTTCCGGCCGCTCAACCTGATGGATCAGCAGTGGTCGCTGGGCGATCCGTTCCAGATCGTGTTCTGCCGCAATGTGATGATCTATTTCGATGCGCCGACGCAGCGCAAGGTGCTGGAGCGCATTCATCGCGTGATGAAGCCCCACGGCCTCTTGTTCGTCGGCCACTCCGAGAATTTCACCGAATCCCGCGATCTGTTCCGCCTGCGCGGCAAGACGATCTATGAACGCGTCTGAGTTCGCTGCCCCCGCCCCCTTCGCAAAGGTCGACAGAAAACAATGAGCACGCCCACGACCTCTACCGGCGCCGGTGCCGGCTCGCTGATTTCCGGCGGCGCTGGCGCTGCCCGCGTCGCCCAACTCAAGGCACAGCCGCGAAAGCCGGGCGAGGCCTCGTTCTTCTTCTACGACGCGCACTTCAAGAATGCAGCGGTCAAGATCCTGCCGGGCGAGTACTTCGTCGACAACGAGGATATCCTGGTGATGACGACGCTGGGCTCCTGCATTGCCGCCTGTCTGTGGGATCGACAGGCTCAGGTGGGCGGCATGAACCATTTCATGCTGCCTGAAGGCGCAGGCGACTCGGGCCGCTATGGTTCGTTCGCGATGGAACTGCTGATCAACGAGTTGATGAAGCGCGGCGCCTCCAAGAGCCGCATGGAAGCCAAGATCTTCGGCGGCGGCGCCGTGATTGCCGGCATGAACACGATCAATGTGGGCGAGCGCAACACCAACTTCGTGCTCGACTATCTGAAAACCGAGCGCATTCCGGTGGTGTCCAAGGATGTGATGGACGTCTACCCGCGCAAGGTCTGCTTTCTGCCGCACAGCGGCAAGGCCATGGTCAAGCGCCTGGCGCCAACCAACACCGACGCGCTGGTCCAGCAGGACCGCGCCGCAGCGCAGAAGGCGCAGCCGGTGGTGTCGTCCGGCGGCTCGGTCGACCTGTTCTGAACCCCACGCCCGATAGAGGAGTAGCAAGCAATGGCAAAAACGAAGGTGGTGGTGGTGGACGATTCGGCGCTGGTGCGCTCCATCCTCACGGAAATCATCAATCGCCAGCCCGATATGGAATGCATTGGCGCCGCCAGCGACCCGCTGATGGCGCGCGAGATGATCCGCAACCTGAACCCGGACGTGATCACGCTGGACGTCGAGATGCCCAAGATGGACGGGCTGGACTTCCTGTCACGCCTGATGCGACTGCGCCCCATGCCCGTGGTGATGGTGTCGACTCTGACCGAGCGCGGCGCCGATGTGACGCTGAAGGCCTTGGAGCTGGGCGCGATCGACTTCGTCGCCAAGCCCAAGATCGGCGTGGCGGACGGCATCCGCCTGCTGGCCCAGGACATCACCGACAAGATCCGCATTGCCTCCAAAGCCCATATCCGGCGCGCCCCCGCGCCAGCTCCCGCAGCAGCACCCGGTGCCGCCCCGGTGGCCAAGCCGGTGACCATGGCCAGCGTGGGGCGGCTCTCGACCGAGAAGATCATCTTCATCGGCGCCTCCACCGGCGGCACCGAGGCCACCAAGGACGTGCTGGTCAATCTGCCGGCCGACTGCCCGGCTGTGGTCATCACCCAGCACATGCCGCCCGGCTTCACCAAGAGCTATGCGGCGCGCCTGGACGGCCTGTGCAAGATCCGCGTCAAGGAGGCGCAGGACGGCGAGCGCATCCTGCCTGGCCATGGCTATATCGCCCCTGGCGGCTTCCACCTGAGCGTCGAACGCTCGGGTGCCAACTACATCGCCCGCGTGCAGGATGGCGAGCCGGTGAACCGTCACAAGCCCTCGGTGGAAGTGCTGTTCAACTCGGCCGCGCGCGTGGTCGGGCCGAATGCGCTGGGCATCATGCTCACCGGCATGGGCGCCGATGGCGCGCGCGCCATGAAGGTGATGAAGGACGCCGGCTCCTACAACTATGTGCAGGACGAAGCCAGTTGCGTGGTGTTCGGCATGCCGCGCGAGGCGATCGCCGCCGGCGCGGCCGATGAGGTGCTGCCGCTGTCGCAGATCGCTTCACATCTGATCGACCGCCTGCGCAAGACCGCGGGCGGCTCGCTCAACCGGGTCTGATCTGCCTCAGCCCTGCAGGAACAGTGCCTGCAGGTCGCTGAGGAAATCAAAGCCGCGCGGCGTCGCCTGGATGCGCGCCGGATCCGCCACCAGCAGCCCCTTGCTGCGCCCGGCCTGCATGGCCGCGGTGATGCTGCTCAAGCTCAAGCCGGTGCGCTCCGAGAAGCTCATCAGTGGCACGCCTTCGCGCAAGCGCAAGGCGTTCAGCATGAACTCGAACGGCAACTCATCTGCGGCCACCTCGTGTTCGTTGGACACCGCTTGCCCTTGGCTGGCCTTGGCCATATAGGCCGCCGGCTCGCGCCAGCGCACCTGGCGCAGCAGCCGGTGCGCAAACGACAGCTTGCTGTGCGCCCCGGCACCGATGCCCAGGTAGTCGCCGAACTGCCAGTAGTTCAGGTTGTGGGCACAGCGGTGACCCGGCCGGCCGTAGGCAGACACCTCATAGCGCTCCAGACCCGCCGTGCCGGTTCGCGCGGTGATGAGATCCAGCATCTCGCTGGCCAGGTCCGCATCGGGCAGATGCTCGGGCGGCTTGAGCGCGAAACGCGTGTTCGGCTCGATCGTCAGGTGGTAGACCGACAAATGCGGCGGATTGAAGCCCATCGCCGTGTCCAGCTCAGCCCCCAGCTCCGCCAAGGTCTGACCCGGCAGCGCATACATCAGGTCGATATTGAAGGTCTCGAAACAGCGCGAGGCCTCCTCCAGAGCGGCGCGGGCCTGCGCGCTGCTGTGCACGCGGCCCAGCGCCGCGAGCTTGGCATCGTCAAAGCTCTGCACACCGACCGACAGCCGCGTCACGCCGGCGTCACGGAAGCCCTTGAAGCGGTCGCGCTCGAAGGTGCCGGGGTTGGCTTCCAGCGTGATCTCACAACCGGGCTCCAACGGCAGGCGGGCGCGCAAATCCGACAGCAATTCAGCGATCTGCTCAGGCGCGAACAGGCTCGGCGTGCCACCACCGATGAAGATCGACACCACCTGCCGCCCCCAGATCAGCGGCAAGGCCGACTCAAGATCGGCGCGCAGCGCCGCCAGGTACTCGCGGGCCGTGGCGGCAGGCAACTCCTTGCCATCGCGCCACTCATGCGAATTGAAATCGCAGTAGGGACACTTGCGCAGACACCAGGGCAGATGCACGTACAGGGACAGCGGCGGCAGCGCTGCCAACTCTAGCGCGCCGGGCTTGAGCCAGCGGATCTTCGCCTCAGCCAAGATGCCAGACCTCACGCATCTGAAGCGCCAGATCAGCCGCAGCCAGGGCGCGATGGCTCAGCCGATTCTTCTCGGCGCCAGCCAACTCGGCCACGGTCTGGCCCAACTCGGGAATGAACATCAGCGGGTCGTAGCCGAAGCCGCCCTCGCCCTTCAGTTCAGCCAGGATTTCGCCTTGCCAGCGGCCCATCGCCACGAGCGGCTCAGGATCCTCGGCCGAACGTACGGCCACCAGGGCGCAGACGAAGCGCGCGCGCCGATCGGCCTGCCCCGCCAGCTTTTCCAGCAGTACGGCATTGTTCTCGGCATCGCTCTTGGCCCGCCCAAACAGCGTGGCATAACGCGCTGACAGCACACCCGGCGCCCCGCCCAGCGCCTCGACCGCCAGCCCGGAGTCATCCGCCAGAGCCGGCAGGCCGCTGGCCGCGGCCGCATGACGCGCCTTGGCCAGCGCGTTCTCGACAAAGCTGGCAAAGGGCTCTTCGGCCTCGGGGATGCCCAGGCTGCCCTGCGTCAGCAGCTCGACGCCCAGCGGCGCGAACAGCGCCTGCAGTTCGAGCAGTTTCTTGGCGTTGTTGGAGGCCAGCACCAGCTGCATGTTCAGAGCCCCAGCACCTGCTTTTGCGCCGCCAGCAGCTCGCGGATGCCCTTTTCAGCCAGATCGAGCAGCGCATTCATTTCGGCGCGCGAGAACGCTTCGCCTTCGGCAGTGCCCTGCAACTCGACAAAACCGCCAGAGGCGGTCATCACGACGTTCATGTCGGTATCGCAGGCCGAGTCTTCGGTATAGGCCAGGTCCAGCAGCGGCGTGCCGGCATGGATACCCACCGAAATGGCGGCCACCGCTTCGCGGATCGGCGAGAAGGCAATCTTGCCTTCGGCCATCAGCCAGCTGACCGCGTCATGCGCCGCCACATAGGCGCCGGTGATCGCGGCCGTGCGCGTGCCACCGTCGGCCTGCAGCACGTCACAGTCCAGCGTGATGGTGCGCTCACCCAGGGCCTTGAGATCGAACACGCAGCGCATCGAGCGGCCGATCAGGCGCTGGATTTCCTGCGTGCGGCCGCTTTGCTTGCCGCGGGCGGCCTCACGGTCGCCACGGGTGTGGGTGGCGCGCGGCAGCATGCCGTACTCGGCCGTCACCCAGCCTTCGCCGGAGCCGCGCTTGTGCGGCGGCACACGTTCTTCCACCGAGGCCGTGCACAGCACCTTGGTGTTGCCAAACTCCACCAGCACCGAACCTTCGGCATGGCAGGTGTAGTTGCGGGTCAGGCGGACCGGACGCAGCTGGTCGGCGGTGCGGCCATCGGCGCGCAGCGCTGCATTCTCTTGACTCATGGGGGAAAACCTTTCAGCTCTTGCTGTCGTTGTTCTTGCGGAGCGCGCGGCTTTGGCGAATCGCTTCCTGGATCTCACGCACCGAGCGTTCGATCTCTTCTTCGTCCATCTCCAGGCGCAAGTCCTGTTCGCCGGCAGCGGCCTGGATGGTCGAGGCAAAGCTGCTGCCGTCCAGATCACGCGTCGACACCGCTTGCTCCGGCTCGGCATCGCCCTCCCACTCGACGGCGAGGGCGGTGACATTGTCGCAGCGCTCACCGCCATGGCGCAGCGCGAGCTCCACCATGTCCGGCACCGCTTCGCTGATGCCACGGGCAGCCAGCAGGCTGACCAGCTTGTCATCCGACACATTGCCCCACAGGCCGTCGGAGCACATCATCAAGCGGTCCCCCGTCTGCAGGGCCACAGGTCCGCTCTGATCCACCATCGGTCGCCCCGGGCTGCCCAGGCAGGTGAACAACACATTGCGATTGAAGGATCCGCCGGCAGTGCCGACACGTCCCAAGGCTTCCTGCAGCTCGATGTACGAGTGATCGCGGGTTCTGGCCAGCAGCTGCCCCCCGCGGACCAGGTACAAGCGCGAGTCGCCGCAATGGACCCACCATGCTTGACCCGCCTGAACCACAGCAGCCACCACCGTGGTGCGAGGCGTATCGGACAGGCCCTTGTCGGCGCCGTAGCGCAGCAGCTGCTGGTGGGCGATCAGCACACCGTCGTGAAGGAACTGGGCCGGATCGGCCAGCGTCGGCCGCGCATCGCGCTGGAACATCGCCGCCAGGGTCTGCAAGACCATCTGCGAGGCCACCTCGCCCTCGGGATGTCCACCCATCCCGTCGGCCACCGCAAACAGGCCGGCCTCCCGCGTGTAGCAGTAGCCCATGCGGTCTTCGTTCTTCTCCCGGCCTCCGCGTCGGCTGATCTGGTAGACGCCGAACTTCACGCCTTGGCCCCGGACTTGAGATTCTCCAGTTGCAGCTTCAAGCGTTCACTGAAGCTCAGCTTGGTGTAGCGCCGCTCCGTCTCACGGGCCAGTTCCTTCTGCAGCGCAAACACGCTTTGCGGGCGCGACAGCGGATCAAGCGACATGCACCACTCGGTCACCTCGATCAGATTGTCCGAGTAGACATTGCGCAGGCGCGAAAGGCTCAGCGCCAGCCGGTCCTTCTCGAGGCGCTGGGGCGCGTCATTGGGCGGGTAGCCTTGCATGCAGGCATAGATGCAGGCGCCGATCGCGTAGATGTCGGTCCAGGGTCCGAGTGAGCCGTCGCGGCGGTACATCTCGGGTGCCGCAAAGCCCGGCGTGTACATCGGGCGGATGAAGTTGCCTTCCTTGCTCAGCACCTCGCGTGCCGCGCCGAAATCCAGCAGCACCGCCTTGTTGTCGTTGGTGATGAAGATATTGGCCGGCTTGATGTCCAGGTGCAGCATCTTGTGCTGGTGCACGATGCGCAAGCCGCGCAGGATCTCGTCGAACAGGCTGCGGATGGTGGACTCTCGGAACACCTTGTCGCGCTTCAGATCGCGCGCGGTGACGATGAAGTCCTGCAGGGTGTCGCCCTGCAGATAGTTCATCACCATGTAGACGGTTTCGTTCTCGCGCAGGAAGTTCAGCACCGACACCACGCTGGGGTGGGAGATCTGCGCCAGCGAGCGCCCTTCCTCGAAGAAGCTGCGCAGGCCGAGCCGGTACAGCGGTTGCTTTTCGGGCTTGACGCGCGGCGTCAGTTCGCCGGGCGAGCGCTCGGCCAGCGACGAAGGCAGGTATTCCTTCAGAGCCACCAGGTGGTGCTCGGGATCCTCGGCCAGATAAACGACGCCGAAACCACCAGCGGCCAGCTTCTTGATGATCTGGTAGCCCCCAACAACCGTACCTGCCGGCAAGGGCGCCGGTTTGGGCTTTGACATAATCGCGTTTTGATAGCTACACCGGATGCGAGATGCCAGTCTACAGCATGACGGGTTATGCCAGCGCGAGCTCGCAAGCCCTCCCCCAGGCCGAAGGCGGCCCTGCTTCGAAGGCCAGCGTGACGGTGGAAATCCGCTCGGTCAACGGCCGTTTTCTCGATCTCGGTTTCCGCATGCCAGAAGACCTGCGCGGGCTCGAACCGGCGCTGCGCGAGCTGCTGAGCGGCCATGTCAAGCGCGGCAAGATCGAGCTGCGCATCAACACCCAGCGTGAGGGTGACAGCGCCTGGCCGCAGCCCCAGCCCGAGCAGCTCAACCGCCTGGCCCAGTTGGAAAGCACCGTGCGCGGCTGGCTGCCCCAGGCCCAGAACTTGAGCGTGCACGAGGTGATGCAGTGGTGCAAAGGCGGTGGCACAGCCGAGAAGCTCGACGATGCCACGCTGGAAGCCGCCAAGCGCTGTGTCGCCGGTTTGCTGGAAGCGCGCGAACGCGAGGGCGAAAAGCTGGTTGCCATCCTGATGGAGCGCATCCAGCACCTGCAGGCACTGGCAAGCCAGGCCGAGCCGCTGGTGCCGGCGGTGGTGCAGCGCCAGCAGCAGCGTTTCCTCGAGCGTTGGCAGGAAGCGCTGACCTCGACCGGTGCAGCCCAGAGCCTGCCGGAAGAAGCGCTGCGCGAGCGCGCCCTGAACGAAGCGGCGGCTTATGCCATCCGTATCGACGTCGCCGAGGAACTGGCGCGGCTGCGCGCCCACCTCGAAGAGATCGCCCGCCTGCTGAAGAAGGGTGGCGAGCTGGGCAAGCGTCTGGACTTCCTGATCCAGGAACTGCACCGCGAGGCCAACACCCTGGGCTCCAAGTCAGCCGCGCTGGAACTGACCAATGTCTCGGTGGAGATGAAGGTCGCCATCGAGCAGATGCGCGAGCAGGTCCAGAACATTGAGTGAGTTTTCGAAGCGTCTCACGACGTCTCGAAAAAGCTCGATAACCTGTTGATCTGAAATGTTTTTTGTCCCAATCCGTCCCAGAGCGTTGCAGTAAAGCGCGCCCCAAATTTGGGGGTTATTGTGGGGTTCGTGTGGGGGTTTTTGTGGGGTCTTTTTGCGTCTCTCATGATGCGAAATTTCCCAGAACGGAACCACACAGCTCCCAATGAAGGAGATGGAAATGGACGTTCAACGACGACCGCTCACCGACCGTGAGCTCAAGGCGTGGCTCGCCGGCGGCGAGACCAACAGAAGCATTGGTGAAGGTCTTACCTTCGTAGCCAGTGCAGGCGCGGCAATCAAAGGAAAGGCCTCATGGGTCCTTCGCTTTCGATTGCATGGCAGGCTGCGCGAGAAGGTACTGGGACGGTATCCAGAGTTGTCGCTGAAGGATGCCCGGGAGCAAGCACGCAAGGATCGGAGCCTGATCGAGCGCGGTGTCGATGTCGCCGCGCAAAAGCAGCTTGAGAAGGCTCAGCTGAGCGAGGCGCCAACAGTGCAGAAGCTCGGCGAGCTATGGATGGCGCGCTACATCACCCCCAACTACAAGCATCCCGAGGTTGTCGCCAGGGTGCTAAAGAATCACGTCTACCCAACGCTAGGGTCGCTGACGCCGAAAGATGTCAAGCCGATGCACATCGATCGAACGCTTCAAAGGATCGTCGCTGGCGGAGCGCCCACCGTGGCCAACCATACGCTGCGCCACATGAGCCGGATGTTCAAGATGGCCGTGCGCAACCACTGGATCGAGCGCAATCCCGCAGCCGAATTCGAGCTTGCAGATGCAGGCGGCGCCGAACAGGCACGGGACCGAGCACTGTCACTTCAAGAGCTCGAACAACTGGCCACTGCGATGCGCGAAACGCCGAACTTTGGGCGGGAAAATGAGCTGTCCATGTGGCTGCTGCTTTCGCTATGCGTGCGCAAGATGGAGTTGCTGTCGGCTCGCTGGGAAGACTTTGACTTGGACAGGCAGGTCTGGCGCTTGGCGAAGTCAAAGACAAAGACGAGGCGGACATCCTGATTCCGCTGGCAGATCCAGTCGTCGGGTGGCTGAAAGAGGCTCGCGTTTTGGGCTGCGGCAGCCCCTTCGTCTTCCCGGCCCGCCGGCTTGTACGCGAGCGTCTGGGCGTGCGACGCGTCAACAGATTCCCGCATGTCGGCCCAGACACACTGAACGTGGCACTCAGGCGACTTGCCGGCCTTGAAATTGAGCATTTCACCGTTCACGACATGCGCCGCACGGCGCGAACAAACATGGCGAGACTTGGTGTCGATCGCTTCGTCGCAGAACGCGCCCTGAACCACAAGCTGAAGGGCGTGGAAGGCATCTACGATCGCCATGACTACTTCTTCGAACGACTGTCCGCACTACAGGCCTGGGCTGACTTGCTTGCCGCGCTGGCCGGAGGGGCAAAGGCCAAGGAGCTCATCGGCGCAAGCAAACGCCACAGGGAGGCAGCATAGAAGCGATGCCGCGTCTTGCTCGATGCCCAGGTCGGCACCCCCCCTTAAAGCCCTGTCGTCTTGCTGGAAATCCTGAGGCGCTCCGCGACAGCCCCGTCCAAGCTTGCGACAGCTTGCCTGCGCCGAGCTGCGCCAAATGCGCTGCGAAGTTAGAGGTGCAGGCTGCGGCTGGGTGCGGCGTTTGTGTGCGCACGCGCCCCGCCGCGCCGCGCCGATGAGTCAGGCTGAATGGCGCTTTGCGGTGGCGGGCGTACGAGGCAGTCACATCGCCTGAGCCGTCGTTGTTTGCTAGTGAAGCTATGGCCGAGGCGGTGTGAGCCACGGTAAGCATGGATCGCGACGACCAAATCGTGCAGCGTTTTTCCGGAGCTAACGGCTTTGCTGCGAGCATCAGTGCCGCGTAGGTAGCAATCATCCCCGCTATTCCGATGGTCCGGCCAAGCCGTCTGCCCGTTCGCGTGCTACATGCCTTCGCCGCAAGCGGACTGACCCACAGCAAGGGCAGCCGAGTAACCCTCAACCAAAGGGCATTGGTTGGGCCCTCTGTAGTGGTCCAGCAGGTGGAGCGCGGCAAAGCCAGCTTGCAGGCAGCCACCGAGCCGCGCAAACTCGCCCGCCTCATGTGGGTACTTTGCCTGTCATGCGGGCTGCACTGGTCGCACAGCCCTTCCAGCCTCCAAGGCGAGCCTGTCCCGGCTAAGGCAGGGCACGACCAATTCCTTGATCAAACTGATCCCGCTGACGAGGCTAACTGCGTGGCATTAACGCAGCAAGCGCTTGTCGGGCGCGAATCTGCAAATCTGCGCACGTATTGGACAGCCAACATGAGTCGAGGCACGTGGCTACCAAGCCGCCCGCCCCCTTCGTGAGAATAAGATTGAACTATGAGCTACCACCACCTCCGCAGCCTCGTAGGGAAGCTGGCCTTGATACAGACCGGCTTCCTCGTGGTTGCCCTGGCGTCGATCGCCTTCACGCTGTGGGTGTCGTGGCAGCTTGAGGGCGGCGCCGGCGCGATCAACGAGGCCGGGCGCATGCGCATGATGAGCTATCGCATGGTGCTGTCGCAGGCTGATGCCACGCCCGCCGCCTTGCAGCGCGATCTGCAGGAGTTCGACGCGATGGTGCATCGCTTGCGTGTCGGCGATTCGCAGCGTCCCCTGTTCGTGCCAGACACAGAGGAATGCAGCGAGCGGCTGCTCGATGTGGAGCAGCAATGGCCCGCCTTGCGTGCTGCGCTGCAGGCTCCGGGGCCTGGCCTGCGGCCGCAGGTCGACAGCTTCGTGGCCACCATCGATCAGCTGGTGGGCGCCATCGAGCGCACCATCGCCGCGCGCACCGCCATCCTGGGTGGCTTGTGCTTCAGCCTGGTGGTGCTGGTGGTGGCGGCCTCGGTGGTGTTTGTCTCGGGCACCTATGTGTGGATCGTCCAGCCGCTGCAGCGCCTGCGCGATGGCCTGCGGCAGATGGCGGCTGGCAAGCTTGGGGTGCGGGTCGACGAGACCAGCTCGGTGGTCGAGTTCAGCAGCCTGGCCGAAGGCTTCAACCAGATGGCGGTCGCCTTGGACGAGGCCCATCAGAACCTCGAAGGCAAGGTGCGGGACAAGACCGCCCACCTGGCCCAGCAGAACGAGCGGCTGGAGGCGCTGTATGACGTGGCACTGATGGCAGGGCAGGCGGATGCCAGCCTTGAATCGATGTCGCACTCCTTTGCGGCCAAGGTGGCGCGCATCGCGCGCGCCGACGCCAGCGCGGTGCGCCTGGCCGCGCAGGACGAGGAGCGCTGGCTGCTGATGGGCCAGAACCGCATGCCCCAGTCCATGATCGACGCCGAGCGCTGCCTGCGCAAGGGCGAGTGCGCCTGCGGCAACGCCACACCCGGCGCGCCTGGCGCCCGGGTCATCCCGATCCGCGGCCTTGAAACCCCGAAGCTGAGGCACTGCGAAGCGGCGGGCTACCAAAGCATCATTTCGGTGCCGATGCGGACCGGTAGCCGCTTGCTCGGCGAGGTGGAACTGTTCTTCTACAGCGAGCGCAGCCTCGTCGAGGCCGAGCGCCTGCTGCTGGATGCGCTGGTGGGCCAGTTTGCGATCCAGGTCGACAACGTGCGGCTGGCGGCGCGGGACCGCGAGATGGCGGTGTCCGAAGAACGCAATCTGCTGGCGCAGGAGCTGCACGATTCGATCGCCCAGGTGCTGGCCTTCCTGAAGATCCAGGTGCAGCTGCTTCGCGGCGCGCTGGCCCGGCAGCGGCCCGAGGAAGTGGCGCGCAGCCTCGATGAGATCGATGCGGGCGTGAAGGAGTGCTACACCAATGTGCGCGAGCTGCTGGTGCACTTCCGCACCCGGCCGGGGCATGAAGACATCGAGCATGCGCTGCGCAGCACGCTGGCCAAGTTCGAGCGTCAGAGCGGCCTGAGCACCCATCTGCGCATCCAGGGCGATGGCCTGCCCTTGCCGCCCGACCATCAGGTGCAGGTGCTGCACATCGTGCAGGAAGCCTTGTCCAATGTGCGCAAGCATGCCGAGGCCGACCATGTCAGCGTCAGCGTCGAACAGCTGCCGCGCTGGCGCTTTGAAGTGCGCGACAACGGGCGCGGCATCGAGCCCGCCGAGGTCGGCAGCGGGCAGACCCATGTGGGTCTGCAGATCATGCAAGAGCGTGCCCAGCGCATCGGTGCGCAGTTGCAGGTCGGACGCGCGCCGGAGGGCGGCACCCTTGTCAGCCTGACGCTACCCCTGCTGAGTTCACTGCAGGCCACAGAACCGACATTGCAAAGTGCCCAGTACTCATGAAAGAGCTCATCACCATCCTGGTCGTCGATGACCACACGCTGTTTCGCCGCGGCCTGATTTCCTTGCTGGGCCAGGAGGACGGCGTCAAGGTGGTGGGCGAGGCAGCCGATGGCAGCGATGCGCTGCGCATCGCCGAGGCGCTGAAGCCCGATCTGATCCTGCTGGACAACCACATGCCCGGCGTCACCGGCGTGGCGCTGCTGCCGGCGCTGCGCCAGGTGACGCCAGCGTCGCGGGTGCTGATGCTGACCGTCAGCGAGGACGAGGAAGACCTCAGCGCCGCGCTGCGCAATGGCGCGCAAGGCTATCTGCTGAAGACCATCGACGGCGAAGACCTGGCCGCGGCGCTGATACGCACGATGCGCGGCGAGTCGGTGGTCAGCCCGGAGATGAGCCACAAGCTGCTGAACGCGCTGCGCAACGGCGGCGGCGCGGCCAGCCCGGCCAAGCCGGAGCCAGACAAGGACGCCCCGCAGCTGTCGCCGCGCGAGATTGACATCCTCAAGCAGCTGACGCGCGGCGCCAGCAACAAGGAGATCGCCCGCATTCTGGGCATCGCCGAGCCCACGGTGAAGATCCATGTGCAGCACATCCTGCGCAAGCTCAATCTGAGCTCGCGCGTGCAGGCCGCAGTCTGGGGCAACGAGCAGGGCATGGGCTGATTTCCAGGCGGGTTTCGGAATTCCCAGCCGGGGCGAACGAGCCGCCCCTCCGCCAGCTGCTCAGCGAAGTCCGGTCGCCTGCGCTGGCCCGTGCCCTGAGCTCGCAAGCGCATAGGCCAGCCACGGCCAACTCCCGATCCGATGCCGGGCGGGCTGACTCAATCGAGCCGTGCGCAGCGCACTGCCCTCAATGGCTGCTCCGCCGCTGTGCGTCTTGATCTCAGCCGAACTTGTCCCGTGAACGCTTGCGCTGAGCGTGCAAAACGAAGCAGCGCTCCCGACGCTAGACCCGATCAAGGCACCGGGCGGCGCCTCTGCTCCTCAGCGCATATAGCGTGGCGGCTTCCGCTCGGCGAGCTCGCGCATCTCGCCGATGTCCGTCAGGCGCATCCGGTAGCCGTCCATCTCGAGCAGCCCTTGCTCCTGCAGCTGGCGCAGGCAGCGGGACAGTGTTTCCGGCGTGATGCCCAGCTGCGAGGCGATATCCTTCTTGTGCTGTCGCAGCAGGAACTGCTGGCCGTGGTCGCAACCCTGAGCCTGGCAACAGTCCAACAGCCAGGCAGCCAGGCGCGCATGTGTGTCTTTGGTCAGCAGCGCCTGCTTCTGCAAGGTCGCGCCGCGCGCCTGCGCTGCCACGCAAGCCAGCAGCACGCGCACCAGCGCTGCATCGTTGAGGCAGTGCCCCACCACCTCCTCGACGGGAAACTCGTGCACCATCACGGGGGTCAACGCGAGCGCGGTCTCTGGATGGCTTTCCCCCATCCAGGCGCTTGAGACGTCGATCCATTCGCCCGCACTCAGCTCCTGACTCTGCCACCAACGGCCGCCAGCGTCTCGCTTACCCAGGCTGACACGCCCGCGCACCAGCAACCAAAGGCTGCTCGCCGGCAAGCCGCCGGCGGACAGCACCTGACTTCGCGCCCGGTAGCGGTGTCCCTGCCCCAAGGCTGCCATCTCGGCCACCGACCAGTCGCTGAGCGCATAGGGTCGGCAGGCTGACGCAATGGCCTCGCGCACGCTACCGCGGTACGCATTGATCGGCGGTGCCGGGGCCGGCGCCGGCTCCCCGCGCACCATCCACTCCGGCGGCGGCGCTGGCGGCGACGTCAACAGCGTCAGTGGCGCGGCTCGCGCAGCACTGCGTGGCATTTCGAAGGGTTGAGCGGTCATGTGGGCACCCCAGTAGGTGTTACGGAATGCGCGCTGATGGCGCATGCAGCAGGCCGCAGTCGAACATTGCAGCGCCCTGTGTGGATTTGATCCGGAGCAAACTCCTGCGCATCAAGCACCCGAATAGTTCTTTGGTATTAGTCAAGCTGTGGGGGCCTAGTTCTTTTGCCGCGCAGCCTGCAGGTCCAGAGGAGGATGTCGCACGGGCGGCTAACTTCCTACAGTGAACGCACCAACAACGGAGTGCGTTCATGAGCGCCAACAACCCAACAACGACAAGCGGCTCGAGTTCCGGCAAGGCCCTCTCGGTGCTGATCGTCAGCACCCTGGCCTTCACCGTGTGCTTCATGGTGTGGATGATGTTCGGCGTGATCGGCATCCCGATCAAGAAGCAGCTGGGCCTCAATGCCACCGAGTTCGGCCTGCTCACCGCCACGCCGGTGCTGACCGGTTCGCTGATCCGCGTGCCGCTGGGCATCTGGACCGACAAGTACGGCGGCCGCATCGTGTTCTTCGCGCTGATGCTGGCCTGCGTCATTCCGATCTGGATGATGAGCTACGCCACCGCCTACTGGCACTTCCTGGTGATCGGCCTGTTCGTCGGCCTGGCCGGCGGCAGCTTCTCGGTGGGCACGCCTTATGTGGCGCGCTGGTTCCCGAAGAGCCGCCAGGGCTTTGCGATGGGCGTGTTCGGCGCCGGCAACTCGGGCGCGGCGGTCAACAAGTTCGTCGCCCCCGCGCTGGTGGTGGCCTTCGGCTGGACCATGGTGCCGCATGTCTATGCCGCAGTGCTGCTGGGCACGGCCATCCTGTTCTGGTTCTTCAGCCACTCGGATGACAAGCATCTGGTGGTCAGCAATGCCAGCTTCATGAGCCAGCTGAAGGCGCTGAAGGACCCCAAGGTGCTGAAGTACTGCCAGTACTACAGCATCGTCTTCGGCGGCTACGTGGCGCTGAGCCTGTGGATGGTGCAGTACTACGTCGGCGAGTACGGCCTGGACATCCGCGTGGCGGCGCTGCTGGCGGCCTGCTTCTCGCTGCCCGGCGGCGTGCTGCGCGCGATCGGCGGCTGGATGAGCGACAAGTACGGCGCACACAGCGTCACCTGGTGGGTGATGTGGGTGAGACTGGATCTGCCTGTTCATCCTGTCCTATCCGCAGACC
>JACDQM010000108.1 GCA_015657635.1 Roseateles sp.
CTACACAGGGCAGACCGGTAGATCGACCACGCTGCCAGGCTCGCCGGTGCGCTCTGCGCTGATTTCTGCCGACGCCAGTCTCGCCACAGCAAACCCCGATCAGATGTTCGCCAAGTTCTTTGGCATGGCGCCCGGCACCTATCGCGAGCAGCCCGCCATCCGGCGCGTCAACTGCCCGGACGACTGCAGTGCCGCACTGCTGACCGCCTATCAAGAAGGCGCGCGCATGCTGTGGGTCGATGGCCGCATGAACCTGCGCAGCAACACCGTGCTGGGCAGCGCCGCCGATCCCGTGCTGCTCATCAGCGACGGAGACGCCGTGCTGGACGGCCCGATGCTGATCAGCGGCTTGCTGTATGCGCGTGGCAATGTCTCCTGGAGCAATGCCAGCGGCCAGCCGGCCAACCTGACCGGCGCCGTGCTGTCAGAGGGGCAGTTCGCCGCTTCCGGGCAGGTGGACCTCATCTACCAGCGCGTGGTCATCGATTCACTGCGCAACCGCCGTGGCAGCTTCGTCCGCGTGCCCGGCAGCTGGACGGACACGCAATGAAGCGCGCCACCGCATACGCTCCCAAGCGCTCGGTCGGCGCACAAGCCGGCGTGACCTTGCTTGAAGCACTTGTCGCGTTGCTCATCATGGCCTTCGGCATGGTGGCCCTGATCGGCATGCAAGGCAATATGCGGCGCAGCGCCGACTTCGCCAAGCAACTCAGCGAGGCGGTGCGGCTGGCGCAGCGTGAAACGGAAACGCTTCGCGCCTACTCGATGCTGAGCCGCGACGCCGGCACACCCGCGCAGACCCTCAGCTTCGATCAGATCGCGAATGCCCAGAACGCCGATGCCGGCGACGCCGTGCGCAACGCCGTCTACTCAGTCCGCCGTGATGTCGTCGACGCGCCAGACGGCATCAACAAGCTCGTCGATGTGCGCGTCGGCTGGACCGACCGCGCCGGTGACGCTCAGACCCTGCGCTTGCGCAGTTTCGTCGCGCGTGTCGATCCGCGCCTGAGTGCCGCACTGACCGTGCCCGCCGACGGCGAGCCGACCCGGCGGCCGCTGGACCGTGCTGTGGCCATCCCGTTCGACGCCAAGGATCTTGGCGACGGTCGCAGCGTCTTCAAGCCACCCTCCAGCGGCGGCGTGGCCTGGATCTTCAACAATCTCAGCGGCATGATCACCAGCCGCTGCACGGGCTTCGGCGCCAATGTCGACACCGCCTCCATCAGCGCTGCCGATGTGGCAAGCCGCTGCGACAACAACGTGACCGCCTACCTGCTGAGCGGCCACGTGCGCTTCTCCACCGGCCCGACGCCAGATCCCGAAGCGCCCTCCAGCAGCGCATTGCCACTCGAAATGGCAGTGGACGTGACGCCGGTGGACGCCCACCCGACGCCGGCCTACCAGTGTTTCGATGACGCACCGCCCGCGGCCGTGAACACGCAGACCGAAGGCGTGCGCTACTTCTGCGCCGTCTATCCCAACAGTGCCACGCCGCCGAGCTGGACTGGCGTGCTGCGCATTGCCGACCTCTCGCTTGGCGCCGGGGGCTACAAGGTCTGCCGCTACAGCGCCGACTACAACAGCGACGGCCGGATCGCCAACGACGAGCACCCGCAGCAGTACACCGGCGTCAGCCGCGCGCTGGTCGGGCAGAACTTTCTCGTCATCGCCGCCAGCAACACATGCCCGGTGGGTCGCAGCTTCGATCCGTCCGCTGGCGCCTTCTTCAACAGCGCTACGGTTCAGCACCAGCCCTGATTGGCGACCGGCTGCCGCTAGACTGCGGCGCATGACGACTTCTCCTGCGCACCACAGCGATGACAGCAGCGCCATGCGCCATGCGCTGGCCCTGGCCGAACAAGCGATCGGCCTGTCCGACCCGAACCCTCGGGTCGGCTGCGTCATCACTGATCCGCAAGGGCGGGTGATCGGCAGCGGCCACACGCAGCGGGCTGGCGAGGCACATGCCGAAGTGATGGCTCTGCGTGATGCCCAGGCACGGGGTCATGACGTCAAAGGCGCAACGGCCTACGTGACCATGGAGCCGTGCTCCCACCATGGCCGCACACCGCCCTGTTGCGACGCGCTCATCCGCGCGGGCATCGGGCGGCTAGCGGCCGCGCTGGCCGACCCCAATCCGCAGGTCGCCGGCCAGGGCCTGGCCCAGCTGCGGGCCGCAGGGATCGCCACCGAGTGCGGCTTGCTTGCCGAGCCGGCCCGGGAAATCAATATCGGGTTTTTCTCGCGCATGCTGCGCGGCCGCCCCTTCGTGCGCCTGAAAGCGGCGGCCTCGCTGGATGGGCGCACCGCTCTGCCCGATGGGCAAAGCCAGTGGATCACCGCCGAGGCGGCGCGCCGCGACGGCCATGCCTGGCGCCGCCGCGCCGGCGCGGTGCTCACCGGCATCGGCACGGTGCGGGACGACGACCCGCGGCTGGATGTCCGTCTGGTCGAGACCCAACTTCAACCCTTGCGCGTGGTGGTGGACTCCCGGCTCGAGACGCCGGTGGACGCACGCCTGCTGGCGCCGCCCGGGCAAGTCCTCATCTACGCCGCTCAACCCGACCCGGAGCGGGAAGCGGCCCTGGCAGCGGCCGGCGCTGAAGTGGTGTTCAAGCCCGGAGACGGCGCCAAGGTCGATCTGCAGGCCATGTTGCTCGACCTGGGCGCGCGCGGCGTCAACGAGTTGCATGTTGAGGCCGGCCACAAGCTCAACGGCTCCTTGGTGAAGACCGGGCTGGTGGACGAATACCTGATCTATCTGGCCCCGAAGCTGCTGGGCCTGGGCCGCGAGATCGCGGCCTTCGGGCCACTGCACAAGCTGGACGAAAGCATTCAGCTGCAATGGCGCGAAATCGGGCAGGTCGGCGACGACCTCCGGCTGCTGGCGCGCCCCAAGCACGGCGCTGATTTCTGGGCCGACTAGGAGCGGCTAGCAAAACCCAGCGAGGTGGTTCTGGCAAGGCGTCCTGGCGCAGACAGTACAACAGGTACGGCCAGCCAGGACAACGACGCCAGAAGGGCTTTGTTAGCCGCGTTAAGCCCCGCTCAGGGCAAACCCCTGCCCTGCCCGCCTACAATCGCGGCCATGCCTATTTCACCCGTACCCGAGCTGGTGGCCGAGCTGGCGCCGGCCGCATGGTCATCCTGGTTGACGAAGAAGACCGCGAGAACGAGGGCGACCTCGTGCTGGCGGCCGAGCATGTCACCCCCGAAGCCATCAACTTCATGGCCAAGTATGGCCGTGGCCTGATCTGCCTGACCCTCACGCGCGAGCGCTGCGAGAGCCTGCAGCTGCCGCCGATGGCCACCCGCAACGGCACCAAGCATGGCACGGCCTTCACCGTGTCGATCGAGGCTGCCACGGGCGTCACGACCGGCATTTCGGCCGCCGACCGCGCCCGCACCGTGCAGGCCGCCGTGGCCCGCAATGCACGCGCTGAGGATCTGGTCCAGCCCGGGCACATCTTCCCCTTGCAGGCGCAGGACGGCGGCGTGCTGATGCGCGCCGGCCATACCGAGGCGGGCTGCGACTTCGCGCGCATGGCCGGCCTCACGCCGGCCGCGGTGATCTGCGAAATCATGAAGGACGACGGCACCATGGCCCGTCTGCCTGATCTCGAAGAGTTCGCCAAGGAGCACGGGCTGAAGATCGGCACCATTGCTGACCTGATCGAATACCGCAGCCGCAATGAATCGCTGGTGCAGCGCGTGGCTGGCCGCAGCCTGCAGACCGCCCAGGGGGTGTTCGACTGCCAGGCTTTCCGTGATCGCACTGGTGCCGTTCACCTGGCCCTGTCTTGCGGCCAATGGACCCCGCAAGACGAAGTGCTGGTGCGCGTGCATGAGCCGCTCTCGGTGCTGGATCTGCTGGAAAGCGGCCCCACGTCCCACTCGTGGCCCCTGCCCGCCGCGCTGGCCGAGCTGCAATCGGCCGGCCGCGGTGTCGCCGTGTTGCTGAACTGCGGCGAAGAAGGCGATGCCTTGCTGGAGCGCCTGGACACTGCGGTGCAAGCCGCGCCGCGCGGCAGCATGGACCTGCGCACCTACGGTGTCGGTGCACAGATCCTGCGCGAGCTGGGCATCCAGAAGATGAAGCTGCTGGGCAGCCCGCGCCGCATGCCCAGCATGACCGGCTACGGGCTCGAAGTCACAGGCTTCGCGGCCCCCCGCAAGGCCTGAGCGCCAGCCACGAACAACAACAAGAAAGCAAGCAAGACATGCAAGCAGCTGACAAGGGCCAGGCCACAGCGCTGAACGGCCAGAACCTGCGGGTCGGCATCGTGCAGGCGCGCTTCAACGATGCCATCACCGGCAAGCTGGCCGAGCACTGCCTGGCCGAACTCGCGGCGCTGGGCGTCGCCGAGACGCAGATCAAGCACCTGACCGTGCCCGGCGCGCTGGAAATTCCGGTGCTGCTGTCGGCCATGGCCGAGAGCGATGACTACGACGCGCTGATCGCGCTGGGCTGCATCATCCGCGGCGAGACCTACCACTTCGAGTTGGTGGCCAATGAGAGCGGCGCTGGCGTCACGCGCATCTCGCTGGACACCCAGCTGCCGATTGCCAATGCCATCCTGACCGTCGAGAACGAAGCCCAGGCCTGGGCTCGCGTCGAGGAAAAAGGCCGCGATGCCGCCCGCGTGGCGGTGGAGATGGCCAACCTGCTGGAAAGCCTGCGCTGAACACCATGCCCAATACCTCGAAGCCCGCAAGCAAGCCGGCCGCCAAGCGCGCGCCAGCCAAGTCCGCCCGCCGCCGCTCCCGCGAGTCGGCCCTGCAAGGCCTGTATCAATGGCTGGTCTCCGGCGAGGACATCGGCGTGATCGATGCCCATATGCGCGAGCAGGACGGTTTCGGCAAGGCTGACGCTGCCCATTTCGACGCCTTGCTGCATGGCTGCGTGCTCGAAGCCGCCGATCTGGACGCGGTGCTGGCCCGCCATGTGGACCGCAAGACCACCGAGCTCTCGCCCATCGAGCATGCCGTGCTGATGATCGGCGCCTACGAGCTGAAGCACTGCATGGACGTGCCCTACAAGGTGGCCATCAACGAAGCGGTTGAACTGGCCAAGTCCTTTGGCGGCACCGATGGCCACAAGTACGTCAATGGCGTGCTCGACCGCGCCGCCATCGATCTGCGCCCGCTGGAAGTCCAGGCGGCCCGCGGCGGCGCCCGTTGAGTCTTGTGGCAGCTGGCAACGCACCCGCAATGAAGCTGGCCGAGCGGCTCGATCACATCGAGCCCTTCTACGTGATGGAGTGCGCGAAGGCGGCGAGCGAAATTGCC
>JACDQM010000109.1 GCA_015657635.1 Roseateles sp.
ACCTTGGCCCAGGCTTCGGAGCGTCGGCTGCGGTCGATGTGGATCATGTCCATGCGCGCCATCGCCCAGCCGAAGAAAGGCACATAGAGCAGCTCGCGCTTGAACACATAGGCCATCGGGTGGCTCATGATGGTGGGCAAGGCAAAGGTCTCGAAGGTGCTCTGGTGCTTGGCCAGCAGCACCACGGCCGAGGTCTTGTCCTGGGCGGTGGGCAGCTTGTCCATGCCATGCACGCGATAGCTGACGCCGCAGATGACACGCGCCCCGGCAATCGCCAGGCGCAGCCAGCCGACACAGGCCCAGTACACGGTATCGCCGCGAGCGAACACCGAGATCAGCAGCACACCAAGCGCCCAGGGAATGACGGTCAAGGTCATCCACAGCACGAAGATCAGCGAGCGCAGCGCCGACAAAAGCAACATCATCATTCGTCCAGATCTCCGGCACTGGTATCGGGCGTCAGCACTTCGCCACGCGCCGTGGCCCGGGCGCGGCGCTCCTGCTGAATCAGGTCTTCGGCGAAGGCCGCCAGACTGGCATGCACGCGGGCACCGGGCACCTGGGCCAGCATGGCGCCCAGCTGCTCTTCGCTCATCGAGCCAAGCCGGTCGCTCAGCACCAGGTGCGGATGGCAGCCCGCCGCCTGGGCCGTCTGCAGATCGCGCAGCGAGGCGCCGACCATATGCACCTGGGACAGATCCACACCGAAGCGCTCGCCGATCTGGATCAGCAGGCCCGGCAAAGGCTTGCGGCAATTGCAGGCCTCTTCCGGCGTGTGCGGGCAGAAGAAGGCGGCATCCAGGCGGCCGCCCTTCTCGGCCAGCAGCTGGTTCAGCCGCATGTGCACCGCGTTCAGCGAGGCCATGTCCAGCAGGCCGCGGCCGATGCCGGGCTGGTTGGTGGCCATCACCGTGTGCCAGCCCGCATGATTCAGGCGCGCCACGGCTTCCAGCGCACCCGGCAAGGGCTGCAGCTCCTCGACCGACTTCACATGGTCGTCGCGGTAGCGGTTGATGGTCCCGTCACGGCCCAGGATGACGAGTTTCATGCTGTGGCCGTGTTCGGAGCGCATCGTCGCTGTCCTTGTTCAGTCTGCTTGCTTCAGCTCGCCAGACGCGAGAGGTCGGCCACGCGGTTCATCGCCTCATGCAGGGTCTTCAGCAGGCCCAGGCGGTTGGCGCGCAGCGCAGGGTCTTCGGCATTCACCATCACGCCGTCGAAGAAGGCATCCACCGGGGCCTTCAGCAAGGCCAGCTCGCGCAGCGAGGCTTCGTACTGGCCAGCGTGGAACAGGCTGTCAGCCGTCGGCTGCACATTCTTCAGCGCGGTGGCCAGGTGCTGCTCGGCAGGCTCGGCCAGCAGCGCCGCATCGATGCGTGCCTCGACCGGGGTCTCGACCTTCTTCAGGATGTTGGCAATGCGCTTGTTGGCCGCGGCCAGCGATTCGGCCTCGGGCAGCGCGGCGAAAGTGCGCACCGCCGCCAGGCGCTGGCCCACATCGGCCAGGCGCTGCGGGCGCAGCGCCAGCACGGCATCGACTTCCTTGGCGCTGTAGCCCTGCTCACGCAGCGCGCCGGCGAGGCGGTCGAAGATGAACTCGGCCAACGCGGCGGTCGGATCCTGGATCTGGGCACCGAAGGCCGGCACTGCCGCCTGGATCAAGGCGTCCAGGCCCAGCGAGCCCGCCCGTTCGGACAGCATGCGCACCACGCCCAGTGCGTGGCGACGCAGCGCGAACGGGTCCTTGTCGCCGGTGGGCAGCTGGCCGATGCCGAACAGGCCCACCAGGGTTTCCAATTTGTCGGCCAGCGCGACGATCAGGCCCACCTCGTTGCGCGGCAGCTCATCGCCGGCAAAGCGCGGCTTGTAGTGGTCCTCGATGGCGAAGGCCACGGCCTCGGCGAGGCCGTCATGGCGCGCGTAGTAGCCGCCCATGATGCCTTGCAGCTCGGGGAACTCGCCCACCATATCGGTCAGCAGATCAGCCTTGGCCAGATGCGCGGCCTGATCGACCTGCGCGCTCAGCGCGCCGCCGCCCAGCATCTCGGCAATCGCCTTGGCAATCGCGCGCACCCGCTCGACCCGCTCACCCTGCGTGCCCAGCTTGCCGTGATAGACCACCTTGGCAAGACCTGGCACCCGGTCGGCCAGGCTCTTCTTGCGGTCCTGGTCGAAGAAGAACTTGGCATCCGACAGGCGCGGGCGCACCACGCGCTCGTTGCCGCCGATCACCGCGCTGGCATCCGCCGGCTTGATGTTGGAGACCACCAGGAACTTGTGCGTCAGACGGCCTTGGCCGTCCAGCAGCGGGAAGTACTTCTGGTTGGCCTTCATCGTCAGGATCAGGCATTCCTGCGGCACAGCCAGGAACTCGGTCTCGAACTGGCAGGTCAGCACATTGGGGCGCTCAACCAGGGCCGTCACCTCATCCAGCAGGGCCTCGTCCTCGATCGGCTTCAGGCCTTCCTTGGCGGCCGCGGCCTGCAGCTGGCGCAGCAGCTCGGCGCGCCGCTCGGTGAAGCTGGCGATCACCGCGCCCTGCTCGGCCAGTTGCTTGGCATAGCTGTCGGCCGACTCGATCTGCAGACACTCGACCGCCGCCTCGAAGCGATGGCCGCGCGTCTCGCGGCCGGCGTTCAGGCCCAGTGCCTGCACCGCCACCACATCGGCGCCATGCAGCGCCAGCAGGCTGTGGGCCGGGCGCACGAACTTCACATCGCTCCAGCCGTCGGCCAGCTGGTAGGTCATGACCTTGGGGATGGGCAACTTGGCCAGCGCCTCGTCCAGCGCCTTCTGCAGGCCTTCAGCCAGCGCCACGCCGGGCACCACCATGTCCAGAAACAGCGCTTCGGCCTTGCCATCGGGCAGCTTCTTGAGCTGCGGCACGACCGACGCGTCG
>JACDQM010000009.1 GCA_015657635.1 Roseateles sp.
GGAAACTCGCGCCGCAATGACTGCAGCACTGCCGGCATGGCGCCGCAGCGCACGATCAGGCGCAGCCCGCGGGCCGCCAGCTCGGCCTGCAGCTCGTTGACGCAGTCCAGCAGGAAGGCGACATGGCGTGGGTCGCACTCGGGGCTGGCCAGCCACTGCGGCTCGATCACCAGCAGCGCCAGCGCCTGCTCGAAGTGCAGCGCCTCGGCGAGCGGCGCGTGGTCGCGCACGCGCAGATCACGCTTGAACCAGACCAGCGCCGCCGGCGTCATGCGGCGTCGTCGTCGACGCGCTGGTCTGGGCCTGGCGGACCGGCGCGCTGCGGCTCAGCCTGGCCGATCGGCGCATGGCACATCTTGACGCCATCCCATTGCTGGCCGCACCAGCAGCGGCCTTGGGTGTCGATGATGCAGGTGCCGCTGCCGCAGCAGCGCGGGTCGTCGCTCATGGAAAGCTCCTCACTTCTTCTCAGGCCGAGAGGGGGTGTTGCTGCCGTCGACGGCATTCACCTCGCCGCTGATGCGCGCTGCCCAGCGCTGCAGCCGCGGCCGCAGGCGCAGGAACAAACGGTAAGCGCCTTCCATCGCCCAGGCCGCACCGGGCGCGCGGCCGAGCCTTGCCAGCCAGCGCCAGCCCGGCAGCGCAGCCCATAGCGCCAGGAAGGCGGCAGCACCGCTGAGCAGCTGGCCGTCGGCGGCTCGCACGTGGAAGCGCGCCATCAGCTGCGCGCGCGTCGGGCCGCTCACACCATCAGGTAGCGGCAGCGCCGGATCGCTGATGTCGGCAAAGCACAGGGGTGCAGTTGGCCGCAGATCGCGGTAGATGCCGATCTCGCGCCGGCACAGCGGGCAACTGCCGTCGTACAGCACCAGCAGCGGCGGCGCCTCGTCAGCGCTCGGCTTTTCGGGCTGCTTCAACATGCGGGAACCTCATTGACGGCCAGCAGATCAGCGGCGCTGTTCAGGCCGCGCGAGGCGTGGGTCCACCATTGCGAGAACGAGTCGCAGCGTCGGTTCACTGGCGGAAAGAGTGCAGGCGCAGGCTCGCAGGCTGCCCAGCGTGGCAGCCAGGCGTCCAGGTGCGGCTCGGCGATGCTGCGCACGCTGCGGGCGCTGGCCAGCGCGGCGCCGATGGCGGCTGCATCGCCTTGCCAGAGCCGGTCCGCCAGCTCGGTCATGCGGCGGCCGACGAAGTGCCAGCGCCGCTCGCTCCAGGGCCAGGCCCAGTGAAACTCGTCGACGAAGAGGCCGAGCACCAGCGTGTCGGCTGGCAATGCGGGCGGCAGCAGGCCCAGGCTCCACGGATGGACCAGCCAGACATCGCGCCCGGCTACATCGGCAGCCGAGGGCGCGGTGGCGGCGAGCGCAGCGGGCGGGCTGTCGTGGAGTGAAGGCTCGTCGGTCGCCGAGCCTGCAGGCGACGCCGCCACACCTGGCTCGGGCTGGCGCGCCAGCTGGTCCAGCGTTTCGTAGCTGGCGTCGATCACGCTGCCCGGGCTGCGCCAGGCGGATGGCGCATACCGCGCCACATTCTCGGCATTGAAGAGATAGGGCTTGCGGCTGCCGGTGCCGGCCACCCACTGCCAGCTGAGGTGGTTGCTGGCCAGGTCGCCGTCGAGCAGATGGCCGTAGAGCCAGTCGGCGCCGGCCCGCCAGTGCACATGGCGCAGATGCACGATATAGCTGGCCAGCCACATGCGCGCATGGTTGTGCAGCATGCCGCTGCGATAGAGCGTGCGCACGGCTTCGTCGATCACCGGCACGCCGGTCTGCGCCTGCCGGATGTCGGCCGGCAGTTCGGTGGCATAGGCCGAGTCGGGCAGCGGCCCTTCATGCAGCGAGCGCAGGATGCCGTCGCCATGCTGCTGCCAGACATGGCGGAAGTAGGCGCGCCAGCCCAGCTCGTAGACAAACTTGTGCTGCATGTCCAGCCGGTGGTGTGCTGCCACGCCGGCCAGGACATCGGTCAGGCTGACGAAGCCATGGCTGATGTAGGGCGACAGGCCGCTCACCGCACCGTCCAGCGCATTGCGCGTGCGGGCATAGGCGGCCGGCCGCACCGCGGCGATGCGGGCCAGCGCGGCCTCCAGGCTTGGGGCGTAGGGTTCAGACATACAGCTCCACCTGTTCGGCCGGCCGCTCGCCGGGCGTGCGCGCCGTGCCGATCTCGCCGCGCCGGATGGCCGCCGCACGCTGGTGTACCGCCTGCTTTTGCGTCTCGTCCAGGCGCGCCAGGTTTTTGAGCTGCAGAGCCATGCGCGGGTTGCGAGCCAATGTCGCTTCATGACGCAGCAGGAAGTCCCAGTACAGCGTGGTGAAGGGGCAGGCCGTGCCGCCAACGCGCTCGGCCGGGTCGTAGCGGCAGCCCTTGCAGTGCGGGCTCATGCGCTGGATGTATTTGCCGGTGGCGGCATAGGGCTTGCTGCCCATCAGGCCGCCGTCGGCGTACTGGCTCATGCCCAGGGTGTTGGGCAGTTCCACCCATTCCACCGCATCGACATAGACGGCCAGATACCAGGCGTGCAGCTGCTTGGGATCGACGCCCAGCATCAGCGCAAACAGGCCGGTCACCATCAATCGCTGGATGTGGTTGGCATAGCCGTGGTCCAGCGTCTGCTGCAGTGCATCGCGCAGGCAGGCCATATCGGTCTCCCCGCTCCAGTACCAGTCCGGCAAGGGTTCCTGGGCGCCGAGTGCGTTGCGCTCCAGATAGCCGGGCATCTGGGTCCAGTAGATGCCGCGCACATATTCGCGCCAGCCCAGGATCTGCCGGATGAAGCCTTCGGCGCTGGACAAGGGCACATGGCCCGCGTGGAAAGCAGCCTCGGCTGCCGCCACCACCTCACGCGGGTGGATCAGCTTCAGGTTGAGCGCTGCCGACAGGTGGGAGTGATACAGCCAGGCATCGTCCGGCCACATCGCATCCTGGTAGCGCCCGAACAGCGGCAGCCGCTGCTCGATGAAGGCCTGCAGCGCCTGCAAAGCCTGGGCGCGGGTGAGCGGCCAGGCGAAGCTGTCCAGGCTGCCGGGGTGGCTGGCAAAGCGCCGGTTGACGAGGGCGATCACTTCGCGCGTGATGGGGGCAGGCTCGAAGCGGCAGCGCGGCGGCAGGCCGACCGGGCCGGTGTCGGCAAAGGCTTCGCGGTTGTCGGCGTCGAAGTTCCATTGGCCGCCCAGCGGCTCTGGCTGGCTTGCGCCCTCCGCCGGCGCTTGCATCAGCACGCCGTGACGCTTGCGCTGCTCGCGGTAGAAATACTCCATCCGCAAGGACTTGCGGCCTCGGGCATGCGCGGCGAACTCGCGCACGCTGCAGAAGAAGTGGCGGTCTTCGCGCAACTCCAACACCAGCCCGCTGGCTTCGGCCACGGACTTGAGGGCCTGCAGCAAGCGCCAGTCGCCCGGCGCCGTCATCACCAGGGCCTGGGGGCGCAGGCGCTGGATGTCGGCTTGCAACTGGCCCTGCAGGCTGCTGGCGTTGTCGGGTGCGTCCAGCCGCGTGTAGTGCAGCGGTCGGCCAGCCTGCTCCAGCGCTTGAGCGAAGTGCCGCATGGCCGACAGGAAGAGGGCCGTGCGCGGCTTGCTCGACCATACATGCGTCGATTCCTCCGCCACCTCAGCCATCCAGACCGCATCACGGCGCGCGTCAAAGCCGTCGAAAGCGGCGGCCTCGAGGTCGAGCTGGTCGCCCAGCACCAGGATCAGATGGCGCAACTCAGCCATGGCTGTTTCCCTTGCTGCGCCGGCAGCGCTCAGAGCAGAACTTCAATTCGGCCCAGTTCTTGGCCCAGCTGCGACGCCAGCTCATGGGGCGCCCGCAGGCCAGGCAGAGCTTGCTGGGCAAGCCCGCCTTGTTGCCGCGGAAGGAGGGCGTGGAGGCGCCGCGCGCAGTCATCGGGCGATCCGCTGGTGCCGCACCGGCTTCAGGGCTTCTTCGCCCAGGCATTGCACCAGCCCGCGCCGGCCACCTGCTTGGTGCCAAACAGCGGGCAGCCACCGAACTTGTCGGTCGCCTTGGCCTTGTACAGCGCGCAGTTGGCGCAGTTCTGGCCGGCGGCGAAGCGCGGGTACTTCTTGGCGTCCACACGCTTGGCGTCGGCCACATAGCCCAGCGCCACGGCCTGGGGGTCTTTCTCGTCCAACTGTGCCTGCGCTTGCGCCCGGGTGGCGAGCGCCGCGCCAGAGGCAGCCAGGGTCATCAGGAATACACGGCGGGGTCGTTGCAGAGTCATGGGTAGCTCCTCAGCAGGGGGGGGGTGATTCGGCAATGGAGGAGATCCTAGCTATTTGTGATTCAAAAGCGAGTCAGCGTGCTTAATCCATAGCAATAGGCGAGAATAATCGGCGTCAAAAGCGAGTCACTGAACGCTGAGGTTTCGATCAATGAGCAAACAGAATCTGCCCGCTGTTTCTACCGCCCGGCCGGCCCGTGCTGCGGCCGAGGCGACCGTGCACCGCAGCGGCGCCGTGGCCCGCATGCTGCGCATGCCGGTGGCGACGCTGCGTGTCTGGGAGCGGCGCTATGGTGTGACGCAGCCGGCGCTGTCGCCCAGCGGCCAGCGCCTGTACTCGGCCGACGATGTGCGCCGGCTTGCCTTGCTGAAACAGTTGACGGATCTCGGGCATGCGATCGGCAGCCTGGCAGCGCTGCCGATGCCGGAGCTGCAGCAGGTGGCTGCGACCCATGCGCAGGCCTTGTCGGGCCTGCAGAAGGGGGACCCGGTGCAGGCCGCCCCGACGCTGGCGCCGGCGCGCCCCTGGCGCGTGGCGGTGATCGGTGCGGCGCTGGGCGTTCGCCTGCAGCGGCCGGCACTGCTGCGTCGGCTGGGCCGGCCGCTGGTGTTGTTGGGGCCGTTCAGTGATCTGGCGCAGGCGGCTGCCGCGCTGCAAGCCTCGGATGTGGACGCCTTGTTGCTGCAGGAGCCCACGGTGCTGGCCGATTGGCTGCCATCGCTCGAAGCGGCTGCGCCTGGATTGGCAGCTGTCCCCAAGGCGCTGCTCTACAGCTTCGCCGCAGAGCCCGTCTGCGAGGCCCTGGCAAGGGCCGGCATCAGCTTGCTGCGCGAACCGCAAGCCGATGCCGTGTTGGCGCAGTGGCTGCACATGCTGTCGGACGCCGGCGCGGCAGCGGCTGCCGCCGCTTGGCCCGCGCACCGCGGCGGGGCCATCCCGGCGCGCCGCTGGGACGACGCGGCGCTGGCCGACTTTGCCGGCCTGTCGACGACGATTGCCTGCGAGTGTCCGCGACATGTGGCCGAGCTGCTGATGCAGCTCTCGCACTTCGAGGCCTACAGCGCCGAGTGCCAGCAGCGCAGTGCGGCCGACGCTCAGCTGCACGCCTATCTGCGTCAGGTAGCCGCCACCGCCCGCGCCAGCTTTGAGGCGGCGCTGGAACAGGTGGCCTTGCATGAGGGCCTGTTGCTGCCCGCACCTGCCCGGCGCGCAAGCCCCTGACAGCAGCACAGTCGCGCGGCCGGCCTGCAGCGCCACTCAGGGCAAAACCAGATACTGCGGCACCGTTTCAAAGCCTGACTGATCCCTCAGCAGCTCAACGCCATGCGCCGTCTTCTGCTTTCGCTCTCGCTCGCTGTTCTGCCTCTGCACAGCCATGCCATCGAAGAACCTGAGTACGAGGTCGTGAAGACCATCGACCGGGTCGAACTGCGCCGCTATGCGCCCTATGTAGTGGCCGAGGTGCTGCTGGAGAGCTCTTCCGAGGATGCTGGCAACAAGGCCTTCCCGATTCTTGCCGGCTACATCTTCGGCAAGAACAAGGGCGAGAAGAAATTCGCAATGACGGCGCCGGTGACGCAACAGCCCGCTGCACCCGTGCGCATGGAGATGACGGCGCCTGTGACGCAGGCCGCGGTGGCTGGCGGCATGCTGGTGCAGTTTGTGCTGCCCAAGGCGGTGACGCTGGAATCGGCGCCCGAGCCGATTGATCCGCGTGTGCAGATCCGCCAAGTACCGGCCGCCAACTGGGCGGTGTTGCGCTACTCAGGCACCTGGTCGCAGGCCAACTACCTGGAGCATCTGGGCGAGTTGAGGCAGCTGCTGCAAGCGCAGGGCATCGCCACGCAAGGCGAGCCGGTGCTTGCGCGCTACAACGCGCCGCTCACTCCCTGGTTCCTGCGTCGCAACGAGATCTGGCTGGCGCTGCGCTGAGCCGGGTCGCCGCCCGGCTTGGGTGAGGCTTGGGCGAGGGCTCAGGCCTTCTTGACGAACTCCGACTTCAGCCCCATTGCGCCGACGCCGTCGATCTTGCAATCGATGTCGTGATCGCCCTCGGTCAGGCGAATGTTCTTCACCTTGGTGCCGACCTTGACGACCAGGGACGAACCCTTAACCTTGAGGTCCTTGATGACGGTGACGGTGTCGCCGTCCTTCAGCTCGTTGCCGTTGGCATCGCGGATCAGGCGCGGGCCTTCATCGCTGTGCGCGGCGGCTGTTGCTTCGGCCGACCACTCATGGCCGCACTCCGGGCAGATGAGCTGGGTGCCGTCCGGGTAGCTCAGCCCGGAATTGCATTGCGGGCAGTTTGGCAGCAGGGGCTGGCTCATGCGGCGTACCTTTCACGCAGGTAGGCAATGATCGCGCCCGAGTCGCTGAGCCAACGTACCGACCCGTCAGTCGCGGTGATCTTCAGGCTGGGCACCTTGGTTGCGCCGGTGGCCTGCAGCAGTTCGCCGCGAGCCACCGCATCATGCTGCGCATCTTGCTTCTCGACAGGCAAGGCCAGGCGGTGCATCTCCTGCCGCACCTTGATGCAGAAGGGGCAGGTCCTGAACTGATAGAGCGTCAGGCTCTGGCATTGACGGTCCACCTCGGCCTGCCGTTCAGCCGAGCGTTGCAGCGCCGTAGGGCGAGTGAGTCGCTCCTTCAGCAGCATCAACGGGCCGAGCAGCACTCGCAGGGTTTTGAAGAAGAGTCGGATGAGTGGCTTCATGGCTTCTCGGCAAGTGGGTTTGAGGCGATCAATCAGCGCTGCGCCAAGAAAAAACCCCCAACATCTTGCGATGCTGGGGGGCTTCTCATTTGGCTCCTCGACCTGGGCTCGAACCAGGGACCTACGGATTAACAGTCCGGCGCTCTACCGACTGAGCTATCGAGGAATTGACCGGTAGTTTTTGTGTCTGCTTGCGGCAGCGGATCCGTACCGCTGCAGCTGAAATTCTGGCTCCTCGACCTGGGCTCGAACCAGGGACCTACGGATTAACAGTCCGGCGCTCTACCGACTGAGCTATCGAGGAACAGAGCCTTGCATTATAGCCAGAGTTTTTGGTGCTTTACAACTGCACTTCAACACTGGCGCGCCAGGTCCTGGGGGCCAGCGGGTAGAGATAGGCGTGGCCGTACTGGTAGGGCGACTCGCGCCAGGCACGCTTGTCGGTGAGGTTGTCGACGCCGGCGCGCCAGACCAGCAGTTGCTTGCCCCGTGTCTGCTCGTAGCGCAGGCCTGCATCCAGGCGGGTCCAGGCGGGGATGCTGAGGCTGGCGTCAGGCAACACGGTGCGGGCACCCTCGTAGACCAGGCCGGCGTTGAGCTGCAGTGCTGGCAAGGCGGCCAGGCGCTGCCGGGCGTTGAGCTTGATCGAGGTCTCGGCGACATTGGTCGGCTTCACGCCGTTCATCGCGGGATCGATGGCTGCTTCCCGGCGGGCCTTGAGCTTCATCGCGCTGGCCAGCAGGCCGCCGCCACTCCACTTGATATCAGCCTGGCCTTCCAGGCCACGGTGGCGCGCGTAGCCGTCGGCCTTGCGGGTGCAGCTGTCAGCGATGTCGTCGTCACAGGCGCCGATGTCGCTCCACAGCGGGCGGCGGATGTCGAAGGCGTTGACCGACCAGTCGACCGTGCTGCTGCCGGACTTCAGGCCGAGTTCGAACTGGCGGCTCTTCAAGGCGGGCAAGACCTGGCCCCGGTTGCTGTAGCGGCGGCGGTTCGGGGCCACTTCGGATTCCACCCCTTCACCCCAGCTGCCATAGGCCATCAGCGTTGGGTTGATGGCATAGCTCAGACCCAGCCAGGGCGTGCTGAAGCTCTGGGGGTAGTTGGTCGCGCGCGAGCCGTCGGTGCGCACGCTTTCGCGCTCAATGCGGCTGTGCCGCAAGCCCAGCCAGGCCTGCCATTGCTTGTCGATCTGCACGGCGTCGCGCAGGTAGAGCTCGCTGCTGCGCTCTTCGCGGTTGGTGTTGACCTCATTGGGCTCGGCCTTGGGCGGCGAGGGCTGGTCGATGAAGACATTGCCTGGGCTCACTTGCTGGTTGGTCTGCGGGCCGAGGTGGGCCTGGTAGCGGCTCAGCAGCAGGCCGGCGCTGATCTGGTGTTGCAGGCCAGCCATGGCCAGCTTGCCGCTCAAGGACAGGTCCAGCGCCTGGCTGCGGCGGCGCTCACCCTCGCTGCGGAAGTCGTAGCGGTCGAAATCGCCATTGCTGCAATAGCGGTCCCAGGCGTTCTCGGCCGAGCAGCCATAGGGAAAGGCCAGGCGGTCGTCGGTCTTGAGCTCTTGCACACCCAGATGCGCCTGGGCGCGCCAGTCAGCCGACAGGCGTTGCTGCAACCGCAGCGAGGCATGGCTGTTGTCGAACACCACTGGCTGGGACCAGGGCAGGTTGTTGAGGTTGCGGCGCGGGTCGAAGGCCTTGGCATCGGGCAGCTTGCTGCCGAGCAGGCTCATGCCGGGTTGGCTGGGTTGGGACTGGCGGTTCCACTCGAATTCGGTTTCCAGCAGCGTATCGGGGCTGATGCGCCAATCACCGGCCAGGGCCAGCAGCTGGCGCTCGCCCTGCGCGTCCCTGAGCTCGGGGCGCAGCGCAGCACCGGCCGCATTGATGCGCAGGCCGAAGGCATTGGCCGTGCCGAAGCGCTGGCTCCAGTCCACCGCCGCTTCCAACGTGCCGCGCTCGCTGACACCGGCGCTGAGGGCCAGCAGCTCGACGTCTGGCCGCTTCACCACCAGGTTGACCAGGCCGCCGGGGGCGCTGGTGCCCGCCTGGGTGCCGCTGGTGCCTTTGAGCACCTCGATGCTGCTCTTGTTGCCCAGCGCCAATGCCGTCTCGGCGCTGATCGGCAGGCCATCGCGGCGGTAGTTGAAGCGGTTGTCGAGATCGAAACCTCGCACCTTCAGGTAGGACACGTAGCCGGCCGAGTTGTAGGCATCACCGACGCTGGCGTCGAGTTGGCTCAGTCCGGCCAGGTTCGAGATGCCGGCATCCAGCAGGCGCTCGCTGTTCAGCACATTGGCCTGCAGCGGCAGCTTGGCCACGGGCGTGTCACCCCAGCCGCCGATGCGCACGGGGGCATCGGCATTGCGTCCGGACACCGTGACGGCGGGCAGGCTGGATTGCGCGAATGCAGGATGGATCGCCAGCAAGGCGGCGGCGAGAGCGGAGAGTTTCAGAGCGTGTGTTGCCATCTTGGACTTCAAGGTCGATGGCAGGTCGGCAATTCGCAGACACCCGGACAGCGCGAGAGAAAGGCCTGCTGTCACGTCGATGGCGTCTTGCGTGCTTCCCTGCGCGAGGATTAACTCGATCCCCTTGCGGGGACTCCGGCACGCGTAGAGCGCACCGGATCAGGTTCAAAGGGACTTTCTCAGCCGGCTCTCTTGCGAAAACCAGCACCCCTAGCGAAGAGCTGCATTCTATCGGCAGGATGAAAAAAGCCCGCCGGGGGCGGGCTTTGTCAGGCGGCGCTGCGCGCTCAGTCGAACACCGGCGTTTCCACGCCCAGCACCTTGTGCAGCTTGGGGCTGGTGGTGGTGTATTGCAGGTGCACACGCTTGTCCGGGTTGATGTAAGGCATCGCGCCGAAGGCGGCCAGCGCGGCTTCATGGAAGCCCGACAGGATCAGCTTCTTCTTGCCCGGGTAGGTGTTCACATCGCCTACGGCAAAGATGCCGGGCGTGCTGGTCTCGAACTTCTCGGTGTCGACGACGATCTGCTTGCGTTCCAGCGACAGACCCCATTCGGCGATCGGGCCGAGCTTGGGGGAGAGGCCGAAGAACACCAGCACCTGGTCGCAAGGCACGACACGGGTGACGCCGTCACCGCCGGTGACCTTGACGCCCTTGAGCTGGTCGTCCGCTTCGTCGATATCGGTCACCTGGCCGACGATGAACTGCATTTCGTAGGCGTCGCACAGCTCGCGCATCTTGGCCACGCTGGCCGGCGCGGCGCGGAAGCCGTCGCGGCGGTGCAGCAGGATCACGCTCTCGGCCTTGTGCGGGTTGCCGTCCTCATTGCCGCCGCAGAAGTTCAGCGCCCAGTCCAGCGCCGAGTCACCGCCGCCGACAATCAGCAGATTCTTGCCGGCGAACTGCTCGGGCTTGCGCACACGGTAGTGCACTTGCGAGCCTTCGTACTTGTCGATGCCGTCCACCTTCAGCGTGCGCGGCTGGAAGCTGCCCACGCCGCCCGCGATGAAGATTGTCTTGGTCAGGAACTGCGTGCCCTTGGAGGTGGCGACGAAGAAGCGGCCGTCGGCCTGCTTTTCCACCGTGGTGACTTCCTGGCCCAGATGGAAGGTCGCGCCGAAGGGCTCGATCTGCTTCATCAGGTTGTCGGTCAGTTCCTTGCCGGTGCACACGGGCACGGCCGGGATGTCGTAGATCGGCTTGTCCGGATACAGCTCGATGCACTGGCCGCCGGGGTAGGCGAGTGAGTCGATGATGTGGGCCTTGATCTCCAGCAGTCCGAGTTCGAACACCTGGAACAGGCCCACCGGGCCCGCGCCGACGATGACGGCATCGGTTTCAATCACGCCAGCGGCGGTGGTGGCTTGAGTCACTTGGTTTTCCATTCGTTGAGCAGACCAGCCTCAGGGCTGGCCGGGCAGGGTTCAGCGGATCAGCTCGGAGAGCTTGCCCGTCTTGTCCTTCCAATCGTCGGCGTCGGGCAGCGGCGCCTTGCGCTTGGTGATGCTGGGCCACTTCTGGGCCAGCTGTGCGTTCAGCTTGATCATGTGCTGCTGGTCGCCGGGCACATCTTCCTCAGGGACGATGGCATTGACCGGGCACTCGGGGATGCAGACGGCGCAATCGATGCATTCGTCCGGATCGATGGTGAGGAAGTTCGGGCCTTCCCGGAAGCAGTCGACAGGGCAGACATCAACGCAATCGGTGTATTTGCAGCGGATGCAGGCTTCGGTAACGACGTGGGTCATGGAGCAGCTCTGAAGTATTGGGGCCCTGGGACGCCAGCGCCCGCCGGGTCTCGGCGGTCTTTGCGGCGGCGCACAAAGGCGGGATTTTAATCGTTCACCCTGGCTGCGCTGGCTTGAGCGCGGTCAATCTGGGGGTTTTGTCGTGCCAGCGCTTGTTTGCGCAGCGGCCTGGCCCCGACGCCGACTGTCACCACCGTGGGGCGGCCGCGGTGCAGCATGGCCGCTGCGGCCAGGTCGGCTACCCGGTGGTCGCTGCTCAGCGCATCGCTGCAACCGGCCCGCGACACCACGGCCACTGGCGTGTCCGCCGGCCAAGCAGCCTCCTGCAGCTTGCGCGCCAGCGCGCCGAGCTGGCGGCCGGCCATATAGAACACCTCGGTATCGGCCGAACGCTGCGCCTGCAGATCACCGTCGCGGGTCATCGCCGTCGTCAGGCTGACGCTGCGGCCGGCGCCGCGGCGCGTCAGGGGGCGCTGCAGCTGGGCGGCGGCGGCAATTGCCGCCGTCACGCCGGGCACCACCTCGGATTCGATGCCGGCCTCTGCCAGAGCGTCGAGCTCTTCTTCCAGCCGGCCGAAGATGCTGGCGTCACCTCCCTTGAGCCGGATCACACATTGATGCGCCAGCGCCTGCTTCACCAGGGCGGCGTTGATGGCCGCCTGCGCGGTGGAGTCGCAGAAGCCGCGCTTGCCGACATCCATCCATTGCGCCTGCGGTGCCAGCTCGCGCAGCGCCGGATCGGTCAGTGCATCGAACAGCACCACATCGGCCTGCGCCAGCGCTCGTGCGCCGCGCAGGGTGATCAGATCGGCCGCGCCGGGTCCGGCGCTGACGAAGATGACGCGTCCCATGGTGCTGCTCCTCAGCGCACCAGCAGCGCACCGCTGGTGCGGTTGCTGGCGGGGTCGACGATGATCAGCGCGCCGCCGACGCGGTTGGCCGCATAGGGCAGCACCGGCAGGGCGGCCTGGGTCTCGATGCGCACATGGCCGATCTCATTGACCGCCAGCTCATGCGCTTCGGTCTCGGCCAGCGTGTGGATGTCAACCTTGTGCTCGATCGCGCTGATGCGGGCCTGGACCCAGCGGTTGCCGTGGCGCAGCCAGTACTTGCGGCCAGGGATGGCTGGCTCGGTGTCCAGCCAGGCCAGGGTGGCTTCAAAGCTCTGCGTGGGCTTGGCACTGCCGGGCGTGACGATCCAGTCGCCGCGGCTCACATCGAGCTGGCGGTCCAGCACCACGCCGGCCGATTCGCCGGCCAGGCTGTGCGCCACCATCTCGCCCGCGCGGCGCACCTCGGCCACCACCGCAGTCTCGCCGCTGGGCAGGATCTGCACTGTGTCGCCGGCCTTGACCTGGCCCTGGGCGATGCGGCCCCACAGCGTGCGCGGCTGATTGCCCGTACCTTCTCCCTCGCGGGCGATGTACTGCACCGGCAGCGCCAGCTGTCCTTCAACCGCTTCCTGCACGGTCGGCAGGTTTTCCAGCACCTGCAGCAAGGACGGGCCGTCGTACCAGCCGGCCGCCAAGGGCTGCGTGACGTTGTCGCCGCGCAGTGCCGACACCGGCACGATGGCGGCAACCTTGATGCCGGCCTGGGCTGCAAAGTTCGTCAGTGCGACGTGGACCTTGACATAGCCCTCGGCCGGCGCTTCAAGCGCGTCGATCTTGTTGATCGCGAACACGATGCTCGGCACGCGCAGCAGATGCGCCAGCAGGCTGTGGCGGCGTGTCTGCGGCAGCAGGGTCAGATCTTTCTCGCTCAGATCAAGCTTGGTGATGTCCACCAGCACCACCGCGGCATCGCTGCCTGCTGCGGCCGTGACCATATTGCGCGTGTACTGCTCATGGCTGGTGCGTCGGCGATGATGAACTTGCGCGTCTTGGTGGCGAAGTAGCGGTAGGCCACGTCGATGGTGATGCCTTGCTCGCGCTCGGCCTCCAGGCCGTCGGTCAGCAGGCTCAGGTCGATGGGCGCACCGGCAGCGCGCTTCTCCAGCGTGTCCAGCTGGTCGGCCAGGATGGCGCGGCTGTCGAACAGCAGGCGGCCGATCAGCGTGCTCTTGCCATCGTCCACGCTGCCGGCGGTCAGGAAGCGCAGCGCGCGGTGCTGGGTGTCGACATCGGCCTGGTGCACCAGGCTGTCGTTCAGAACTGCAGACATCAGAAATAGCCCTCTTTCTTGCGGCGCTCCATCGAGGCCTCGGACGTGCGGTCGTCCATGCGGGTGGCGCCACGTTCGCTGACGGTGACAGTCAGGGTCTCGGCGACGATGTCGGTGGCGTTGGCGGCGTCGCTCTCCACCGGGCAGGTGCAGGTCATGTCGCCGACGGTGCGGAAGCGCACGGTGGCGGTTTCCACCGTCTCGCCGGCCTCAGGCGGCGTCACGTCAGTCAGCGGCACCAGCAGGCCCTTGCGCGGGATGACCTGGCGCTGGTGCGCGTAGTAGAGGCTGGGCAGCGGGATGTTCTCGCGGGCGATGTAGAGCCACACGTCCAGCTCGGTCCAGTTGCTGATCGGGAAGGCGCGGAAATGCTCGCCGGGGCGGATGCGGGTGTTGAACAGGTTCCACAGCTCGGGGCGCTGCTCCTTGGGCTGCCATTGGCCGAAGGCGTCGCGGTGGCTGAAGATGCGCTCCTTGGCGCGCGCCTTCTCCTCGTCGCGGCGGGCGCCGCCGATCATGCAGTCGAAGCGGTGCTCCTCGATGGTTTCCAGCAAGGTCACGGTCTGGTGGCCGTTGCGCGATTCCAGCGGATGGGCCAGGCGCACCGTGCCGCGCTTGATGCTGTCTTCCAGATGGCCGACCACCAGGCGCTCGCCCATCTCGGCGACGCGCTCGTCACGGAACTGGATCACTTCAGGGAAGTTGTGGCCGGTGTCCACATGCACCAGCGGGAAGGGCAGCTGGCCGGCGAAGCGCGGGCGCTCGCTTGCGGCGCTGATCTTGCGCTTGAAGGCCTTCTCGGCCAGATGCAGCACCACGCAGCTGTCCTTGCCGCTGGAGAACAGCAGGCCGGGACGCTCGAAGGCCGCAGCCACTTCGCGCAGGATGAAGATGGCCTCTTCTTCCAGATGATCGAGATGGCGGTGGTCCACCGCGGGCAACAGCTTTTCCAGATTCACCGAGGCATTCATGCCTGAACTCCAGACTTCTTCAATTCTTGATTGCTCTTGGCCTGATGCAGGCCGCATTCCTTGGCATTTTCGTCCTCCCACCACCAGCGCCCGGCGCGGAAGTCTTCGCCGACCGCGATCGCACGTGTACATGGCGCGCAGCCGATGCTGGGCATGAACTGGTCGTGCAGTGCGTTGTACGGCACCTGATGGGTGTCGATGAAATGCCAGACATCAGCCCAATTCCACTCGGCCAGCGGGTTGATCTTGGTACGGCCCTGGCCATCCGGTTCGCTGAAGGGCACCTCGGCGCGGTTGGCACTCTGCTCGCGGCGCAGGCCGGTGATCCAGGCGCTGCGGCCAGCCAGCATGCGCGAGAGCGGCTCCAGCTTGCGGATCGCGCAGCATTCCTTGCGCAGCGCCAGGCTCTCGTACATCGCGTCCTCGCCGCGTTCGCGCACGAAACGCAGCACCTGTTCTTCCACAGGCTCGAAGACCTCGACCTTGACGCCATAGCGCGCCTCGATCTGCGCCAGCAGGGCCAGTGTCTCGCCATGCAGGCGGCCGGTGTCCAGCGTGGCCACCGTGACGGGCAGGCCCAGCTCGGCGATCAGCGCGGTGATCACCATGTCCTCGGCGCCCAGGCTGCTGGACTGCAGCAGACTCTTGCCATGGGCCTCGAAGGCCTCGGCCAGTACGGCGCGGCTGCGCGCCAGGCGTGCCTCGAAGCCGTCCGTCACCCGGCCATAGAGGGCGATGGCGGAACTGGTCGCGGCGCTGCCCGGCAGCGCGGAGAGGGCGCTGATGTCGCTGCTGCTCATGCGCCGACTTTCGCGAAGGCCGGCCGCAGCTCGTGCACATCGCCCTGGTAATGCGAGGGGAAGAAGGCGAGCGCGCGCTGCGCCGCTTCGACGCTTTGATCAGGTCGCAGTTGCACGGCGTCGAAGCCGGTGCGAGCCAACAGCGGCAGCATGTCGACCAGCACCTCGCCGACCGCGCGGACCTCGCCGCCGAAACGGTAGCGCGAGCGCAGCAGGCGGGCCTGGCTGTAGGCGCGGCCGTCGACCCACTTCGGGAAACTCAGCGCAACCAGGGCCAGACGCGGCAGGTCGGCGGCGAGGTCCTCGACGTCGAAGTCATTGGCCAATTGCACGCCGACGGGCATGCCGGCCGGCCAGGTGTCGCGCACCGCATGCCACTGCTCCAGGCTCAGCAGCAGATGGGGCGCGGCGACGGGGTGAGAGACCGGACCGTCTTCGCCGGCGACGCGATGCCAAGTGTCTTGATGGGGGGTGATGAACTTCATGGTCGCTCAGGCGGTGGCAGTGGACGAACGCACGGCGTTGGCGGCCTGCTTGAAGGGGTCGATGCCGACGCGGCGAACGGTGTCGATGAAGCGCTCGGCCGCAGAACTGCGCTGGCTGCGGTAGGTCTGAACCACCGATTCGATCACATCGCCCACCTCGTCGGCGGCGAAGGACGGGCCGATGACGCGGCCAGCGACGGCCGAGCCGGACAAAGTCGAGCCGTCCGAACCGCCCAGCGTCACCTGGTACCACTCGCTGCCGTCCTTGTCGACGCCGAGGATGCCGATATGGCCGCTGTGGTGGTGGCCGCAGCTGTTGATGCAGCCGCTGATGTGCAGATCGATGTCGCCGATGTCGTAGAGCTCGTCCAGATCCTGGAAGCGCTCGGTGATGTCGGCCGCCACGGGAATGGAGCGCGCATTGGCCAGTGCGCAGAAATCGCCGCCGGGGCAGGCAATCATGTCGGTCAGCAGGCCGATATTGGGCGTCGTGAAGCCGATGGCCTTGGCGGCCTCGAAGACGGCAGGCAGATCGCTTTCGCGCACCCAGGGAAGCAGCAGGTTCTGGTCGTGCGTGACTCGCAGCTCGCCATGGCTGAAGGCTTCAGCCAGCGCTGCGGCCGCTTCCATCTGCGCATCGGTGGCGTCGCCCGGGGCGATGCCCACGCGCTTGAGCGACAGCGTCACCGCGCGATAGCCGCTGAGGCGGTGGCCGTGCACATTGCGCTCCAGCCAGCGCTTGTAGGCGCCGGGCTGCACCCCGGTGAAGATGTCGACGGCTGTTGTGGCGTTCACGCCAGCCGGCACGACGAAGCTGGCGGCGACGCGGTCCAGCTCAGCCTGCGGAATGATGTGCTCGTGGCCGCCTTCGTCCTGCTCCAGGATCTGGCGGAACTCTTCATTGACTGCGTCGAAGAACTGCTGCCCCTCGGCCTTGACCAGGATCTTGATGCGCGCCTTGTACATATTGTCGCGACGGCCGTAGCGGTTGTAGACCCGCACGATGGCCTCGATGTAGACGAGGATCTGCTGCCAGGGCAGGAACTCGTTGATCACCTGGGCGATCACCGGCGTGCGGCCCATCCCACCACCGACCAGCACCTGGAAGCCCACCTCGCCGGCTGGGTTCTTCTTCAGCTGCAGGCCGATGTCATGCCAGGCGATGGCGGCACGGTCTTCGGCGGCACCGGAGATAGCGATCTTGAATTTGCGCGGCAGGAAGGCGAACTCAGGATGCAGCGTGCTCCATTGGCGCAGCACTTCCGCATAGGGGCGCGGGTCGACGATCTCGTCCGGCGCGATGCCGGCCAAGCCATCGCTGGTGATGTTGCGGATGCAGTTGCCGCTGGTCTGGATGCCATGCATATCGACATCGGCCAGCAGATCCATCACATCGGCGGCCTTCGGCAGTGGAATCCAGTTGTATTGCAGGTTCTGGCGCGTCGTGAAGTGGCCGTAGCCGCGGTCGTACTCACGGGCGATGCGGGCCAGCTGGCGCAGCTGCTGGCTTGAGAGCACCCCGTAGGGCACTGCCACGCGCAGCATCGGCGCATGGCGCTGCACATACCAGCCGTTCTGCAGGCGCAGCGGTCGGAATTCGTCGTCGGGCAGGGTGCCGGCGAGATGGCGCTCCAGCTGGTCGCGGAACTGCGCGGCGCGGGCGCGCACGAACTGGCGGTCGAAGTCGGTATAGGCGTACATGTTCTGCGAGTCGGATTTAGTGGATGACCTTCCAGCCGGCCATCAAGAGAGAAATGCACAGCAGGCCGCGCACCAGGCTGTCGGGCAGGCGACGGGTGGCGTGGGCGCCGAGCCAGATGCCGGGGATCGATCCGATCAACAGCATCACCAGCAGCGCCCAGTCCACATGGCCCAGCGTCGCGTGACCGATGCCGGCCACCAGGGTCAGCGGCACGGCATGGGCGATGTCGGTGCCGACGATGTAGCGCGCTTCCAGGCGCGGGTAGATCAGCAGGATCAAGGTGGCGCCGATGGCGCCAGCGCCGATCGACGACAAGGAAACAAGAAAGCCCAGCAGGACGCCGGCCAGCACCGTCAGCGCCGGTTTGCGGGACTCGGGCAGGTAGCGCTCCAGACGCATGCCCAGCGCCTGCCAGAAGGGCCGGAAGGCGACGACCACAGCAGTCAGCAAGAGTGCGATGCCGAGCGAGAAGGTCAGCGCACTGGCCCAGCCCTTGGTCACGCCGGTCAGATGCATCAGCGCCACCGTGGCCAGGGCGGCCGGAATGCTGCCAGCCAGCAGCTGGCTGGTGATGCGCCAGTTCACATGGCCATGGCGGGCATGCGCCACCGAACCCGAGACCTTGGTCAGGCCTGCAAACCACAGATCGGTGCCGATGGCCACGGCCGGATTCAGCTTGAACACCGAGAGCAGCAGCGGCGTCATCAGCGAGCCGCCACCGACGCCGGTGATGCCGACGATCAGGCCGACGCCGAAGCCACTCGCGATTGCTATCCAGTCCAAAGCCTCTCCTTGTTTGGCTGCCACGATGGCTGAGCCAGGAGGCGAACTCTATTCACTCTTCATATGTGGACAAACTATAGATTCGTAGATTGCTTATCTTGAATTTGAATTAGGGTGCGCTTGGGGCCAGTCTTGTCCCTTGTTTTGCGTTGCAAATTCGGTAATAACTGCAAAATCTGCAAGGTGATGGCGCTCACTTGCGCCGGCAGTGCTAACGAGTCAACGTACACTGCGGGCACAGGGAGTCATCCAGTCGAAACAGGATTACTCATGAAGGTCAGAGAAGCCGTGATTTACAACGGGGAAAAGTTCTCCGTTCCCCAGTGCATCCAACGCATAGACCACAAGTCGACCCATGGTTGGCAACTGCGTTACGGGGGCACCAAGCTCTATTCGGACGGCACCTATGGTGACGCTGCGCGCGCCTTGGCGGTCGCGACGAAAGAGCTCTCCAAACGCATGACCAAGCTGCCTGCGCCGTCGCGTCTCAAACCGACGCCCAGCGCCAGCAAGAGCAATGCGTTGCCGGTCGGCATTTCGGGTCCGATCGTGCGCGAGCGCAGCCCGAATCGGCGCGACTGCAGCTTCTCGGTGCTGCTGCCGCGCTTCGGTGCGCCGGCCCAGCGCCGCAGTGTCTACATCGCTGCCGAGAGCACGTACACGATCGAGCGCTACCAAGAGGCGCTTGAGAAGGCCATCGCCTTGCGTCAGGAGGCCGAAGAAGCCTACCGCCGCGATGCGACCAAGGCCAAGCGCAAGGAAGGTCGCGCGCTGATGGCGGGTTGATGTCGGCGGCTTGCGCTGACGGGAAGCCGCGCTTGAGCGGCTTCTAGAATCGCGGCCATGTCTTCGATTCTGCAGCCGGCGCGTGCCCGGCTTGATGTCGGGCGCCGCCGCTTGGCGCTCGGCCTGCCGATGTTGGCGCTGACTGGGTGTGCTGGCTTGTCCAGTCCGCCGCAGCGGCCTGCATCCACTCCAGAGCCTGCGCCGACGCTGCCCAAGGCCGCACCGCGCCCGCCCTCGATCGGGCTGGCGCTTGGCGGTGGGGCGGCGCGTGGCTTTGCGCATATCGGTGTGATCCAAGTGCTGGAAGAGCAGGGCATCAAGGTCGACTTCCTGACAGGCACTTCGGCAGGCAGCTTGGTCGCTGCGCTGTACGCTAGCGGCATGAACGGCCGCGAGCTGGCGAGTCTGGCCGAGAACATGGACGAGGGCGCTATCACCGATTGGTCTTTCCCTGGGCGAGGCCTGATCCGGGGTGAGGCCCTGGCGCGTTATGTGCGTGAGAAAACCGGTGGCCGACTGATCGAGCAGATGCCGATGCCGCTGGGCATTGTGGCCACTGACCTCAGCGATGGCTCGGGCGTGCTGTTCCGCAGCGGCGATACCGGTGCAGCCGTTCGGGCTTCGAGCGCCGTGCCGGCGGTTTTCCAGCCTGTGAAAATTGGCGCGCGCGAGTTCGTCGACGGTGGTCTGGTGGCGCCTGTGCCGGTGCGCTATGCGCGGCAGATGGGGGCCGATCTGGTGATCGCGGTCGATATCTCGTCGCCACCCGCCGACAAGTCACCCGGCGATGCCATGCGCATGCTGCTGCAGACCTTCGCCATCATGGGGCGCAGCATCAACCACTTCGAGCTGCGCGAGGCCGATGTGGTGATGCGCCCTCAGCTCAACGGCGTGGGCAGCGCCGACTTCACGGCGCGCCGGCGCGCTATTCAGGCCGGCCGCGAAGCGGCGACAGCCTTGTTGCCCGCCTTGCGCGAGCGCATCCTCGCCAAGACGCGCTGAAGCCATGCAGCAGCAGCCACAGCAAGACACTGAGCTGCCGCTGTTCCCCTTGCAGGCGCCGCTGTTCCCGGACGGGCTGCTGACCCTGCGCGTGTTCGAGCCGCGCTACCTCGACATGGTGCGGCGCTGTCACAGCAGCGGCCAGCCCTTTGGTGTGGTGCGCCTGCTCGAAGGCGGTGAAGTCCGCCGGCGCGGCGATGCAGAGGGATTCGTTCGAGAACGCTTCGAGACCGTTGGCACCCTGGCCCACATCACGGCGCTGGAGAGTCCGCAGCCCGGCCTGCTGTTGCTACGCTGCCGTGGCGGGCAGCGCTTCGAGTTGCAGCGCAGCGCATGCCAGCCGCATGGGCTGTGGATGGGCCAGATCCAGCTGCTGGCCGACGATGTGGCGCTGGCCGTGCCGCCAGATCTGGCGCCGCTGGCGCCCTTGCTGCAAAGCCTGCTGCACAGCCTGGCGCAGGGCGCGGCCGACGCTGACCTGCCGATCCAGCCGCCTTACCGTTGGCAGGACTGCGGCTGGCTGGCGAATCGCTGGTCGGAACTGCTGCCCCTGGGCGACGCGGAACGCCAGCACCTGATGATGAGTGACAGCCCGCTGCTGCGTCTGGAACTGGTGGCTGATCGCCTGGAACAGCTGGGCATCCTGCCTGAGGCTGGCCCCGGCTGAATCCAGAGACAAAAAAAACCCGGTGCATGCACCGGGCTTGAATCGGTACCGGCAAGCCAGGCTTGCACGGGCACCGAGGAGACAAACAGTCTGGAAGACGCTCAGGCAGCGCGCTTGCCGCGCGATGCTGTCTGCGAGGCCTTGACGGCGGTGTTGGTCACAGCCTGGAAGTTGGCTTCGGCCACTTCGGTGGCTTGCTTGGCAGCCTTCTGCACGCTCTCGAATGCGTTGCTGGCAGCAGCCACGGCAGACTTCACCAGGGCCACGGCGTTCTCGGTGCCGGCCGGTGCGTTCTTGGCGGCGTTGTCGATCACGGCAGCGAACTTCTTCTGGGCATCGGACAGCTGGGCTTCAGCAACCTTGGCCACTTCGGCGTTGGTGGAAGCAGCGATGTCGTAGAGGTGGCGGCTGTAAGAAGCGGCCTTCTCGGCGCTGGGTTGCAGCAGGGTGGCTTGCAGGGCCAGCAGTTCCTGGGCGTCCTTGACGGACAGCGCAGCTTGCGTGTTGTCAGCGGCTTCGCTCAGCGCGGCCTTGGCCACTTGCAGGTTCAGTTCCACCAGCTTCTCAACGCCTTCAAAGGCCTTGTTGGTGAGACCGAACAGGGTCTCGACATTGGCTTTGTGGGCAGCGAAAACTTGTTCAGCGGTCAGCATTTGAAGGCTCCTTGAGGGTTGATACAGATTGGATCTGGGTTGCAGAAATGGTGCACTGCAACATGAATCGAAGTATGGGACCGGCCGGACCGATTTGCAAGCACTTTTTTGTGCGGTGCAGCATTATTAGAGGCGCAAGCCCAAATCATGGCGATGCAAGGTGACCGGACGGTGACAGACGCGCCGCGACCTGCTGGGCTATCGTGCAGGCCACACCGCCTATGCAAGCCTTCCACTCCGATGCCCATCTGCTGGATCTGCCCGAGGGGCACCGCTTCCCGCAGGCCAAGTACCGCCTGCTGCGCGAGCGCCTGGAGGCCGAGCCAGGGCTGATCCGGCTGCAGCCCGCCGTGGCCGCCGCGCCAGGCGAGCTGGCGCTGGTGCACACGCCCGACTATGTGGAGGCGGTGCGGCTGGGCGGCCTCACGGCGGCCCAGCAGCGCGAGATCGGATTTCCCTGGTCGCTGTCCATGGCTGAGCGATCGCTGCACTCGGTGGGCGCCACCATCATGGCCGCGCGCGCTGCGCTGGCGGAAGGCGTGGCCGCCAACCTGGCCGGCGGCACCCACCACGCCTATGCGGACAAGGGCTCGGGTTTCTGTGTCTTCAACGATGTGGCGGTGGCCGCACGTGTGATGCAGGCCGAAGCGGCGGCCGCTCAGCGCGGCCGGCTGCGCGTGCTGGTGATCGACCTCGATGTGCATCAGGGCAATGGCACGGCGGCGATCTTCCGCGGCGACAACAGCGTGTTCACCTTCTCGATGCATGGCGAGAAGAACTTCCCCTTCCGCAAGGAGCCCAGCGATCTGGATGTCGACCTGCCGGATGGCTGTACCGACGCGCCGTACTTGGCCGCGCTGGACCGCGCACTGGCGCAGGTCTGGGCTCGGCTGGCGGCCGCGCCGCCGGGACTGGCCTTCTACCTGGCGGGCGCCGATCCGCATGAAGGTGATCGGCTCGGCCGACTCAAACTCAGTACCGACGGTCTGCTCGAGCGCGACCGGCGCGTGCTGCAGGCACTGCGCGATCGGCGCATCCCGGTCGCCCTTGCCATGGCCGGCGGCTATGGCCACGACCTGAACACGACCTTGCAGGTCCAGGTGAATACCCTGAGCGAGGCTGCGCACAGCTGGCAGCTTTGGCAGCAGGGCAGATGAAAGAATCGAGCCCATGAGTCAACGCCCCGCACCCGATGATCGCCAGGCCTATGCGCGCTTTGTCGCCGTGGGCACGCGCTGGATGGACAACGACATCTATGGCCACCTCAACAACGTCGTCTACTACAGCCTGTTCGACACCGCGGTGAACCAGTACTTGATCGAGCAGGGCGCGCTGGACATCCATGGCGGCGCCGTGATCGGCCTGGTGGTCGAGACGCACTGCAACTATTTCGACTCGCTGGCCTTTCCGCAGCGTATCGAGGCCGGCCTGCGCGTGGCGCAGCGCGGCCGCTCCAGCGTGCGCTACGAGATCGGCCTGTTCGCCGAGGGCGCTGAGACCTGCGCCGCGCGCGGCCATTTTGTTCATGTCTATGTGGATCGCGACAGCCGCCGGCCGGTCGCTGAACTGCCTGCTCCCTATCAAAAAGCCCTGGAAGGACTTCAGCTGTGAGCCTCTTCGACCTGCCGACCCCCGAACAGCGCGCTGCCGTCGACGCGGCCATCACCAGCCGCCATTCGATGCGCGCCTACCTGCCCACGCCGGTGCCGCGCGAGACCATCGAGCACATCCTGCAGGTCGCCTCGCGGGCTCCCTCGGGCACCAACACCCAGCCCTGGCAGGTGCATGTGCTGACCGGTGCGGCGCGTGATCGCCTGTGCCAGCGCATCCTGGCGGCGCATAACGAACCGGCCGTCGCTGCGCAGCACCAGGAGGAATACGCCTACTACCCGAGCGAGTGGGTGTCGCCCTATATCGACCGCCGCCGCAAGGTCGGCTGGGACCTGTACGGCCTGCTGGGCATCGGCAAGGCCGACAAGGCGCGCATGCACCAGCAGCATGGTCGCAACTACCTGTTCTTCGATGCGCCGGTCGGTCTGATCTTCACCATCGACCGCGTCATGAAGCAGGGCAGCTGGCTGGACTACGGCATGTTTCTGCAGAACATCATGATCGCGGCGCGCGGCCAGGGGCTGCACACCTGCCCGCAGGCGGCCTTCACCCAGTACCACCGGCTGATTGCCGAGGAATTGCAGCTGGCGCCTGAGCAGATGCTGGTCTGCGGCATGGCGCTGGGCTATGCCGATCCGGCAGCGATCGAGAACAGCCTGGTCAGCGAGCGCGAGCCGGTCGCCGGCTTCACGCGCTTCCTGGATCAATGAACAAACAGCCTGGGTTCAGCCCGGTTTCAGCCTGACGCAGGAAGATCGCAGCGCATGAAGAACAACACCACACACCGCCTCGGGCTGGCCCTGTGCCTGGCCCTGTTCGCCCCGCTGGCCCAGGCTGCGGATCTCGACGGCAGCGCCTTCAACGTCTTCTGGGCCGTGCCCTTTGCCGGCATGCTGCTGTCGATTGCGATCATGCCGCTGGCTGCGCCCGGCATCTGGCACCACCACTTCGGCAAGATCGCTGCCGGCTGGGCGCTGGCCTTTCTGCTGCCCTTTGCCGCCACCCAGGGTCTGGGCGCAACGGGGGGGGGTGCTGGCCCACGCACTGCTGGCCGAGTACCTGCCCTTCATCATCCTGCTGACCGCGCTGTTCACCAGCGCCGGCGGCATCTATGTGCGCGGCAACCTGCATGGCAGCCCGCTGCTCAATACCGGCCTGATGGCCATCGGCGCCGTGCTCGCCAGCTTCATGGGCACGACCGGCGCGTCGATGCTGATGGTGCGGCCGCTGATCCGCGCCAACGACAACCGCAAGCATGTGGCCCATGTGCTGGTGTTCTTCATCTTCATCGTCAGCAATGCCGGCGGCTCGCTGACGCCGCTGGGCGACCCGCCGCTGTTCCTCGGCTTCCTGAAGGGCGTCGAGTTTTTCTGGACCGTCAAGCACATCTTCCCCGAGACCCTGTTTCTGCTGGGCAGCCTGCTGGCGATCTTCTTCGTGATCGACAGCTACTGGTACCGCAAGGAAGGCGTGCTGCCGCAAGACCCGACCCCGGACAGCCACAAGTTCGGCTTGGAGGGCGCGATCAATCTTCTCCCACTGGCGGCGGTGATGGGGCTGGTGCTGATGAGCGGCATCTGGAAGCCGGGCATCAGCTTCAACATCGCCGGCACCGAAGTCGAGCTGCAGGCATTGGTGCGTGATGTGCTGCTGATCGTCGTGACTTTGGTGTCGCTGGCCATCACCCCGCGCGCCGTGCGCGAGAAGAACCAGTTCAGCTGGGCGCCGATGCAGGAAGTGGCCAAGCTCTTCATCGGCATCTTCCTCACGATGATTCCGGTGCTGGCCATGCTCAAGGCCGGCGAGCAGGGCGCCTTCGCCGCGGTGACGCGCGCCGTCACCGGCGCTGATGGCCAGCCGCTGCCCTGGGCCTATTTCTGGTTCAGCGGGACGCTCTCATCCTTCCTGGACAACGCACCGACCTACCTGGTGTTCTTCAATCTGGCCGGTGGCGACCCGCAAGTGCTGATGACGACGCTGGCACCCACGCTGGCGGCCATCTCGGCCGGCTCGGTCTTCATGGGCGCCAACACCTATATCGGCAACGCGCCCAACTTCATGGTGAAGGCGATCGCTGAGGACCGCGGCATCCGGATGCCCAGCTTCTTCGGCTACATGGCCTGGTCGGGCGCGGTGCTGATTCCGCTGTTCGTCGTGATGACCTTCATCTGGTTCCGCTGAAAGGCCTGCAAATGAGTGACTCCAAGCGTCCGCGCGTGCTGGTGGCCCGCCGTGTCTTCGACTCCGTCGTGCAGCGCCTGGCCGCGCACTTCGAGGTCGAGACCAACGATGACGACACCGTCTGGTCCAAGGCCGAGCTGATCGCCCGCCTGCAGGGCAAGTCCGGCGCCTTCATCACCGGCAGCGAGCGCATCGACGCCGAAGTGCTGGATGCCTGCCCTGAGCTGAAGGCCGTCTGCAATATGGCAGTCGGCTACAACAACATCGACCTGGCCGCCTGCACCGCGCGCGGCGTGCTGGCCAGCAACACGCCCGATGTGCTGACCGAGACCACCGCCGATTTCGGCTTCGCGCTGATGATGGCCGCCGCGCGCCGCATGGCCGAGAGCGAGCATTTCCTGCGCCGCGGCGAGTGGAGCAAATGGGCCTACGACATGTTCAGCGGCGCTGATGTGCATGGCGCGACGCTGGGCATCCTGGGCATGGGGCGCATCGGCCGTGCGATTGCGCGCCGCGGGCACCTGGGCTTCGGCATGCCGGTGATCTATCACAACCGCAGCCGCCTGGCGCCCGAGCTGGAGGCCGAGGTCGGCGCCAGCTACGTCTCCAAGGACGAGCTGCTGGCGCAGGCCGATCATCTGGTGATCGTGCTGCCGTACTCGCCCGAATCGCACCACGCCATCGGCGCGGCCGAGCTGGCACGCATGAAGTCCAGCGCCACGCTGACCAATATCGCGCGCGGCGGCATCGTCGACGATGCGGCGCTGGCCCAGGCGCTGGCCGAGCGCCGCATTGCCGCTGCAGGCCTGGACGTGTTCGAGGGCGAGCCCAAGGTGCACCCGGCGCTGCTGACCGTGCCCAACGTGGTGCTGACGCCGCACATCGCCAGCGCCAGCGTCAAGACGCGCCTGGCGATGGCCGATCTGGCGGCCGACAACCTGATTGCCGTGCTCACGGGCGGCAAGCCGCCATCGCCGCTCAACCCTCAGGTGCTGGGGGGCTGACGGAGCGTCAGCGCGGCCTAACTTTTGATTGGCGTGACTTAGTTCCGCTTTTTTTGGCGGGCTCCGCCCGTTCGTGTCGCTAAAGTCCGGGACAAGACGTCCGGCCAGGGCTACGCCGCCACTGCGTGTCTGACCGGCCAATTTTTCATCAACGGGTGAACGCCTGCGGGTGCGTGGCGCCCGTCCTCGCGCCCGTTTCGACTGAATGCTCTGCCCATGCTGTTTGTTTCTTGCGCCCGGAGGATGAGGGCCTGGCTGCTCAACAGCGACAGCCCCGTGACAGGCGCCAGTGCCCAGCAGGCGGCGACGGACGCTGTCCAGCTGAGCGTGCTGCGCGTGGTGGTGCTGGTCTCGGTGCTGCTTTGCGGCCTGCTGAGCCTGCATATCGCCATCGAGGGTGCGCTGCAGCAGCGCTGGATGGCGCTCGTGGTCACCTCGGCCGTGCTGCTGCTGGTGCTGAAGGCGGCGAGCAACACCGTTGCTGATTCGCGGCGGGGCGCCGCCTATCTGGTGGCGGCCATCTATACCGCCAGCTTCTCGATCCTCGTCAGCACCGGCTGGTCGCCGGTGCTTTCCAGCCTGGGCTATGTGTTTGCCTATGCGGCGCCCATGGTGGCCGGCCTGCTGCTGAACTGGCGCCTGGCGCTGGCGCTGATGCTGCTCAACACCGGCGGCTTCGCCTTGGCCAGCAGCGGCCTGGTCTGGCCGCAGCTGCCGCAGGAGTGGGTGCGTCTGCCGGGCACCAACTTCTACATCCATGCCGGCGTCTATGCCTTCTTCAATGTGGCGCTGCCCTTGGCCGTGTACCGGCTCAGTTCGGGCATGCGTGCGGCGCAGGCCGAACTGCAGCGCAGTCTGCGCCTCAGCGAAGACGTGTTCCAGGCCGTTAGCGCCCCCACGCTGGTGTGCTCGGCCGACGACATCATCCTGCGCGCCAATGCGCGCTTCATGCAGCTGCTGGCTTGCCCGGACGAAGCGAGCCTGGTGGGCCGGCCGCTGGCGCACATCCTCCACCAGGGTGAGCGACAGCCGCGTGAGCTGATGCCAGCGGGCTGGCGCACGGGCACCGGGCGGCGCTGGTGGCTGGGTGAATCGGCCGAGCCGCGCGCCGTGGTGCTGCGGTCCTGCCGCCAGACCAGCGCCGGCCAGTGGGTCTGCAGCTTCGAGGACGTGACACGCCTGCTGCGCGTGCAGTCCGATCTGGCCGAGTCGATGCGCCGCGAGCGCCAGGCCAGCCGCGCCGATCCGGTGACGGGCCTGATCAACCGGCTGCGCTGCAGTCGCCTGCTGACACATCTTTACCGGCGCGATGCCGGGCAGCGCTGCCGCGGCTTGCTGACGATACGCATCAACAACCTGCGCCAGCTCAATGCGCGCTTCGGCGTCGATGGCGGCGACCAGGCCTTGCGCCGCTTCGTGCAGAGCCTGCTGGATCTGCTGCCCGGCGGCTGCGTGGCGGCACGGGTGCGTGCGTCCGTGATCGCCGTTGTCATGCATCCGGTCGACGAGGAGGCTCAGGCGATGGCGCTGGTGCAGTCGCTGCGGGAGAGCTTGCCGGTGCAAGCCTGGATCGACGGGCAATTGGCGGTGCTGGACCTGAGTTTCGGTCTGGTCTGCGTCGGGCACGACAGCGGCGGCGTGCCCGCGGCGGTGGACGGCGCCGAGTGGCTGCGGCGCAGCGAACTGGCGCTGGACCTGGCCACGGATCCGCGCTGGCGTGCGCAGTTCGACGGCGTCGGCATGTTCAACGCGCAGACGGCCGCCCAGGTCAACCGGGCGATGGCCATCGAAGCCGCGCTGCCGCATGCGCTGAGCCACGATGCGCTGCATCTGGTCTACCAGCCCAAGTTCGGGCGCGACCGCGAGCTGCTGGGCTTCGAGGCGCTGGCGCGCTGGCGCTGCGACCACCTGGGTGAGATTTCGCCGATCGACTTCATTCCGGCGGCCGAATCAAGCGGCCTGATCACGCAGCTCAGCGACTGGGCGCTGGATGCCGCCTGCGCGCAACTGGCGCGCTGGCATGCGCAGGGCGGGACGGCGCTCACGATGGCGGTCAACCTGTCCGCCCATGACCTGGAACGCGCCGACCTGTGCGAGCGCGTGCAGGCCACGGTGCAGCGTCACGGCCTGGCGCCTGCGGCGTTGCAGCTGGAAGTCACCGAGTCCGCGCTGGCCCAGCGCGAGGACGCTGCGCTGGAGCAGCTGCGGCACCTGCGTGCCGCCGGTTTCGCGTTGGCGGTGGACGACTTCGGCACCGGCTATTCCTCGCTGGCCAAGATCGTCGACCTGCCGCTGGACGTCATCAAGATCGACCGCAGCTTCCTGCGCGGCTGCCCTGGCGATGCGCGCCGCGAACGCGTGGTGCGCAGCATCGTGATGCTGGCCCACGGGCTGAAGCTGGAGGTGATCGCGGAAGGGGTGGAGACACCGCAGCAGCAGGACTTTCTGCATGCCTTGGGCGTGCAGGGCATGCAGGGCTATCTGCTCGGTCGGCCCGAGCCGGCGGCACACTGGGACGCCCTGATCGCGTCGGACGCGGTGCCTGCCTGAGCCGCGCGGGTGTCGCCGACGAATGGCTGCTGGCAGTCCGCGCTCAGGCGCTGCCCGACGGGCGCGATTGCTGAAGCAGGGCAGTGGCGGCCTCGACCGGGCCGGGGCGCGCGAACCAGTAGCCCTGCATCGCGTCGCAGCCCAGCTCGGCGAGGCAGGCCTGCTGCTCGGCCGTCTCCACCCCTTCGGCCACCACATGCAGGCCCAGGCTGTGGCTGAGCTGGATCAGCGCCTCGACGATGGCCCGGTCCTCGTGATCGCAGCCCAGCGGACGGATGAAGCTCTGGTCGATCTTCAGCCGGTTCAGCGGGAAGCGGCGCAGGTAGGACAGGCTGGCATAGCCGGTGCCGAAGTCGTCGATGGCCAGCTGCAGGCCCATGTCGCGCAGCGCGTGCAGGCTGCGGATGGTCGACTCGGCATCGCCCATCACCGCGCCCTCGGTGATTTCCAGCTCGATCTGCGCCGGGTCGGCGCCGCTGCTGTCCAGCGCTTCGCGCACGCTGTCCAGGAAGCCGGGATGCTGGAACTGGCGCGGTGACACATTGACGGCCACCACCGGGCGACCGAGCCCGGCATCGCTCCAGGCGCGCGCCTGTCGGCAGGCCTGCTGCAGCACCCAGCGGCCGATCTCGATGATGCGCCCCGAGTCCTCCGCCAGCGGAATGAAGACGGCCGGCGAGACCGGCCCTTCGGCCGTGGTCCAGCGCAGCAGGGCTTCGAAGCCGAGCAGGGCGCCGCTGCGCAGGTCGCGCTGCGGCTGGTAGTGCAGCTGCAGCTCGCTGCGTTCCAGGGCCTGCGCCAGCCGTGCTTCCAGCCGCAACTGCTCGCGCTGCTGCTCGGCCAGCACCTCGTCGAACAGGCGATAGCTGTTGCCGGGGTGTGCGCGCGCATCGCGCACCGCCAGCTGGATGTGGCGCGCCACGCCGGCCGCCGTGTCGGCGTGGCGCGGAAATGCCGCCGCGCCCAGATTGATGGTCACCACCAGTTCCTGCTGATCGATGCGGAAGGGTGTCTCCATTGCCGCGGCCATCGTGGCCAGCAACTGGCGGGCCGCCGCGTCCCCGTGGTCGGTGTCCACCATGCAGGCGAACGACAAGCCGTCAAGCCGGTACACCCGCCCGTGCAGCGGCTCCAGCACCTTTTGCAGGCGCGCGGCAATCTGCACCAGCAGGCGGTCGCCGAGTTCGTGGCCCAGGCTGCCGACGATCAGGCCGAAGCGCTTGATCGACACGCCGATGCCCAGGAAGCTCGCGCCCGGCGTGGCTTGCAGCGCCAGCGTGTCCGCTTCCAGCTGGCTGCGGTTGGGCAAGCCGGTGATGCGGTCGTGGCTTGTGGCGTATTCAAGTTCGGCCTGGTGCTGGCGCAATTGGCGGTTGGCGCGCAGCACGCGTGCGTACAGCGACAGGCTCAGCACGACGCCACCGCCCAAGGCCACCAGCACGGCCAGCGCCATCAGCACCTCGCTGTGGCGGCGCTTGAGCGCCGCCGCCTGCAGGGCGTTCTCATGCTTCAGCGCATCGAGCTGGCGGCCCGCTTCCTCGGCGCTGGACTTGCGCTGCAGCTCCAGCACGGTCTCCAGGCGATCGCTGCGCAGCTTCTCTGCTTCGAGCAGCAGCGCCTCGCGTGTGCGCTGCAGCGCGCCGGCCGCGTCGCCCTCGTTCTGCAGCTGCTGGGCATAGCGGTGCAGCCAGATCAGCAGCTCACCGCTCGATTCCGGGCTCTGGCGCAACTGGGCCAGACCGATGTCGGCCAGCTCGCGGCCGGCTTCGCGCTGGCCCAGGCCCAGCATGGCCAGGCCGCGCTGGATGGTGGCCGTTGCCGTGTCCTTGCTGTCGCGCTGCTGCCGTGCCAGCTGCTCGGCTTGCTCGGCCATGCGCAGCGCCAGGCGGTAATTGCCGGCACCCAGCAGCATGCCCGCCACGTCCAGGCGAGCCTTCAGCTCGGTGCTGTACCAGTGCGGCCCGCCGGTCTGGGGGTTGATCGCGGACTCGGCATTCGAGGCCTGGCTGCCGATGCTCGCCGCCAGGGTGCGCGCAGCGGCCCGGGCGCTGAGGCGGCGCTCGGGCAGTGCAGCCTGCTCGGCCGCCAGCGCCTCCAGCACGCGCACGGCCAGCTGCAGATTGAGCTCGCCGGCCTGCACCGCCAGCGCCAGCGCCCGCTCCGATTCGGCCAGGGCCGCGTCATTCCGGCCCGCGGCTATCTGCAGCGGCAGCATCGCAATCCGGGCTTGCGCTTCACGGCGCGGGTTCTGGTGCGCCTGGGCAGCGAGTGCTGCCAGCTGGAACTGCGCCAGCGCCTGATCCAGCTGCCCCAGCATCAGCGACAGATCGCCGGCCGACATCAGCACCCAGTACTGCAGCGGCGCGTTGCCGGCCTGGCGGGCCAAGGGTACGGCGCGCTCGATCCAGATCGCTGCGGCCGGCAGCTGGCCGGTGAACTGCAGCATGGTGGCCTTCAGCGTATAGGCCATCGCCAGGGCCATCGGGTCGCTGCTGCGATCACCGATCTCGCGCAGCTCGGCGATCGCTGCGTCAGCCACCGATGCCCGATTGGTCGCCCCATGCGCGTAGCCCCAAGCGCCCAGGAAGGTCACCAGATCACGGCCGCCTGCCACGCGTGCTGCGGACTCCAGCGGGGCCAGGCGCTCAATCACCTGCTGTGGCTCGTTGCCATGCTTGGCCTCGATCGCTTCGACCTGTTCGGCCACGCCAGCTGCGCTGGCATGAGTGCAGGCCAGCGCAGTGATGAGCAGCAGCAGTCTCAGCAGGCTGGCAGGGATACGGCGCACGCGCATGGTCTGGTGACAGGTCTTGCCGCGGGGCCACGTACACGGTCCCTCCGGCATCTTCCCCGGCTTATCGGCCTGGCCGGGCCGAAGTTGAGACTGCGCCGACGGCGACAATGCAGGCATGAACCTGATCGACCTTGTCATACTGATTCTGTTGGGGCTGCTGCTGGTGCTGGGCCTGCTGAGCTGGCGCCGCCTGGCCAGCCAAAACACTGCTCAGACCCAGGAAGCGCTGGCGCGCCCTTTGCTGGCGCAGCTGGAACGCCTGGAGCGAGAGCTGCGCGACGAGTTGGGCCGCAGCGCCACCGGCACCCGCCAGGAGTTGCTGGCGACGCTGGCGCAGTTCCAGCAGACCCTGTTGGCCCAGAGCGGCGACGTGGCGCGCACGCAGAACGAGCAGATCGACAGCTTCCGCGTGCAGCTCGGCGGCCTGCAGTCGGCGCTGGCCGCGCAGGCGCTGGCGGCGCGCGAGGCGCAGGATGCTGCTGCGTCGCGCAGCGCGCAGGCGCAGACCGAGGCGCTGCAGCGCCTGTCCGAAGCCATGCGCGAGCAGCTCAAGGCCATGAGCCAGAGCAATGAGCAGCGCCTCACGCAAGTGCAGACCGCGGTCGACCAGCGCCTGGCCGCGATCCAGCAGGACAACGAGAAGAAGCTGGAGCAGATGCGCGCCACCGTCGACGAGAAGCTGCACGCCACGCTGGAACAGCGCTTGGGCGAGAGCTTCAAGCAGGTGGCCGAGCGCCTGGAGCAGGTGCACAAGGGCCTGGGCGAGATGCAGAACCTGGCGCGCGATGTCGGCTCGCTGAACCGCGTGCTGACGAATGTGAAGACGCGCGGCATCTTCGGCGAGGTGCAACTGGCCGGCCTGCTGGAGCAGGTCTTCACGCCCGAGCAGTACGCCGCCAATGTGGCGACGGTGCCGGGCAGCGCCGAGCGGGTCGAGTTCGCGATCGCGCTGCCGGGCCAGCGCGACGATGGCAAGCCGCTGTGGCTGCCGATCGACGCCAAGTTCCCGCGTGAGGACTACGAGCGTCTGCTGGAAGCGCAGGAGCGCGCCGACGTGGCCGGCGTCGAGACGGCCGGCAAGGCCATCGAGACGCGGCTGCGCCTGGAGGCCAAGACCATCCGCGAGAAGTACCTGTCGCCACCGCACACCACCGATTTCGGCATGCTGTTCGTGCCTACCGAAGGCCTGTACGCCGAGGCGCTGCGCCGCCCCGGCCTGGTCGAGAGCCTGCAGCGCGAGCACAAGGTGATGCTGGTCGGCCCCACCACCTTGCTGGCCACGCTGACCAGCCTGCAGATGGGTTTTCGCACGCTGGCGCTGGAGAAACGCTCGGCCGAGGTCTGGGAGGTGCTGGGCGCCGTCAAGACCGAGTTCGGCAAGTTCGGCGATGTGCTGGCCAAGACCAAGAAGAAGCTCGACGAGGCCAGCAACACCATCGAGGCGGCCGAGACGCGCACCCGCGCCATGACGCGCAAGCTCAAGAGTGTTGAAGCCTTGCCGGATGAAGCCACGCAGAAGCTGCTCAAGCTGGGCCTGCCCGGCGATGAGGACAGCGCGGCGGACGAGGCTGAGGCTTGAGCGAGCCGGCGCCCAGCCTGCGGCACGCTTTTCACTGGCTGATCGCCACGCTGGTGGCGGTGCATGCCTGCATGGCGCTGACCCGCGTCACCGCCAGCCTGTGGGTGCTGAACCAGGGCTATGGCGAGTGGACGGTGGGCGTGCTGCTGAGCCTGTTCGCGGTGGCGCCCTTGTTCCTGTCGCTGTGGGCCGGCCGGCTGGCAGACCGGCGCGGCTTTCATGCACCGGTGGGCGTGGGCGTGGCGATGGCTTTGGGCGGCGCTGTGTTGGCGCTGGCCTGGCCGACGCTGGCGACCATCGCGCTGAGCTGCCTGGCCAGCGGCGGCGCGGTCAGCATCGCGGCGGTGGCGATCCAGCGCGAGGCCGGGCTGATGGCCGATGGCAGCGGCGACTTGAAGCGCATCTTCAGCTGGGTGGCGCTGGGGCCGGCGCTGTCGAACGCCTTGTCGCCGGTGCTGGCCGGCCTGCTGATCGACGGCATGGGCTACCGCAGCGCCTTCGCGCTGGCCCTGCTGCTGCCGCTGCTGGCCTGGGGCCTGGCGACTCGCGTGCCGCGCCATGTGCCAGCGCCGGCCGCCAATCCACAGCGTCAGGCGGCCGCCTGGGATCTGCTGCGCGATCCGGCGCTGCGCCGCCTGCTGCTGCTCAATGTGGTGCTGTCCACCAGCTGGGACGCGCACAGCTTCGTGGTGCCGGTGCTGGGTCATGCGCGTGGCCTGAGCGCCTCCAGCATCGGCCTGGTGCTGGGCGCCTTCGCGGTGGCGGCCACCGTGGTGCGGCTGGCCATCGTGCGCTATGCGGCGCAGCTGGATGAGCTGAAGGCGCTGCGCGCCGCGATGGCGCTGGCCGCGCTGACGCTGGTGGTGTACGCCTGGCTGCCTGGCACGCCCGGCCTGATGCTGGGTTCGGCCGTGCTGGGGCTGGCGCTGGGCTCGGTGCAGCCGATGATCCTGGCCACTTTGCATCAGGTGACGCCGGCGCAGCGCCACGGCCAGGCGCTGGGCCTGCGCATGATGGTCACCAATGCCGCCACCATCGCGATGCCGCTGGGCTTTGGCGCCCTGGCCACTGCCAGCGTGGCGGCTGCACCGCTGTGGCTGATGGCGGCGCTGCTGCTGGCGGCGCAATGGCCGGCGCGGGCGCTGCGCGCAGGGCGGCACTGAAGCCGGACGCCCGGCGCCGACGTCAGTTCAAAGCGGCCGCTGTCCGCACCGGCGAAGCACTTCTTTACATCGGGCAACGCTGGCACAAACGCCGGCAGGAGGCGCTGCTGACACTGGGTCGACCGCCCACTCCGTGCCGCTGCTGCCGTGAAATCTGCCTCGCGTGCCCCGCGCCGACTGCCCCCGGCCTTGGCCGCCGCCGCCTTGCTGATGCTGTTGCTGCTGCTGATTGGCAGCAGCTTTCTGCGCACCTACTTCGGGCCGGTGTCCGTCGATCAGCTGCTGTTCCATCTGCAGCATGGCGGGCTGGAGCAGGCTGACGCCCGCATGCTGGCGCGGCTGTGGCGCTGGGGCGCTGGCACACTGCTGTTGGCGGGCCTCGCCTGGCTGCTGCTGCCACGTCTGCCGGCTTGGCTGCGGCGCGCCAGCTGGCTGCTGCTGAGCGCTGGCGCCGCCGTCTCGGTGGGTGCCACGGTGCAGGACAGCTGCGAGGCGGACGACGCTGAGTCGGACTTTCTGGCCCAGCACTATGCCGATCCGGCACAGCAGCGCCTGGCCCAGACCGAGGGCAGCGCGCCCGATGTGCTGCTGGTGTTCGTCGAATCCCTGGATGAGGCCTATGCCTGGCCCATCGATGTCGAGCGGCCGCTGATCCCGAAGCTGGCTGACTGGGCCCGCAGCCGCCATGGCGGCGAGCTGCAGAACCTGCACAGTGTCAGCTTCACACTAGCCGGTATGTTCAGCGTCCTGTGCGGCCTGCCGCTGCAGCCGGTAGGCCTGATGAGCCGCAATGCCTTCGAGCATTCGCAGCGCTTCTTCGCCGGCGGCCGCTGCCTGACCGATCTGATGGCCGAACAGGGCTGGCAGGTCAGCTTCTTTGGCGGCGCCTCGCTGCGCTTTGCCGGCAAAGGCAAGTTCCTGGCGGCCCACGGCGTGACGCGCCGCTTCGGCCGCGACGAATGGCGCGCGCGCGGCTTGGCCGTGCCGCCTGAGGGCTGGGGCCTGCTGGACAGCGCGCTGACCGAACAGGTCTGGCTCGACATGCAGCAGCCGCGCCCCGATGCGCGCCCGCGCATGGACATCGTGCTGACCGTCAATACCCATGGCCCGGCCGGCATGGAAGACCCCGGCTGCGCGCCGCCTCAGGCCACGGCGCCCGAGCCCGAGGCACTGATGCGCCTGTCGCTGCGCTGCACCGACCGAGCGGTGGCGCAGTTGGTGCAGCGTTTCCTGGCGCGTGCTGATGGCCGGCCCAAGCTGGCCTGGGTGATGGGCGATCATGTGGCGCCGGTGCAGCTGCTGAGTGGCGAGCTGGCCGCCTGGCCCGACGAGGTGCCGCTGCTCTTCCATGCGATGGCCCGGCAGGACGCGCAGGGCAGGGAGCAGGCTTCATTGCTGCAGCCTTCGCGCGTGTTCAGCCATTTCGACGTGATGCCGACGCTGGCCGAGGCGGCCGGCCTGCGCTGGACGCCGCAGGCGCATCGGCTGGGCCTGGGCGTGTCCCTGCTGGCGCCGCAAGCGCCGCGCACGCTGCTGGAGCGCAGCGGACGTGAGTTGCTGGATGCGCGGCTGAGCTGCCCGTCGCCGCTGTTCCAGCGCCTGTGGCGCACGACGGGTGCAACGGGGTAGCTGCGGCGCGCAGGCCCGGCAAGCCCTCCAAGGGGTGAGTGGCGGCACGTGCCGGGCTGCACGGGCGGTGGGCACAATCGCAGCACCACGAGGTGCACGCCCGAGTGCGCCCGAAGCGGGAGGAACCACCATGTCGATCAAATGGCGCAGCCCTGTGCTGCCGCTGACCCTGCTGCTGGCCCTGGCCGGCAGCCTCAATCCCAGCCTGGCGCAGACGCCGGATGGCAAGACCAAGGCTAAGCGTGTGCCGCCGCCCGCAGCGGCCGTGGCGCCCAAGCCCTTGCCGGCGCCGGAGTTCGTGCGCGAGCTGGGCGGCATCGAGGAGTACCGCCTGCCCAACGGCCTGCAGATCCTGCTGCTGCCCGATGCGGCGCAGAGCACGACCACGGTCAACATCACCTACCGCGTCGGCAGCCGGCATGAGGCGCCGGGCGAGTACGGCATGGCGCATCTGCTGGAGCATCTGGTCTTCAAGGGCACGCCCAGCCAGCGCGACATTCCCGGCGAGTTCGCCAAGCGCGGCATGCGCTGGAACGGCACCACCAGCAGCGACCGCACCAACTACTTCGCCAGCTTCAACGCCAATGCCGAGACGCTGGACTTCGCGCTGGCGCTGGAGGCCGACCGCATGGTCAACAGCTTCATCGCCAAGGCCGATTTCGACAAGGAGATGACGGTGGTGCGCAATGAGTTCGAGCGCGGCGAGAACAACGGTTTCCAGGTGCTGAACCAGCGCGTCAATGCGGCCGCCTATGCCTGGCACCCCTATGGCAAGTCGACCATCGGCCCGCGCAGCGATATCGAGAACGTGCCGATCGAGAAGCTGCAGGCCTTCTACAAGCGCTGGTATCGGCCGGACAACGCCACGCTGCTGGTCGCTGGCAACTTCGACAAGGGGGCCACGCTGGCGCGCATCAGCCAGCACTTCGCGCCGCTGAAGCGGCCGACTGAGGCCATGCCGCAGCCCTACACGGTGGAGCCGCCGCAGGACGGCGAGCGCACGGTGGTGGTGCGGCGTGTTGGTGGCCAGCCCATGCTGCTGGCGCGCTATCACGTGCCGGCTGCCGCCCACCCTGATTCGGCTGCGCTGATGGTCTATGGCCTGCTGATGACGCTGCAGCCCAGCGGCCAGCTCTACAAGAACCTGGTCGAGCCCAAGCTGGCCGTGGCGGCCTTTCTGGGCGGGCTGGGCGGCGCAGATCCTGGCGGCATCCAGGCCTTTGCGGCGCTGCCGCCGGATGCGGATGTGGCCAAGGTCGAGCAGTTGCTCCTGGATCTGGTCGAGGGCCGCAGCCTCAAGCCCTTCGAGGAGAGCGAGCTGGCGCGTGTGCGCGAACTGGCCCTGGTGTCCTACCGCGAGCAGATGAAGAAGCCCGAGGCGCTGATCCAGCAGATCTCCGGCCTCATCGGCGCCGGCGACTGGCGCCTGCTGTTCCAGCTGATGGAGGACATTCCCAAGGTGACGCTGGCGGACGTGGAACGGGTGCGTCAGCAATATCTGCGCAGCGCCAATCGCACACTGGGCCGCTATCTGCCGGCCACCCAGGTGGAGAAGGTCGAGATTCCGGCGGCGCCGCCGCTGGATCAGCGCCTGGCCGCACTGAAGGGGCCGCCCAAGGTGGAGGAGGGCGAGGTGTTCGACCCGACGCCGGCCTTGCTGGCCGCGCGCACTGCGGTGCAGAAGCTGCCCAGCGGCATCGAGCTGCAGACCTTGAGCAAGCGCACCCGCGGCAAGGCAGTGCAGTTGCAGATGCAGCTGCGCTGGGGCAATCGCGATGAGACCTTTGCGCGTCGCGGCAGCGATGTGCTGGGGCAGCTGCTGATGGAGGGCAGCGCCGGCTACAGCAAGCAGCAGCTGCAGGACGAGTTGCTGAAGCTGCGCGCCACCGCGATCGTGAACAGTCATGACCAGGGCGCCACGCTGCGGATCGTCGCCGAGCAGGACACGCTGCTGCCGGCGCTGAAGATCGCTGCGGATGTGCTGCAGCGTCCGCTGCTGCCGCAGGAGGCTTTCGAGCGGCTGCAGAAGTCCGCCATCGCAGGCCTGCAGTCATCGCGCCAGGAGCCCGAGACGCAAAGGCGCGAGGCCGCGCGCGGGCATTACAACGCGGCGCGCCAGGTCGAGTTCGGCCATCCGGACTACCTCAAGAGCCTGGACGACCGCATCCATGCGGTACAGAGCACCACGCTGGACGATCTGCGCGGCACACACAGCGATTTCTGGTCCGCCAACGAGGCGCGGGTGGCCGTGGTGGGCGCATTGCCCGAGGGCCTGGGCGCCGCCATCGACAGCCTGTTTGGCGCCTGGAAGAAGCCGGCGGCGCCGCGCTTCGTGCGCCATGTGCCGGCATACAAGGTGATCCCGGCCGCGCGCTTCGATGCGCAGGTGCGCGACAAGGCCAATGCGATCCTGCGCCTGCACCAGACCTTCAGGCTGAACCAGCGCGATGCGGACGCCGCGGCGCTCGGCGTGGCCGCCCATGTGCTGGGCGGCGGTGCGCTGGAGAGCCGGCTGTCGACCCGGGTGCGCCAGCAGGAGGGTTTGAGCTACGGCATCGAGGCCTCGGTCGAGGTGCCGAGCTTCGGCGACGATGCTGAGCTGCAGATCCGCGCCACCTTTGCACCCGACAAGCGCGAACGCATCATCGCCGTGGTGCAGGAGGAACTGGCCCGACTGGCCCGCGACGGTGTGAGCGAGGCCGAACTGGCGCGTGCCAAGAAGAACCTGGCGGAAGGACGCAAGCAATCGCGTGCCAGCGAGGCCCAGCTGGCCGCTGCGCTGCTGTGGCTGGGCGAGCGAGGCGAGGGCTGGGCCGATGCGCAGCGCCGCGACGATGAGCTGCAGGCGCTGACACTGGAGCAGGTGAACGCGGCCTGGCGGCGCCTGATCCGCCTGGATGGCTTTGTGATCAGCACCGCGGGCGACTTCAAGCAGCCTTGAGGGCCAGCCCCCTTCAGAACCAGGGTGAAATCTGCTCCACATAGCCCGGGGGCAGCAGATGGCCGCTGTCAAAGCGCAGGTGGCGCTTGCGCTCGGTCGGCAGTGCCTCGAACAGGGCCTGGTTCTGAGCCACGCTGGCATAGTCGTCAGCGTTGGCGCTGAGCAGCCAGACTTGCTTGTCGCGCAGGCCGCCCATCACCTTGATCGGTGCCACCGCCGCCACCTTGTTGTCCAGATGCGGCGGCACGATGGCCAGCACCGCCTGCACCCGGTTGTCCAGCCCACCCAGCAGCAGGGCCATCTGGCCACCCATGCTGTAGCCGGCCACGCGGATGCGGCCGGCGTCCAGTTGCGGCTGAGTCTGTACCCAGTCCAGCAGCAGGCGGTAGTCGCGCACGGTGTCGACGATCATGCGCTCGTATGGCTCGCGCTTGCCCCACAGGTGGAGGTCGTCCATCAATTCGAGCACGCTGTGCTTGGGGTCCTTGCGGTGGCCATGGCGGCGCGCGTCCAGCACCAGCACCGCATAGCCCCGCTGCAGCGCCAGTGCGGTGATGCGGTGGGTCTGCTCCACGGTCGGCTGGCCATTGTTCGCGTCCTTCCACCAGCGGACATGGCCGCGACCCAGGGCATGCAGGCCGATCAGCAGCGGGAAGGGGCTGGTGACTTGGGCGGGGTCGCTGGGGTAGAGGATGCGGCCCTGAACCTCGCTGCCGTCGAAGCTGGTGAAGCGCAGGGATTGCGCGTGCCCGGGTTCGGCCTGCAGCTGCACCTGCAGGCCAGTGCTCGGCGGGCTGTAGGCATAGCGTGCACGCAGCGCCTCGTCCGTGATGTCGTAGGGCTTCAGGCCGAACAGGCCCCACCAGAGTGCGCCGGCCAGGGCGGCGATGCCGAGCAGACTTGCCATGATGCGGAGTGCTTTCCTTTGTGTCATCTTGATGTTCCCGAGGTCCGTATGGGACCGCGGTGCGCGCAGCCTAGGCCGCGGCGCGTCAAGACGATGTGAAGGCGTCCGTATCGCTGCGTGCCTGCAGACCGACCCAGGTCCAGCCTGACCGGTGGCTGAGCCGCAGCTGCAGGCCATGGCGCTCGGCCAGCCGGCGCACGATGGACAGGCCCAGCCCCAGGCCGCCGCTCGCCTCGCCTTTGAGGCCGGCCTGGCGGCCTGCAGCGTCTTCAAGCAGCAGGGCCACGGGCGGTGCCGCGCTGGGATTGCCCAGCTGCAGCCGCCCGACATCGGCCTCGATGCGGATGGCACCCCCGCTGCCATGGTTGATGGCATTCGCCAGCAGATTGCTGAACAGCAGCCGCGTCAGGGCTGGCGGCCAGGGGCGGGTGAGCGTGGCGGGCACGTCGATGTCCAGCGTGATGTCCTGGCGGTCCAGCAGCGGCGCCATCGCCAGCACCAGCTGCTCGATCTGCGGCAGCAGCGGCAGCTCAGGCGAGGCCAGGATGGGCGAGTGCTCTTCACGGGCCAGGGCCATCAGCAGATCCACGCTCTGCTGCAGCTGCCAGATCGCGGTGGACAGGCTGGCCAGCGCGGCCTGCTGCCCGGGCGTGGCCTGGCGCTGCAGGTCTTCGCAGGCCAGTCCCAGCACGGCCAGCGGCGTGCGCAGCTCGTGGCTGGCGTCGCGGGTGAAGGCCTGCTCGCGGGCGATGAAGTCTTGCGTGCGCTGGTTCAGCTGGGCCAGGTGGGCGGCCAGCAGGCCCACCTCGTCGTTGCCGTAGTGCTGTGCCAGGTCGGTGGGCAGCTGGGCGGGCTGGCTTTGCGCGACCGTCTGGGCCAGGCGCCGCAGCGGTGCGCTGGTGCGGCGCGCCAGCCAGCCGCCCAGGCCCAGGGCCAGCAGGGCCAGCCCGCCTCCCCACAGACCCAGCCAGGTCAGCAGCTGTTCCCGCATCGGCCGCACCACCAGCTGGCCGCTGACTTCGGCCACCAGCCAGGTGCCCTCGGGCTTCAGGTGTCTCAGGTGGTAGTGACGGCCCTCGCGGCCGGCCAGCTCATGCGCCTGGGGCTCAAGTCGCCTTGCCTCCGCCAGATCCTCGGGCCAGGCCTGGCCGGGGCGGTAGAGGCGTACGAAGGGCTGCGCTGGCACCAGCCAGTCGCCGCCTTCGGCACGGCTGGCCGCCTGGCGTTGGGCCTCCTGGTCCAGCGTGGTCTCGAAGAACTGGTCTTCCACCGCATACACAAAAGCCATCGCGAACAGGGCAAACAGCGCGCTGACCAGCAGCGTGTAGCCGGTGAAGGCCAGCATCAGGCGCCGCTGCAGGCGGGCGCGGTAGCGCGTCGTCATTGGGGCAGTTCCAGTCGCAGGCCCACGCCATGCACGGTCTTGATCAGCGGTTGCGCTGCGCCCAGGCCCTGGCGCAAGGTGTAGAGGTGGCTGCGCAAGGCATCGGACTCGGGGGGCTCATCGGCCCAGAGCGACTGCTGCAGCTCGCTGCGGCTGACGGTGCGCGGCCAGGCTTCCGCCAGGGCCAGCAGCAGGCGGTAGGCCTGGGGCGGCAGGGCGGGCAAGACCTGACCCTCGATGCGCAGCTCGCCGTTGCGCCGGTCGATTCGCAGCGGCCCGCGCTCCAGCACCGGGCTGCGACCGAGCTCGCCGCGTCTGGACAGCGCCTGGCAGCGCCACAGCAGCTCCTCGCCGGCAAAGGGCTTGAGCAGGTAGTCGTCCGCCCCGGCGCCAAAGCCTTGGCGCTTGTCGTCCAGCGCGTCGCGGGCGGTCAGCATCAGCACGGGGATGTGACGGTCCGCTTGTTCGCGCAGGCGGCGGCAGAGTTCCACCCCATCGAGGCCCGGCAGGCCCAGGTCGAGCAGCAGAACATCGGGCGGCTGATCGAGCGCCAGCTGCAGGCCCAGGCGCCCGTCGCTGGCTTCCTCGACCCGCCAGCCCGCGCCCTGCAGCAGGGCCACGATCTGTGCACGCAGCGGCGCATGGTCCTCGATGACGAGGATGCGTGGAGGCAGGGCGGGCGCAGGCATGCTGGGTCGGGGGAGCACTCAGGGCTTGTGGTGCACGATGGTAGCCAGTGATTGCTTGGCTTCGGCCATGGCCTTGCCCAGCATCTCGTGCTTGAAGTGGGGTTGGGCCAGGCGCATCAGGGACAGGGCCTGGCGCCGCGTGGCGTCGTCTGTGGCCTGTTTGAACTGGTAGACGCCCAGTGCCGCGAGCAGCTCGACGTGATAGGCCTCGGGCGTGGCGGCCAGTTGCGCTTTGGCGGTCTCGCTGCCTTCCAGCCATTGCTGGGCCAGGGCCATCGTGGCTTCATCCTTGTAGGGCTGGCGGGCGACCGGCTCCCGGCCCAGGGCGCGCAGCACGGCCTCGGTCATGGCCGTGGTGGAGTAGGGGTTCTGGCCAGTGATCAGCGGGCCGTCCACCACCACCTTGGGCATCATCAGCGAGGCCTCTTCCCAGCGTGCGCCCTGGGCCTTGAGCTTGTCCTCCAGCAGCCAGGGGAACTGCGCCGCCCACTTTTTGCCGAAGGCCTGTCCTTCCTCGTTGCTGAAGCCGGTCAGGCGCCGGCCTTCGACCAGGGGCTTGCCGTCGGCGCGGCGCACCTCGGCCAGCGCGGCGGGTCCGTGGCAGACGGCGGCGATCACGGCGCCCTGGCGCTCCATGTCGCGCAAGAGCTGCTGCAGGCCGGGGTCCTTGGGCAGGTCGAACATGGCGCCCTTGCCGCCCATGATCAGCACGGCGCGGTATTCGCTCGCCCTGAGCCCCGCTGTCGGGCGGGTCTGGCGCAGGGCAGCCAGGGCCTCGGGGTCGGCGGCCAGGCGGACGTTGTAGTCATGCTTGGGGTTGTAGCGATCGGCCTCGGCCGGGCCGCCGGCCGGGCTGGCCACATCCACCGTCAGGCCGTTGGCGCGCAGCATCAGCCAGGACTGTGCGAACTCGTCCATCTCGAAGCCCGGCCGGTCTTGCCTTGGTCGCGCCCCTCGCTGCTGACGACGATCAGCACCTTGTCCGTTGCGCCTGGAGGCGGACTGGCGGCCCAGGCGCCGCCGAGGCTGTTGAGGGCCAGCAGGCTGGCGGCAAGGGCTTGTTTGATCAGTCGCTTCATCGGGATCTCCAGCATCTGTGGGTGGAACCCAGTCTAGAAATCCCCTTGTGAAGCAGACGTCAAGACAAGTTCGATCCCATCAAAGCTTGTGTCCCTGCGGCTTGGAGCGGCGGGGCAAGCCCGCCAGCCTCAGCGCCGCACCAGCGGCATGCGCAGCGTGAAGCTGGACCCCTCGCCGAGGCGGGACTCCAGCCTCAGCTCGCCGTGCATCAGCTCGGCCAGGGCCTTGGACAGCGCCAGGCCCAGGCCGGTGCCGCCATGCTGGCTGCTCACCTTGGCATCGCCCTGGCGGAATTTCTCGAAGATCAGCGACTGCTTCTCGGGTGCGATGCCCGGGCCGGTGTCGCTGACGCGCACCAGCAGCGTTTCGCCTTCGCGCCAGAGCGCAACCTTGACCTCGCCGCTCTCGGTGAACTTGATCGCGTTGGACAGCAGATTGTTGAGAATCTGCTTGAGCCGCAGGCCGTCGCAGACCACATGGCTGGGCACATCGGGAGCCAGCTCGCCGCTGAGCTTCAGCCCCTTGGCCTGCGCGCTGAGGATGAAGAAGTCCAAGGTGCCCGACAGCAAGGGCGCCAGTTCCACCGCCTCGGCGTTCAGCGCCATCGCACCGGCCTCGACCTTGGCCAGGTCCAGGATCTCGGTGAGCAGGTGGTTGAGGTGCTCGGCGCCTTTGCGGATCAGGCCGGCTGATTCGCGGTAGCGCTCGTCGGGCAGGCGGCGTTCCATCAGTTCGGCGAAGCCGCGGATGCTGGTCAGCGGGGTGCGCAGTTCATGCGAGACAGCGGCCAGGAACTCGCTCTTCGCCTGGCTGGCAGCCTGGGCCCGGGCTTCGCTCTGGCGCAGCGCCGCGTTGCTGCGCTCAAGCTGGCGCAGGGTGTAGACAAAGAAGGCGGCCGCACCGAGCACCACCGCGCTCAGCAGCACGGCGGCTGTGAGCAGGCTGTTGCGGGTGCTGCGCCAGTCCTTCAGCGCGGCACTCTCGGTCGTGCTGACGAGCACGAACAGCGGGTAGTCGGCCACACGCCGGAAGGCATGCAGGCGCGCCACCGTGCCGTCAGCGCCGGCGGGGCTGGCGTAGTCGCCGTCGATGCCTTCGGCATGGGGCCGGAACAAGGCTTCGGGCGGCAGCGGTGCAGCGGCAGTCCCACTTTTGCCACCGACCACCTGCGCCCGGATGGACAGGTCGCGGCCCAGCAGCGCTACGCGGCCCTCGTCGCCCAGGTCCACCTGCTTGTAGACCTCCTCAAAGTAGCCCGGGTCCAGCGAGGCCACCACCACGCCCAGCGATTCACCTTCGGCATTGCGGATTGCGCGCGACAAGGGCAGGGTCCAGCGGCCCGACACCTTGCCCAGCACCGGCTTGCCAATGAAGAGCTGTTCGCCCCCCAGGCCCGAGTCGGCACGCAGATGGATCTGCACATGCTCGCGGTCCGACAGATCGAGCGGAGCGGTCTGGTTGCCGTCGGGGTCGAGACTGCTGGCCTGCAAGCGCCCGCTCGCGTCAATCAGCGCCAGCTGGGCCAGGATCGGCGGCGTCAGGCCGGTTTCGTTGGCGGCGCGCAGCAGGTCCTGCGGGGAGACGCGGCCGGCCAGCCGGGCGTCGATCAGGCGCTGCATGGCCTGGTCGGTGCTGGCGATCACTCGCAAGGTCTGTTCAGCCAGCACGCGCGCCAGATTGCGGTTCTGGCGCAACTCGGCGTCGAGCTCGGTGCGGCGCTCGGTCACCAGGATGTAGGTGGCCGCGCTCCAGTCCATCAAGAGCAGCAGCGCGGCGAGCAGCCAGGCCGAGCCGCTGGTGCGCCAGCGCGGTGATCGCCGCGGCGTGGCTGGCGCTACGGTGTCGGGAGCTGCTGGCTGCGGCATGGTGCGGGCGGTTGCCTGCTGCGGCCTCAGTTCATGCCCTGATGGCGCAGCAAGGCATCGATCTTGGGCTCGCGGCCGCGGAAGGCCTTGAAGTTCTCCATCGCCTCGCGCGCGCCGCCCATCTCCAGGATGCTCTGCAGGTAGCGCGTGCCGGTGTCGGCGTTGAAGACGCCTTCTTCCTCGAAGGCGCTCCAGGCATCGGCGGACAGCACTTCAGCCCACTTGTAGCTGTAATAACCGGCCGAGTAGCCGCCCGCGAAGATGTGCGAGAAGCTGTGCTGGAAGCGGTTGAAATCCGGCGGCGGCACCACCGAGATTTCGGTGCGCACCTCGTCCATCACGGCTTGCACGCTGGCCTCCGAGCCGGGCTCGCCGTGCAGGCGCATGTCGAACAGCGCGAACTCCAGCTGGCGCAGCGTCTGCAGGCCGGCCTGGAAGTTCTTGGCCGCAGTCATCTTGTCGAACAGCGCGCGCGGCAGCGGCGCGCCGCTGTCGACATGGCTGGAGAGCTGCTGCAGCACGTCCCATTCCCAGCAGAAGTTCTCCATGAACTGGCTGGGCAGCTCCACCGCATCCCACTCGACACCGGAGATGCCGGACACGCCCAGCTCGTCGACCTGGGTCAGCAGGTGGTGCAGGCCGTGGCCGAATTCGTGGAACAGCGTGGTGACATCGTCATGCGTCAGCAAGGCCGGCTTGTCCGCGCTGGGCGACGAAAAGTTGCACACCAGCTGGGCCACCGGCGTCTGCTGCTGGCCGCCCGGGCGCAACCAGCGGCTGCGCACCTCGTCCATCCAGGCGCCTGGGCGCTTGCCCGGACGCGCGTAGAGATCGAGGTAGAACTGGCCGACCAGGCGGCCGTCGCGCTGCAGCTCGTAGAAGCGCACGCTGTCGTGCCAGACCTCGGCCTGGGCTTCGGTGATGGTCACCTTGAACAGGCGCTGGATGATGTCGAACAGCCCGGCCAGCACGCGCGGGACGGTCAGGTATTGGCGCACTTCCTGATCGCTGAAGGCGTAGCGCGCTTCCTTGAGCTTCTCGGACACATAGGCGATGTCCCAGGCCTGCAGATCGCTCAGACCCAGGCTGCTGGCGGCGAATTCGCGCAGCTCGCTCAGGTCGCGTTCGGCAAAGGGGCGCGCCTTGGCGGCCAGATCGCGCAGGAAGCCCAGCACCTGGGCCGGCGAATCGGCCATCTTGGCGGCCAGCGAGACTTCGGCAAAGCTGGGATAGCCCAGCAGCTGCGCTTCTTCCTGACGCAGCATCAGCAGTTGCTGCATCAGGGCGCTGTTGTCCAACTCGGCCGGGCCGAACTCGCTGGCGCGGGTGACATAGGCGCGGTAGAGAGTCTGGCGCAGCGCGCGATCGTCGGCGTACTGCATCACCGGGCCGTAGCAGGGGTAGTGCAGCGTCAGCTTGTGGCCTTCCTTGCCCTCGGCCTCGGCCGTGGCGCGGGCCTGGGCCACCACATCGGACGGCACGCCGGCCAGCTGCGCGGCGCTGACATAGAGCGCGAAGCCGTCGGTGGCATCCATCACGTGTTCGCTGAACTTCTGGCCCAGTTCGGCGCTCTGCTCCTGGATGGCTGCGAAGCGCTCGCGCGCCGCGCCCTGCAGCTCGGCGCCGGAGAGCACGAAGTCGCGGATCCACAGCTGCAGCGCGCGCTGGCGCGCCGGGCTCAACGCACCAGCGCCGGCATTGATGGCCTTGTACTTGGCGTAGAGCTTCTCGTCGGCGCCCAGTGCGGTGTAGAACTCGGTGACGGCCGGCAGCATGGCGTTATAGGCCTCGCGCAGCTCCGGCGTGTTGGCCACGGCATTCAGATGGCCGATGGCGCCCCAGGCGGCGCCCAGGCGCTCGGTGGCGACGCTCAGCACCCGGGCCAGCGTGTCGTATTCGGCCGGCGTGGCTTCATCGGTGGCTTGGGCCAGCGCGGCGCGAGCCTCTTGCAGCAGTTCGCTGATGGCGGGGCCGATGTGCTCGGGCTTGATCTGGGCAAAGGCCGGCAGTGCGGCGGTGCTGAGCAGGGGGTTGGTCATGCGGTCTCCTCGGCTTTCGTTCTCAGGCGTTTGCGGCGGCCACGCGTTCGGCCGACTCCAGCGTGTTGACCAGCAGCATGGTGATGGTCATCGGGCCGACGCCGCCCGGGACCGGGGTGATCCATCCCGCCACTTCCTTGACGCCGGCGAAGTCCACATCGCCGCACAGCTTGCCTTCATCATTGCGGTTCATGCCGACGTCGATCACGATGGCGCCGGGCTTGACCATATCGGCCGTCAGCACATTGCGCCGGCCCACAGCGGCCACCACGATATCGGCCTGGCGCGTGTGGATGCCCAGATCAGGCGTGGCGCTGTGGCAGATCGTCACGGTGGCATTGGCCTGCAGCAGCAGCAGGGCCATGGGCTTGCCGACGGTGTTGCTGCGGCCGATCACGACCGCATGCTTGCCTTTCAGCGACACGCCGGTGCTTTCGATCAGCTTCATGCAGCCGTAAGGCGTGCAGGGACGGAAGCCCGGCAGTCCGGTGAGGGTTTCTCCGGCGGACAGGACCGAGTAACCATCCACGTCCTTGGCCGGCGAGATCGCCTCGATGACCTTGTGCGCGTCGATGTGAGCGGGCAGCGGCATCTGCACCAGGATGCCGTGGATGCTGGGGTCCGCGTTGAGTGCGGCGATGCGGGCCAGCAGCGCCGACTCGTCGAGATTGGCCGCGTACTTCTCGAACACCGAGCGCACGCCATGGTCTTCACAGGCCTTGATCTTGTTGCGCACGTAGACGGCGCTGGCCGGGTCTTCGCCCACCAGAATCACCGCCAGGCCGGGCATCACGCCCTGGGCCGTCAGCGCCGCGGCGCGTTGCGCGACTTCGGCGCGGATTTGCTTGGACAGCGCCACGCCGTCGATCAGTTGTGCAGTCATGGATGGGTACTCCTGAAAACGGGCCGTGGGTCGTTCCGGCGAGGCCCTGGTCGCTTGGGCGACGTGATGCCGGAGCCAAATGCAAGAGGCCGCTGACGTTCAGCGGCCTCGGGGGAAGTTCTTGTCAGGGCTCAGACCTTGGCGGGGGCGCCGAGCGCAATCTTCAGCAGATCGGCCACGGTATTGGCGTTGAGCTTTTCCATGATGTTGGCGCGGTGCGCCTCCACCGTCTTGATGCTGATGCCCAGGTCGTCAGCGATCTGCTTGTTCAGGCGGCCGGCGACGATGCGCTCCAGCACCTGGGCTTCACGCGTGGTCAGGCGCGACAGCAGGGCGTCGCGGCTGGCCGCTTCCTGGTGGGTGGAGAAGGCGTTGCGTGCCTGATCCAGCATGCGCTCGACCAGGGCCAGCAGTTCGTCTTCCTTGAAGGGCTTTTCGATGAAATCCATCGCGCCCTTCTTCATGGTCTGCACCGCCATCGGCACATCGCCATGGCCGGTGATGAAGACCACGGGCAGCGGGCTGCGGCGCTCGATCAGGCGGTCTTGCAACTCCAGGCCGCTCATGCCTTCCATGCGGATGTCGGCGATCAGGCAGGCGACTTCGCGGGGGTCGTAGCGGGACAGGAAGCTCTCTGCCGAATCAAAGCACTTGACGCGGTAGTCCTTGCCTTCGAGCAGCCACTGCAGCGAATCACGCACGGCTTCATCATCGTCGACGACGTAAACATTGCCCTTCTTCGGAATCAGACTCATGGTGTCGCAGCTGTGTTCATCGAGTTACCCGAGGATGACTCGGGGCGGGGAATGTCCACCGGGATTGTGAAGGCGAATCGGCAGCCCACGATGGCTGTGCCATTGTATAGATTCTCGGCGCGGATCCGGCCCTGGTGGGACTCGACGATGGACCGGCATAACCCTAGGCCGATTCCCATGCCATCGGCCTTGGTGGAGAAGAAGGCCTCATAGATGCGCGCGATCACGTCCTCCGGCAGGCCGGGGCCCATATCCGTCACCGAGAACTCGACATGCCCGCCCAGCTCGGGCGTGTGCTTGGGCACGACGCGCAGCTCGATATGGCGGCGCGACACCGGCAGGCCGGCGTTGTCGATGGCCTCGGCCGCGTTCTTCAACAGGTTCAGCACCACCTGCTCGATCAGGATGGGGTCGACCACCAGCATTGGCAGGCGTTGCGCCACATAGGTGTGGATCGCGATGCTGCGGCGGCGCAACTCGATGCCAGCCAGTTCCACCGCGTCCTCGACGATCTCATGCGCGCTGGAGGGCTGGCGCTGCGGCTCGCTGCGCTTCACGAAGTTGCGGATGCGATGGATGATCTGGCCGGCGCGCTGCGCCTGCTTGGCGGTTTTTTCCAGCGCGGCCAGCAGGTCGTCTTTCTGGATCGCGTCATTGCGCACGCGCGAGACCATGCCGTTGCAATAGTTGGTGATGGCAGTGAGCGGCTGGTTCAGCTCATGCGCCACGCTGGATGCCATCTCGCCCATGGTCATCAGGCGGCTGGTGACCTGGGCTTTCTCGGCCTGCTGGGCGGCCAGGGCCTCGGCATGGCGGCGCGAGGTGATGTCGGTGGCGATCAGCATCTGGGCCAGGCGGCCATCGGTCCACTGCAGATAGCGGGCGCGCACGTCGAACCACATCTCCAGCGTGTCGATATAGACCTCCTTGGGGTCCGAGCCCAGCTCGGTGAGCTGCTGGGCGGCCAGGCCGGAATAGTCGTCCACATCTTCATCGAGCTCGGTTTCGCGCTTGGCCAGGCCCAGCTGGCTGCCGGCCAGCAGCGCGTGGCCCTTGGGGTCGGCGCCGAACCACAGGCGGTAGCTGCGGTTGGCAAACAGCAACTCGCCCTGCTGCACCGACAGCACCGACACGGCCGCGTCCAGGCCTTCCAGCACGGTGGTGAAGCGCTCGTGCGAGGCGCTCAGCTGGTCGCGTACTCGCTTGGCCTCGGTGATGTTGGTCATCGAGGTCATCCAGCCGTTCTGCTTGCCCTTGGGGTCGATCAGCGGCGAGACGTACATGCGGGCGTCGAAGATCGTGCCGTCCTTGCGCATCACCTTGACCTCGGCGCCGCCGGCCGGGCTGCGGCCCTGCACCTCCTGCTGCAGCAGACGCGAGTTCTCCTCATAGCGGTCGGGCGGCCAGTAGGGGAAGGGCGGCTTGCGGCCGATCAGCTCGGCCTCCGAGAAGCCGGTCATCGCGCAGAAGGCCGGGTTGACGTAGGAGATGCGCGAATCCATGTCCATCGCGCGCATGCCGGTCAGCATGGAGTTCTCCATGGCGCGTCGGAAGTTGGTCTCGTTGGACAGCGCGGTCTGGATCTGCAGGCGCCGGCGCATGTGCTTCCAGGTGCCCAGCAGCATCCATACCGTCAGCACCGACAAGGCCACCACCATCCAGAACAAGGTGTTGCTGATCAGGCCGATCGAGGTGCGGTAGCCCTGGCCGCGCAGCACCAGGCCGTTGAGGGCTGGCGCCAGCGGCACCTCATGCAGGATGGACGCGCGCTGCATGCGCTGGCCGGGCATCGGCGTGACGGTACTGGCCACCCACTGCTCGCCCGAGTCCAGCACCGCGACCGGATGGCGCACCGCCACCTCAGTGGGCACGTAATAGCGCAGCAGCGCCTCGACCGAGTACTCGGCGATCAGCACGCCGGAAAAGGCGCCGCGGTCCAGCAGCGGCACCTGGACCTGGAACACGGTCAGGTTGTTGGCATCGCCGAATGCGGTCGAGTAGACCGGCTGGCGGCGCTCGCGGGCGGTCTGGAAGGCCAGTTCCGCCGGGCTGGACTGGTCGGCCACCGGCATCGACGGGTCACGGCCGTCAAAGCTCATCAAGGTGTCAGCCTGGTAGCCGGCGGCGCTGACGCTGGCGCGGCGCTCGCGCCGGCTGGACAGCCAGGTCACATGGGTGATCTCGGGGCGCTCGCGCGCAAAGCCCGAGGCCTGGGCGGCGAACTGCTGGGCGTCGAGCGTGCGGGTCGCGATCTCACGGGCGATGCGCACCAGCTGCTCCTGGTTCTCGATCAGGCGCAGCCGGATCTGCTGCTGGGCAATCTCGGTGTCGCGCTTGACGGCTTCGCTCTCGCGCTCGATTTCCTCATTGCGCAGGTACCAGAAGGCCGAAATGATGGCGGCCAGGAACAGCATCACCGAGATCAGCGGCCCCAGCGTCGCGAAGCGGTCCTGGCGTGCCGGCGATTGGCGGCGCCACCATCCCGCGACCACGCGCTGGGCTGGCAGCAGGAGGCGGCGTGCGGCGCTATTGAGTGCAGTAGGGGCAGGCATGGGCTGATTATCTGGTGAGAGATGCCGGGCTTGGCGAAGGCCACCCGGCTGTAAATATCACTATGCGGGATGCATTCGCGCTATTTGGAATTGCAGAATTCTTGTGCGACACTTCGCAAAAATCACCCTGGCAACGGCCCATTTAGGAGACAAGACATGTCCGCCCAGCCCCAGTCCATTCTTGGCGCAGCCGCCAACGACACTGACGCCCTCGAAACCAAGGAATGGCTGGACGCCTTGTCCGCCGTGATCGGCGAGGAGGGGGGCGAGCGCGCCCACTTCCTGCTTGAAAGCCTGATCGACCATGCCCGCCAGGCCGGCATCGATGTGCCGTTCTCGGCCAACACGGCTTACGTCAACACCATCCCGGCCGACCAGGAAGCGCATTGCCCCGGCAATATCGCCATCGAGAAGCGCCTGCGCGCCTATATGCGCTGGAACGCGATGGCGATGGTGGTGCGTGCCAACCGGCTGAACCCGGCCGATGGCGGCGATCTGGGCGGGCACATTGGCTCGTTTGCCTCACTGGCCTCGATGCTGGGCGCCGGCTTCAACCACTTCTGGCATGCGAGAGTGAGAGCCATGGCGGCGACCTGCTCTACATCCAGGGCCACAGCTCGCCCGGTATCTATGCCCGCGCCTTCCTCGAAGGCCGCCTGAGCGAGGCCCAACTCGACAGCTTCCGCCAGGAAGTGGACGGCAAGGGTCTGTCCAGCTACCCCCACCCCAAGCTGATGCCGGACTTCTGGCAGTTCCCCACTGTCTCGATGGGCCTTGGCCCCTTGATGGCGATCTACCAGGCCCGCTTCCTGAAGTATCTGCACGCCCGCGGCATCGCTAACACCGAGAACCGCAAGGTCTGGGCCTTCATGGGCGACGGCGAGATGGACGAGCCGGAAAGCCTGGGCGCCATCGGCCTGGCCGCGCGCGAGGGTCTGGACAACCTGGTCTTCGTCATCAACTGCAATCTGCAACGCCTGGACGGCCCGGTGCGCGGCAACGGCAAGATCATCCAGGAGCTGGAAGGCGAGTTTCGCGGCAGCGGCTGGAACGTCATCAAGCTGATCTGGGGCAAGGGCTGGGACGAGCTGCTGGCGCGCGACAAGAGCGGCAAGCTGAAGCAGCTGATGATGGAAACCGTGGACGGCGACTACCAGGCCATGAAGGCCAATGACGGCGCCTATGTCCGCAAGCATTTCTTCGGCAAGTACCCCGAGACCGCCAAGCTCGTGGAGCACATGAGCGATGAGGAAATCTTCGAGCTGCGCCGCGGTGGTCATCAGCCCGAGAAGGTCTTCGCCGCCTTCCACGCGGCCCACAACAACAGCACCGGTCAACCGACGCTGCTGCTGGTCAAGACCGTCAAGGGCTACGGCATGGGCAAGGCCGGTGAGGGCAAGAACACGGTCCACCAGACCAAGAAGCTGACGGACGAGGACATCAAGTACATCCGCGACCGTTTCGGTATCCCCATTCCCGACAGCGAACTGCCCAAGCTGCCCTACTACAAGCCGGCCGACGACACGCCCGAGATGCGCTATCTGCACGAGCGCCGCCAGGCTCTGGGCGGCTATCTGCCCAAGCGCCGCGTCAAGGCTGACGAGAGCTTTGTCGTGCCGCCGCTGGAGACCTTCAAGGCCATCCTTGAGCCGACCGCCGAGGGCCGCGAGATCAGCACCACGCAGGCCTATGTGCGCTTCCTGACCCAGCTGCTGCGCGACAAGGATCTCGGCCCGCGTGTGGTGCCCATCCTCGTCGACGAGCGCGTACCTTCGGCATGGAAGGCCTGTTCCGCCAGATCGGCATCTACAACCCCAAGGGCCAGCTCTACACCCCGGTCGACAAGGACCAGGTGATGTACTACCGCGAGGACAAGGCCGGCCAGATCCTGCAGGAAGGCATCAACGAGGCTGGCGGCATGGCCTCGTGGATCGCCGCGGCGACGTCGTATTCGACGAACAACCGCGTGATGATTCCGTTCTACGTCTACTACTCGATGTTCGGCTTCCAGCGCATCGGCGATCTGGCCTGGGCGGCTGGCGATATGCAGGCGCGCGGCTTCCTGCTGGGCGGCACCTCGGGCCGCACCACGCTGAACGGCGAAGGCCTGCAGCATGAGGACGGCCACAGCCACATCCTGGCCGGCACCATCCCGAACTGCATCTCCTATGACCCCAGCTTCGCGCATGAAGTCGCGGTGATCATGCAGCACGGCTTGAAGCGCATGGTGGAAGACCAGGAGAACGTGTTCTTCTACATCACCTTGCTCAACGAGAACTACGCGATGCCGGGCCTGAAGCCGGGCACCGAGGCGCAGATCATCAAGGGCATGTACCTGCTGGAAGAGGCTTCGCCCGGCCCCATGTGCGTCAACCTGCTGGGCTCGGGCACCATCCTGCGCGAGAGTCAGGCGGCCAAGCAGCTGCTGGAGAGCGAGTGGGGCGTGGGCGCCAACGTCTGGTCTTGCCCCAGCTTCAACGAACTGGCGCGCGACGGCCAGAACGCCGAGCGCTGGAACCTGCTCCATCCCACCGAGCTGGCCTGCGTGCCTTTCGTGACGCAGCAGCTGTCCAAGAGCAGCGGCCCGGTGATCGCGTCGACCGACTACATGAAGAACTACGCCGAGCAGATCCGCGCCTTCATCCCGGCCGGCCGCTCCTACAAGGTGCTGGGCACCGACGGCTTCGGCCGCTCGGACTTCCGCTCCAAGCTGCGCGAGCACTTCGAGATCAACCGCCACTACATCGTCGTCGCCGCGCTGAAGTCGCTGGCCGATGAAGGCAAGCTGCCGGCCACGGCCGTGGCCGAGGCGATTGCCAAGTACGGCATCAACGCCAACAAGATCAACCCGCTGTACGCCTGAGCGGCGCCAATCGGAGACAAGACATGGCATTGGTAGAAGTCAAGGTTCCGGACATCGGCGACGTCACGGATGTGGCGGTCATCGAGTTGATGGTCAAGGTGGGCGACACGGTCAAGCTCGAACAGAGCCTGGTGACGGTGGAGAGCGACAAGGCCTCGATGGAGATTCCCAGCAGCGCCGCCGGCGTGGTGAAGGAAATCAAGGTCGCGTTGGGCGACAAGGTCAGCCAGGGCAGCCTGCTGCTGGTGCTGGAGGCGGCGGGCACTGCCACCGTTGCAGCGCCGGCTGCAGCACCGGCGCCTGTTGCTGCGCCTGCGCCTGCCGCAGCTGCCGCTCCGGTGGCCCCGGCACAGATCGGCACGAGCGCTGTCGAGATCATCGTTCCCGACATCGGCGACTTCGATGAAGTCGCGGTGATCGAGCTGCTGGCCAAGGTGGGCGATGCCATCAAGCTGGAGCAGAGCCTGATCACCGTCGAGAGCGACAAGGCCTCGATGGAAATCCCGTCCTCGCATGCCGGCGTGCTGAAAGAGCTGAAGGTCAAGCTGGGCGACAAAGTGGCCAAGGGCAGCGTGATCGCTGTCATCGAAGCCGCGGGTGTGGCGCCGGCTGCGGCGCCCGTGGTCGCGGCGGCAGCTGCTGCCCCCGCTGCTGCGGCGAGCGCCGCGGTGGTGCCTGCCGCCCCGGCCAGCACTGCCGCTGCGATGCCAGCGCATGAGCCGACTGCGCCCAAGGGCCGACTGCCGCATGCCAGCCCGAGCATCCGCAAGTTCGCCCGCCTGCTGGGCGTGCCGCTGGTTGAGGTCAAGGGCTCCGGTCCCAAAGGCCGCATCACTGAGGCCGACGTGCAGGCCTTCGTCAAGGCGGTGATGGCCGGTGGCCAGCAGACGGCCGCGCAGAAGGCCGCCGCGCCGGCTGCCGCTGCAGTGCCGGCCTCAGGCGGCGCCTTCCCCGGCCTGCTGCCCTGGCCAAAAGTGGACTTCGAGAAGTTCGGCGCTGTCGAGCGCAAGGAGCTCTCGCGCATCAAGAAGATCAGCGGCGCCAATCTGCACCGCAACTGGGTGGTCATTCCTCACGTCACCAATCACGACGATGCGGACATCACCGAGCTGGAAGCCTTCCGCGTGCAGCTGAACAAGGAGAACGAGAAGAGCGGCGTCAAGGTGACGATGCTGGCCTTCATGATCAAGGCGGCGGTGGCGGCCTTGAAGAAGTTCCCCGAGTTCAATGCCAGCCTGGATGGCGACACCCTGGTGCTGAAGAACTACTTCCATATCGGCTTCGCGGCGGACACGCCGAGCGGCCTGGTGGTGCCGGTGATCAAGGATGCCGACAAAAAGGGCATCCTGCAGATCAGCCAGGAGATGAGCGAGCTGGCCAAGAAGGCCCGCGACGGCAAGCTGAGCCCGGCCAATATGAGCGGCGGCTGCTTCTCGATCTCTTCGCTGGGCGGCATCGGCGGCAAGTACTTCACCCCCATCATCAATGCGCCCGAGGTGGCCATCATGGGCGTGTGCAAGAGCAGCACCGAGCCGGTTTGGGATGGCAAGGCCTTCGCGCCGCGCCTGATCCTGCCGCTGTCTTTGAGCTGGGACCACCGCGTGATTGACGGCGCTTCAGCAGCCCGCTTCAACGTGTATTTCGCATCTCTCTTGGCCGACTTCCGTCGGATTGCCCTGTAAGGAGTGCCCAGACATGGCAATCATCGAAGTGAAAGTGCCTGACATCGGCGATGTCAAGGACGTGGCGGTCATCGAGCTGCTGGTGAAGGCGGGCGACACGGTCAAGGCCGAGCAGAGCCTGGTGACGGTCGAGAGCGACAAGGCCTCGATGGAGATCCCCAGCTCGCATGCCGGCGTGGTCAAGGAACTGCGCGTGGCCCTGGGTGACAAGGTCAATGAGGGCTCGGTGCTGCTGATGCTGGAAAGCGCGGAGGCGAGTGCGGCAGCGCCTGCAGCGGCGGCGCCTGTTGCGCCGGTTGCAGCGCCGGCCACGCCAGCAGCTGTGCCCGCCGTGGCAGCAGTTGCGCCTCAAGCCGCCAGCTACAGCGGCAGCGCCGATCTGGAAGCTGATGTGCTGGTGCTGGGCGGTGGCCCGGGCGGCTACTCGGCCGCCTTCCGCGCGGCCGACCTCGGCCTGAAGGTCGTGCTGGTGGAGCGTTATGCCTCACTAGGCGGCGTTTGCCTGAACGTGGGCTGCATCCCGTCCAAGGCCCTGCTGCATGTGGCGGCGGTGATGGACGAGGTCTCGCACATGGCCGATCTGGGCGTGGACTTCGGCGCGCCCAGCGTCAACATCGACAAGCTGCGCGGCCACAAGGAAAAAGTCATCGGCAAGCTCACCGGCGGCCTGGCTGGCATGGCCAAGATGCGCAAGGTGACTGTTCTGCGCGGCTACGGCAGCTTCCTGGATGCGAACCACCTGAGCATCGAAGAGACCACCGGCAGCTCGCAGGACAAGACCGGCAAGACGCAGACCCTGCGCTTCAAGAAGGCCATCATCGCCGCCGGCTCGGCGGCGGTGCGACTGCCCTTCCTGCCGGACGACGAACGCATCGTCGACAGCACCGGCGCGCTCGAACTGAAGGGCACGCCCAAGAAGATGCTGATCATCGGCGGCGGCATCATCGGCCTGGAGATGGGCACCGTCTACTCGACACTGGGCGCGCGCCTGGATGTGGTCGAGATGATGGACGGCCTGATGCAGGGCGCCGACCGCGACCTGGTCAAGGTCTGGGAGAAGATGAACAAGCACCGCTTCGACAGCATCCTGTTGAAGACCAAGACGGTGGGCGCCACCGCCACGCCCGAGGGCATCAAAGTGCAGTTCGAGGGCCTGGATGGCACGAAGAGCGAGGGCCTCTACGATCTGGTGTTGCAAGCCGTGGGACGCACGCCCAATGGCAAGAAGATCGCCGCCGACAAGGCCGGCGTGGCGGTGACGGATCGCGGCTTCATCAATGTGGACGTGCAGATGCGGACCAGCCAGCCGCACATCTTCGCCATCGGCGACATCGTCGGCCAGCCCATGCTGGCGCACAAGGCGGTGCACGAGGCGCATGTGGCGGCCGAGGTCATCGCCGGCGAACTGCTGGGTGATGCTGAACTGGCCAAGAGCCAGTTCGATGCGCGCGTGATCCCCAGCGTGGCCTACACCGACCCCGAAGTGGCATGGGTCGGCCTGACCGAAGAGCAGGCCAAGGCCCAAGGCATCAAGGTCAAGAAGGGCTTGTTCCCCTGGGCCGCCTCAGGTCGCGCGATCGCCAATGGGCGCGATGAGGGCTTCACCAAGCTGCTGTTTGACGACAGTCCCGAGGCCCATGGCCACGGCAAGATCCTGGGCGGCGGCATCGTCGGCACGCATGCCGGCGACATGATCGGCGAGATCGCCCTGGCCATCGAGATGGGCGCCGATGCGGTGGACATCGGCAAGACCATCCACCCGCACCCCACGCTGGGCGAGAGCATCGGCATGGCGGCCGAGGTGGCGCACGGCAGCTGCACGGACGTGCCGCCGGCGCGCAGGTAATCCGTTACCGCGCTGCAAGACCCAAGCCCCGGACGGGAAGCTGTCCGGGGCTTTGTGCTTTGTGCGGCGGATCAGTCCCCGCAAAGTGATGTGTGGTTGCACAGTATTCATGTCCGCCCCCGGCCAACCCAAGTGCCACAACCCGCGCCAGCCCGCGCGCACGCTGCTCTACCAAACGGTGGCCGAGCATGACGAGACTTGGCTTGAGCTGGCCAGCGCGGGCCAGTTCGACGGGCAGGGCGACCGCCACAGCCCCAGGCCCGACGCGTGCCAGGCGTTCACGAAGGTTCTGGAGTGCGGCATCTTTGCGCACGGCTTTGCCCGCGCTCGCTGCGAAGGCTGCGGGCACGATTTTCTGGTGGCCTTCTCCTGCAAAGGCCGGGGGGTCTGCCCCTCGTGCATGCACCACGCGGCGCATGGTGGAGGCGGCGGCACACCTGACAGACCACGTCTTCCCCCGCCTGCCGGTGCGCCAGTGGGTGCTGTCGGTGCCGAAGAGGTTGCGTTACTTCATGCAGCGCGAGAGCGCGGTGTTGGGCATGGTGCTGCGCATCTTCTTGCGGGTGATTGAGCAAACCGTGCAAGGGGGCAGCCCCAGTGCAGCGCATGTGGACAAAGCAGCGCTGCACATTGGCGCGGTGGCCTTCATCCACCGCTTTGGCTCCAGCCTGAACGAGCATGTGCACTTCCACGTATGCGTGGTCGATGGGGTGTTTGAGGCGCAGGCGGCAGGCGAGGGCGAGGGCCGCGTGCAAGTTGGTGCGCAAGCGCCTCCGCCGGGTGTCATTTTCCACCCGGCCAGCGGCATCGTCTGCCAAGCGGTGGCGCAAGCCCAAGCCAGCTTGCGCCGGCGTATCCTGCGCGCCTTTGTGGGCAGGGGCCTGCTCGAAGACTTCGAGGCCCGGGAGATGTTGGGGTACAAGCACAGCGGGTTTTCGGTGGACAGCTGGGCCTGCAGGGCGTGCGCCGAGGCAAGGCGCTGCGCACGACCATCCCCGATCCCAAGGCACCGTGCCCGCTGGATCGGGTCAATCGGCAGTTCCGTGCGGAGCGCCCCAACCAGCTGTGGGTCTCGGACTTCACCTACGCCTCCACCTGGCAGGGCTGGGTCTATGTGGCGTTCGTCATCAACACCAACACACCGAGTGCGCCAGACCGCCTGGGCAACCCGGCGCTGAAGCCCGAGCTGGCCACCGGTCTGGACATGGCCTATGAACACTACGGCCCGGGCGGCGCCATGTTCAGCGTGGGCGTTTTCCATCGCCGCCTCGAAGGCGTGGTGCGTCAGGTGCTGAGCCTGCGCGATGTCAGCTGGGCCCGGGTGCCACGCTGGGTCAGCGAGCCGCAGAACTTTGCGAACGCCCACACCAGCGGTCTTGACTGCAGCCAGGGGCAAGTTCACAGCGATGGCTGCCGGACGCCGCGCTTTTCAGGTGCCTGGCGTTTGAGCCGCTCGAGGGCGCGGGATCGCGGGTAAGCCGCTCAGCGCCAGCGGAAGCCAGGCGCGGCTGGGATGCCCGGCGGCAGGGCGGCCCGGCATGGTCGGCACGGCAACTGCGCGCGGCTGGCGAGGCGCTTGACACCGCTGGCGCCCTGATTACAATATTCGTAATTCGACGAAAAGCGATATGACCAAACCCTGCGCCCCCACGAGTTGCGCGCCAGCGCCGCTGGATGATTCCCTGGACATCGCCGAGCTCGCGGTGTTGGCCAAGGCCCTGGCCCACCCGGCGCGGGTGCAACTGCTGCGCCATCTGGCGCTGACTGGCAGTTGCTACTTCGGCAATTTGTCTGACATCAGCGGTCTGGCGCCGTCGACGACTTCCCAGCATGTCAAGGTGCTCAAGGAAGCCGGGCTGATCCTCGGTTCTGCCGAGGAGCAGCGCACCTGCTACTGCGTGAACCCTGATCGCCTTGCGCTGCTCAAGCGCCTCGTCGAGGCCCTCTGACAAGAGGCCTCTCTTTTTTCCTCAATAATTCGTTATTCGACGAAATACATAGGAGTCTTCGATGTCCACCCTCAACCCCCTGCCGGTCGCCGTCATCGGCGCTGGCCCCGTTGGTCTGGCCGCCGCTGCCCATCTGCTGCGTCGCGGCTTGCCGGTGCAGGTCCTTGAGGCCGGCGACGGCCCGGCTGCCCACCTGCAGGGCTACCAGCACGTGCGTCTGTTCTCGCCCTGGCGCTTCAACATCGACCGCGCCGCACGCGAATTGCTGGAGCAGGAAGGCTGGACGCCGCCGCTCGACGAAGCAGCCTTGCCGACCGCCGGCGAGCTGCGCGACGCCTATCTGCTGCCGCTGGCGAGCAGCCGCGCGCTGCGTGAACACATCCGCTACGGCGCGCGGGTCGTCGCGCTCAGCCGCGAGCGCTTCGACAAGGTCAAGACCCGCGGCCGCGAACAGGCGCCCTTCGTGCTGCAAGTCCAGGGCGAGCGCGGTGTCGAGGAATTGCGCGCGAGCGCGGTGATCGACGCTTCCGGCACCTGGGGCCAGCCCAACCCACTGGGCGCCCATGGCCTGCCGGTGCCTGGCGAGCACGAATTCGCCGCGCAGATCCGCTATGGCATGCCCGACATTCTGGGTCGTGAGCGCGAGCGTTATGCCGGACGCCGCGTGCTGGTCGTCGGGGCCGGGCATTCGGCCGCCGGCAACCTGCTCGCGCTGGCGCAACTGGCGGCGGAGGTCGATGGCACGTCCATCGTCTGGGCGGTGCGCGGGCAGGACCTCAGGCGCCTGTTCGGCGGCGGCAGCAAGGATGGCCTGCCGGCGCGCGGCGAACTCGGCACGCGCCTGCGTGCACTCACGGACAGCGGCCGCTTGGAGCTGTACACCGGTTTTGCGATCGGCCGCATCGAGGCGGCCGCCGACGGCTCGCTGCGTGTCACCAACGCGAGTGATGAGCGTCGGATCGAGGGGCTGGCTACGATCGTCGCCGCTACCGGCGCCCGGCCCGATCTGAGCCTGAGCCGAGAGCTGCGCGTGCGCCTCGACCCCTGGCTGGAAAGCACCGAGCTGCTGGCACCACTGATCGACCCCAACGAGCACAGCTGCGGTACCGTGCGCCCGCATGGCCACCGCGAACTCGCCCACCCGGAAACCCGCTTCTACGCGATCGGCGCCAAGAGCTACGGCCGCGCGCCGAACTTTCTGATGGCGACCGGCTACGAGCAGGCGCGTTCGGTGGTGGCCGTTCTGGCCGGTGACCTGGCAGCTGCGGACGAGGTGCAGCTGGAGCTGCCGGAGACGGGGGTCTGTTCGACCGACTTCGCTTTGCCTGCCGAGGCAGCCTGCTGCGGCGGTCCGGCGCTGAAGGACAAGTCCGCCCGCTGCGCGCCAGACAAGGCGATGAAGCCCACCGGTGGCTGCGGCGATAGCAGCGCACCGTCTGTCGGCCACGCGAAGGCCAGCTGCTGTGCCTGAGGCTGGCGTGCGGTGGTTGCTGTCGCTGGAATAGCCCAGACCCTGCGCTGTGCATCCAGCGACGACTTTGCGCCGACCCCGGCGACAGCGTTGGCGGCCGAACTCGGTCCGGTCACACCCGCGCTGCAAGACCCAAGCCCCGGACGGCAGACTGTCCGGCGCTTTGTGGTGTGGGGCGAGAGGCTTGCGCCTGCCGTCCTTGGATGCAGGCTTCAGCCTTCTTGGACGCCGATGCTCTGAGCCAGCTGTCTCAGGGCCGTCGAGGTGTCGTCGTTGCCAGGAAAGAAGGTTTCGAGCGCCAGCTCCTGCAGGGTGATGTCCACCGGTGAGCCGAACACGGTGGTGGTGCTGATCAGGTGCAGCAGGCCAGCGGGCGACTGGTAGAGGAAGGGCATCAGCACACCGGGATGTTCGCCGTCCAGGCGCTGAGCGCTGTGGGCGGACTGGGCTGGGTAGGCCATCAGTTCGGTGAGCAGATCAGCCAATCCCTCGTCACCGGTCTGCTGGATTTGTTGTCGCAGGCGCTCAAACAGGTGTTCGCGCCATTGGTTGAGATTGACGATGCGCGGTGCCAGGCCGCCAGGGTGCAGGCTGATGCGCAGCAGGTTGACGTGGCCTTGCAGCAGCTCGGGCGCCACACCGGCCAGCAGTGGCGCGACCATGCGGTTGGACAGGACGAGGTTCCAGTGGCGGTCGAAGGCGACGGCCGGCCAAGGTTCGTGGCTGTCCAGGATGTGCTGCACAGCGCGGCGGGCGGCCTGCATGCTGGGGTCATCCATGGCGTGTTGCCGGTACATGGGCGCGAAGCCGGCCGCGACAAGCCAGGCATTGCGCTCGCGCAGCGGCACGGCCAGCCGCTCGCACAGCCTGAGCACCAACTCGCGGCTGGGGCTGGCCTTGCCGTTCTCCACGCAGCTCAGGTGCCGGGTCGACATGTCAGCCTCAGCGGCCAGGTCGAGTTGGCTCAGCCGGCGCAACTGGCGCCAGTGGCGCAGGTGCTCGCCGACGCTGGCGCGGGGCGGCGGGCGAGAGGCGAGGGCGGGGGCTGCGTGCATGGGCAGATGTTAGAGCGGGCGCGCCGACGCGCCATGACCTGCGGGGTCATGGACCCGGTGCGAGTGCCGGCCGAGCATGCGCATCCATGAATCCAACCCCTTCTCTCCCTCTCTCAATCCCTTCAAGGAGCTCACCATGTTGAAGCTGTCTGTTTCTGCCTTGCGTCGGGTGCTGTGGCTGGACGCCGCCAGCGGCCTGGGCATGGCCATCGCCCACTTCGTCTTTCCTCAGCAGCTGTCCGATGGGCTGGGCCTGCCACTGGTCTGGCTACAGGTGTCGGGCCTGATCGTGTGCGGCGCCGTGACGCTGTCGGCTGTGTTGGCGGCGCACGCCCAGCCCCCGGTAGCAGGTGTGCGCCTGCTCGTGGCGGGGAACTTCCTCTGGGTGGCCGCCAGCATGTGGACGGTCTGGGGCGCTGGCCTGCCGCTCACCACGCTGGGCATGTTCTGGGTATTGCTGCAGGCCGCGTTCGTGTTCGGACTGGCCGAGCTGGAGTGGATCGGCAGCCGCCACGCGCAAAGACTGTCGATGGCTTGATGGCAGGGACTGAGGCGCCTCTCATCAGACCTGCGCCGGCCGCCGCGCCGTCAGCGATCAGCGGCGGTGCCGGCATGTGGCTGGGTTTCCAGACCTCGACAAGAGCCAGGGCAAGGCCGTGCCTTTCGCTGGCCCGGCGGTCTTCGAAGCTGCAAAACGCTCTCGCACGCCGCAGTTCAGGGTGCCGAGATGGCTTCTAGCGGTTCAAGTTTGCGGGTCAGCCCTGCTCAGCTGCCTCAAGGTCGAGCGCTCTCGACGCACCGACAAGCGCTGGGGAAACGTCGGCGCGGATCACGAAGACCGGGATCGGTGCGAGGTAGTCCCTGAAGCGCCCCTTGTCCTCGAAACGGCTACGGAACAGAGATGTCTCGAGGACTGAGATCAGCCTCGGTGCGATGCCGCCGCCGATGTAGACACCGCCTCGCGCGCCGAGTGTCAGCGCCAGGTTTCCGGCCACGCTACCCAGAAAGCTGCAAAACATCAGCACGGCACGCTGTGCAATCGAGTCAGAGCCGGCGTGCGCGCGCTCGATCACCTGCGCTGGCGTCGGATCCGCGATCGTCAATCCCTCGATGGCGCACAGTGCGCCGTAGAGATTGACGAGACCTGGCCCCGAGAGCACCCGCTCAGCAGAGACATGGCCGAAGCGCAAGCGCAGCCTGGCAATGACGGCGGCTTCCTCATCACTGATGGCCGCCAGGCTCGCGTGCCCCCCTTCGCCAGCAACGGCCTTGCTTGCCCCGCCCGGCAGACGCAGCAGGCCCGAAACGCCCAAGCCCGTGCCGGCGCCAAGAACGGCGAGCGGTTCGTCTTCTACTCCGCCTCCGCCACCAAGCTGATGCAAGTCCGCCACGCCAAGCGCAGGCAGCGACAGGGCCAACGCGGTGAAGTCATTGACGACCGCCAGACGGGCGACGTCGAGTTCGTCCTTCAGCTTTGAGATCGAGAAGGACCAGTGGTGATTCGTCATGCGGACTTCGTCGCCGGTGATGGGGTTGGCGATTCCAAGTGCGCAGGCGCGAGGCGCCTGCTTCCTGTGGTCCTGCAAGTAGCGGCTGATGGCGGCACCGAGGGAAGCATGGTCGGCACAGCGGTAGTTGGCTATGTCGCTCAGCGGTTCGCCGGCCGCACGCGCCCAAGCCAAGCGCGCGTTGGTGCCGCCGATGTCGCCAAGCAAGCGCGGATAGGTCGTCGACTCGGAGTTGGTGTTCATGGGGCGCTGGATAGGTTTGAGGGCTTCTGCAATACTATTGAAAGCGCTTCATAAAGCAAGCGCCGGCTGCATCCCCCCCCTGCGCAACGAGTCTGCTAGCGACACAGTCCTGATGAAAAAACTCCTACACAGCTTCCTTACCGCCCGCGACACTGGTGCCCGCCTGACGGCGCAGACGCCACTGGAGCTCGCTGCGACGCTTGGCACTGATGAGGGCCTGTCGACGCCAGGCCTGCCGCGCGTGTTTGTCGACTCAACGCGGCGCTTCCAGACCCTTGAGGGCTTTGGTGGGGCGTTCACCGAATCGGCCGCCGTCACCTGGCGTGCATTGGCGCCCCCGCAGCGCGATCGCTTTCTTAGCGATCACTTCGATCCTCAAGAAGGGCAGGGCTATCTGCTTTGCCGGCTGCACATGAACAGTTGCGACTTCTCCCTGGGCAACTATGCGCATGTGGAAGCGCCAGGCGATATCGAACTCTCCAGCTTCTCGATTGAGCGCGACCGTGCCTGCTTGTTGCCGATGGTGAAGGCCGCGCAGGCCGTTGCAGCGGGCCGCGGCCGCGAGCTGAAACTGCTGGCATCGCCCTGGAGCCCGCCAGCTTGGATGAAGAGCAATGGAGCCATGAACGGGGGCGGTCGTTTGCTGCCCGAGTACCGCGCAGCCTGGGCCCGTTGCTATGTGCGATTCATTGAAGCCTATGCCGCAGAGGGAGTGCCCATCTGGGGAATCACCGTGCAGAACGAGCCCGAAGCGGCGCAACGCTGGGACTCATGCCTTTGGACGGCAGCCGAGGAGCGGGACTTCGTGCGCGACCATCTCGGCCCGACACTCCGTGCCGCCGGGCTTGGGCATGTCCGGATCATTGTCTGGGATCACAACCGCGACCAGATGGTCGAGCGGGCCAGCACTGTCTATGCCGACCCACTGGCCAAGGACTATGTCTGGGGTTGCGGCTTTCACTGGTACGGCGATGACTGCTTTGACAACGTGCGCCTGCTGCACGATGCATGGCCAGACAAGGGGCTGCTTTTCACCGAGGGCTGTCAGGAGGGCGGCCCGCATCGAGGATCGTGGCTGCTGGGTGAACGCTATGCACGCAGCATCATCAATGACCTCAACCGATGGACATCCGGCTGGATCGATTGGAACCTCTTGCTCGACGCAGAGGGCGGCCCCAATCATGTGGGCAACTTCTGCAGTGCGCCCGTGCTGGCAGTCGACGGCGAACTGGAGCGACAGAGCTCCTTCTACTACCTCGGGCATTTCGCGCGCTTCATCGCGCCCGGTGCACAACGCGTGCTGTGTGCTGCGACGCGCGACGAGCTGGAAACCACCGCATTCATCAACCCGGATGGCGGGCTCGCTATCGTCGTCTTGAACCGTACGGAGAAGGCACTGCGCTTCGTGATGGCGATCGACGGCTGCCAAGCCCTAGCGACGCTGCCGGCCAGGTCGATCGCGACCTGGCTCACTCTGCCGTCGGCGCCGGATTGCAGTTCAACCTAGGGTTAGCCAGCAGTTGACACGCCAGACCTGCATCGCAGATCATGAAAGCGCTTTCACAAAAGGGGTGAGGCAGCGACAGGATTGCCCTGTTGGCGGACCGAGCCCCGAACACAGACTGGAGACAAGTCATGCCATCCTCGACTTCGGGCCGCGCGCCGCGCGCTGAGCGCTCACTCTCATTCCGATTCAGCCCGGTCGCCGCGGCTTGTACCTTTCTTGCTCTGGCCAGCGCCGCAGAGGCACAGCAGGCCGTCAGACAGTTGGACAGTGTTGTCGTCACCGGCATCCGGCGCAGCCTCGAGACGTCGGTGGCGCTGAAGCGCGGTTCCGACTCGATCATCGAATCAGTCACAGCAGAGGAAATTGGCAAGCTGCCGGACGCAAGCATCGCCGAGTCGCTGGCTCGGCTGCCTGGCCTGACGGGCCAGCGTGGTGCTGATGGACGTGTCGACAAGATCTCCATCCGTGGCCTGTCTCCAGAGTTCTCCACGGTCCTGCTCAATGGACGTGAGTTCGTCAGCTCTGGCGACAGCCGTGCAGTCGAGTTCGACCAGTTCCCTGCGGAACTGGTGGGGGCCGCTGTGGTCTACAAGACACCCGATGCGTCCCTGATGGGCCAGGCGCTGTCCGGCACGGTCGATATCCGCAGCCTGCGCCCGCTGTCGCTCTCCGGTCGCCAGTTCGTGTTCAACGCTCGCGCTGAGAACAACTCCAACGGCAATCTGGTGGATGGCGTTACTGGGGCGACCGGCATGCGCCTCAGTGCTTCCTATGTTGACCAGCTCTTCAACAAGACACTTGGCATTGCGGTTGGTTTTGCGCGCCTTGATGCGCCCAGCCAAGTCAAGCAAACCGAGCTCGTTGAGTTCAGTGATTTCACGCCGTTTGGCCTCCCGCTGTCCGGCAACACGCCATCGAAGGTCGGGAGCGGCCAAGCGATGCTGCCGATGTTCTGGACGGCACAGGGCTCGACCAAGAAGAACGTGCGTGACGGGCTCATGGCGACCGTCGAGTACAAGCCCAACGATGCGCTGCACAGCATGGTGGATCTGTACTTCTCGAAATTCAAGACGCATGAGGTTGGTGGAAAGTTCGCGCAGAGCCTGTTCGGCAACTGGAGTGCTGGCATTGCGCCCACGATGAGCAATGTTGGGATAACGCAGATCGGCAACAACACCTACGCCACGAGCGCCAGCATCTCGCAACTCGTCACGAACGTCGGCAATACCGACACGCGTCGCACGGACGACATCTTCGCGATCGGTTGGAACACCAAGATGAAGCTCGCGGAGCGCTGGAAGGGCGAAGCTGATCTCAGCTACTCGCGCGACGACCGCGACGAACGCTATGTCGAGGCCTATGGGGGGCCCTATGACCGTGCCAATGGGCGCTGGCTCTATGGCGGCTTCCGTTGGAATGTGCCAACCAAGCCTGGTGCAGCTCAGACCTTCACGCCAACGACACCAGGCTTCCTTGCCAACCCAGGTCAGATGGCCTTTGGGGATGTGCAGGGTATGGACTGGGTGGGTAATGATGCCTGGATTGGTGCGATCCGATCACCGGCGGTCAAGGACGAGATCAAGAGTGCGCGCTTCACGATCATGCGCGAGCTCGATGGATTCTTCAGCAACGCTTCGCTGGGCATCAATGTGACGCAGCGTGGCAAGGACGTGGCGCGCAATGAGGACCGCATCCTGATGAAGAAGGATGCGCAAGGGGCCTTCATCCGGACGATTCCAAGCGGCATTGTCGGCGCGCCCTTTGATATGAGCTGGGCTGGTATTCCGCAGTTGCTCAGGGTCGATGTGCCGGCGCTGGTCGCCAGCGGCGCAGTGACGCTGGAGCAGGGACAGTTCCAGAAGTGGGCGGGCAATGTCTCAGGTGTTGACGAGACGATCAGCACTGCCTACGGCAAGCTGGACATCGACAGCGAAATCATGGGGGTGGCGCTGCGGGGCAATCTCGGCCTGCAGGTCGTCCATGCGCAACAGAGCTCGGAAGGTTGGGCCTATCTCGGTCGCAACGAGGACTTCCCGGACCCCAGCCTGCTGCGCAAGCTCTCCGGTAGTGCGAGCTACACGGACTATCTGCCAAGCATCAATCTTGTGGCTGACTTCAGGAACAACTGGATGGCGCGATTCGGACTCGCGACCACCATCGTGCGTCCTGGCATCAACGAGATGCGTGCCGGCCAGAGTACGCCGGATGTCGTGCAAGACCAGGCGGGCACGCCCAATGCTGGCAACTGGACGCCGACCTATGCCGGCAACCCCGCACTGAAGCCCTGGCGTGCCGCTGGTATCGACCTGTCGATCGAGCGCTACTTCGGCAAGCGCAGCTACGTGTCGATGGCCGCCTTCCGCAAGAACCTGCTCAGCTATATCCAGAACCAGCAGTCGCAGATCGACAACTCCAAGGTGCCGCTGCCTTCCAATGTTCCGCCTGGCGTGACGCCCAAGCAGTTCGGGCCGCTGATTCAGCCGGTTAATCTGGGTGGTGGCAAGGTTGAAGGTCTGGAGTTTGCCGCTGCCATCGAGGCTGGCTTGTTGCACCCGGCACTTGATGGCTTTGGCATGATTGTGAGCGGCTCCAAGCTCCGCAGCTCCATCCTCGAGCAGTTGCCCGGGCAGTTGGACAAGACCGTGCCGCTGAATGGCATGTCGGGCCGCTCGAACAGCTTGACCGTGTATTACGAGAACCATGGTTTGTCGGCCCGGGTGAGCCAGCGCTATCGCTCGCCATTCACCGCCACAACGCGCGACATCTACTTCAACACGACCACCTTGCAGTACGCGGCCGACAAGGTGGTGGATGCGCAGCTTGGGTATGCCTTCGACCAGGGCTCGCTGAAGGGGCTGTCACTGCTGCTTCAGGTCAGCAACTTGCTTGACAAGCCGACGATGAACTTCAAGAGTGTTGGAGCCAATGCACCTGACGCCAGCCAGCTGATGCCGAACTACATTCGCTACTTCGGTCGTCAAACCCTGATCGGCGCCAACTACAGGTTCTGAGTCATGAGCCTCAGCGCACCAATCCGCGACATCGTCATCGTCGGCGGCGGCACCGCCGGCTGGATGACGGCTGCGGCCTTCGCCCAAACCCTGGCCAGGAGTCTGGGGGCGGGCGGCAGCATCCGGCTCGTCGAATCCGATGAGATCGGCATCATTGGTGTCGGTGAGGCAACGATTCCGAACATCATTGAGTTCAATCGCGCGGTCGGCATCCCAGAAGACGAGTTCATGCGCGCCACGCGCGCCACCTTCAAGCTCGGCATCGAATTCGTCAACTGGGGTGCTGTCGGCGACCGCTATATCCACGGTTTCGGCACGACGGGGCAGCGCACGGGTGCCTTGCCCTTCCATCACTTCTGGCTGCGGCAGCGCAAGGCAGGCCATGCTGCGCCACTCGGTGCCTACTCGCTCAACGTGGTTGCAGCCGAGCAGGCTCGGTTTGCCCATGGGCGGCCTGATATGCCAGGCTCTCCCCTGGCTGATCTGGCCCATGCCTACCATTTCGACGCCGGGCTGTATGCCCGCTACCTGCGCAGTTTTTCCGAGCAGCGGGGTGTTCAGCGCATCGAAGGCAGGATCGCACAGGTTGAGCAGACAGCAGACGGCGACCGCGCGGGCCACATCGCGGCTGTCGTGCTGGAGGATGGCACGCGCATCGCTGGCGATTTCTTCATTGATTGCTCCGGTATGCGGGGCCTGCTGCTGCAGCAAGCGCTGGAGGCCGGCTATGAGGATTGGTCTCACTGGCTGCCTTGCGATCGGGCGATCGCCGTGCCTTGCGCTTCGGTCCAGCCGCTGACGCCTTACACCCGCTCGACCGCCCATGCTGCAGGCTGGCAGTGGCGCATCCCCCTGCAGCACAGGATCGGAAACGGACATGTCTACAGCAGCCGCTTCATGGACAAGGAGGAAGCCGAGCGCATCCTGCTGGGCAATCTCGATGGGGCTCAACTGGCCGAACCGCGACATCTCTCCTTCCGCACCGGCCGCGCGAAACGCTTCTGGATCAAGAACTGCGTGGGCGTCGGACTCTCGAGCGGCTTTCTGGAACCGCTGGAATCGACGAGCATCCATCTGATCCACATGGCGATCGCCCGCATCCTGGATTTCTTCCCGCGGGCGGGATTTGATGACAGCGATATCGACAGCTACAACGAGCTCACTGCGCTTGAGTTCGAGAAGATCCGCGATTTCTTGATCCTTCACTACAAGCTGACGACACGTGACGACTCGGCTTTCTGGTCCCACTGCCGCGAGATGCAGGTTCCGGCCAGCCTGCAGCGCCGCATGGCCCTTTTTCAGAGCAACGGCCGCGTGTTTCGCGATGGCGCCGAGTTGTTCGTCGAGAACAGCTGGTTGCAGGTGATGGTCGGCCAAGGGTTGGAGCCGCGCGCCTATCACCCATTCGCCGACCTGCTGCCCGAAGATGAGGTGCAGGCCTTCCTCGACAACGTGAAGGACGTGGTCTCCCGCTGTGCAGCTGCCTTGCCGGGGCACGCCGACTTCATCGAGCGCTACTGCGCGGCCAAGTCTGGCTGATCAGGCAGCAGGCACGGGCTCGATATGACGCTGTCGCGACGTGCGCTGCTGGCTGCTGGCATGCCCACGCTGGGCTTGCCAGTCGCCGCTGCGCCGCGCCAGACGCTGACCATCGCCGCCTTTCCACTGATCGACAAGATCGTGCATGCGGCGCTGCCTGCATGGAAGGCGCTCCATCCGAACGTTGACGTCCAGGTTCTCAGTCGTCAGTACGCGGACCACCACACCCTGATGTCGACAGCCTTGACGACCGGTGTCGCATTGCCCGACGTCATGGCGCTCGAATCCAGCTATGTCGGCCGCTTTGCGCACGGACGCGGACTCGAGGATTTGAGTCGGCCGCCCTATGCGATCCATCGACATCGGCCGCGACTGGTTCCTTATGCCTACGATCAGGCGATTGCGCGCAGCGGCGCGGTCGTGGCGATGCCTTCCGATATCGGCCCTGGCTGCATGCTATGCCGCCAGGACGTGCTGGCACGTGCGGGCGTCTCGACCGCCGAGCTGACGCTCTCTTGGCAAGGCTATGTCGAGGCAGGCGTGCGTATCAAGGCGAAGACCGGCGCTTACCTGGTCGGTCATGCGCAGCAGGTGAGTGACATCATGATCCGCAGTGGGCTGGCACCCGGCGAGGGGCTCTATTTTGATGCCGACGATCGCGTGCTCGTTGAAAGTGAACGCTTCCGACGTGCGTTCGAGACGGCGCTCGCCATCCGCCGCCACGGCCTCGATGCGCGTGTGCGTGCGTGGTCCAACGAATGGGCCGAGGGCCTGAAACGAGGCCAATTGGCGACCGAGCTTTCCGGGGCCTGGTTGGTCGGGCAGATGAACAGCTTTGTCGCGCCCGCGACCCGAGGGCTCTGGCGTGCGGCTTCATTGCCGGCTGGATCTACGGCAGCCTACGGAGGCGCCTTCTATGCGCTGCCACGACGTGCCGATTCGTCACGCAAAGCTCTGGCCTGGGCCTTCATCGAGTTCATGATTCTTGATCGTGCACGGCAGCTTGAAGGCTTCAAAGCTTTCGACGCGTTTCCAGCATTGCTCGAAGCTCATGAGGATCCCTTCTTCGAAGCCC
>JACDQM010000110.1 GCA_015657635.1 Roseateles sp.
CCGCCAGGCCGCCCAGGTGGCCAGAAAGGCGTGGCCCAGGCCGAAGCCGGTTTGCAGCATCGCGAAGCGCGGCCGGCCGCGCCAACGCTGCGGCAGGCCATTGCCCGTCAGGCAGACATGGTGAGCTTGTTCTAGCGCGTCGGCCGGCACCGGCCGTGCGCTGCCGGCATCGACCGGCGCGCTGCGGATGGGCCGGGTCTTCATGCCTGCAGCGTGGCCAGCAGCCAGGTCAGCCCGCCGCACAGAAGCAAGGGCAGCAGCAGCGTGGGAATCACCAGGCGCGCGAAGGCCCAGCCGCCCGACAGCCAGGCGGTGAGTCCGCGAGTCAGGCTGTTGCAGCCGATCGCCAGCAGCATGCCGACCAGCACCTGGCCGCGGCTGATCTGCCCCGAGGCCTGCAGGCCAGCCAGCGAGGCGATGGGTGAATGGGCGTCGGCAAAGGAGGCGATCGCCACCGCGCCATAGAGGCCCGAAGCGCCGAAATGCTCGCGTGCCCAGCTCACCGCGATGGTCACGGCGCTGAGCATCAGCGCCAGGATCAGCGCTTCGCGCAGCCGCAGCGGGCCGCGCCGTTCGCCGTCGGCCGAGCCGATCGAGGTCTGCGAGCCCTCCCTCCGCCGGGACTGGTGCGCCAGCAGCAGGCCCAAGCCGCCAGCGAGCACGATGCCCAGGCCGGTCACCGGCAGCGCGGCCATCGCCGCCTGCGGCGCCAGCGCCAGCAGCATCGCCTGCGCCTGCAGCCAGGTGGCGGCGGTCGACATCACGGCGCCCGCGGTGCAGGCCAGGCGCAGCTGCGGCTCGGCGCGCGAGCGCGTGCCCATGGCTGCAATCGTCGCGGTGCTGGAGACCAGGCCCGACAGCAGGCCCGATAGCGCCAGACCGGCCTGCGGCCCGGCCACCCGCAAGGCTGCATGGCCCACGGCCTGCAGCGCCAGCAGCAGCAGCATCAGGCCCATCAGCGAATGCGCCTTCATGCCGGCCAGCCAGGGCAGCGGCTCAGTGGGCATCAGCGGCAGCACCACCAGCGCCAGGGCGCCCAGCAGCAGGCCGTCGTGCAGCTCTTCCTCGCGCAGCACCGAGGTGGCGAAGCGGTGCAGCCGGCTGCGCGCCGCCAGCAGCGCGGTCATCACCACCGCAGCCGGCGCCCCCAGCAGCGGCGCCTGGATGCACAGCACGCCGATCAGATAGGTCACCAGCAGCGCGATCTCGGTGGTCAGGCCCGGATCGCGGCGGCTGCTGCGCGCATAGGCGATGGCAGCCAGCGCGGTGACGGCTAGCGCGCCGACGGCCACCAGGCCGGGTGCCGCCAGGCTCTGTGCCAGCGCGCCGGCCAGCGCGGCCAGCGTGAAGGTGCGCAGGCCGGCCGGCTCGCGGAACTGGCCACGGCCTTTGTGGCGCTCGCGCTCCAGGCCGATCAGCAGGCCGCTGCCGAGTGCCGCCAGGAGCCCGGTCACCAGTTCGCCGGAAACGCCGAAGGCGCTGCTCAGGCCGCTCACAGCGCGACGCACTCCCCATGCTGAGGCACGCGCACGCGCCAGCCCAGCTCGTCCTGGATGCGGCAGCGCAGCGCATCGCTGGCCTCGGGCTCGCCATGCACGACGAAGACCTGTTCAGGTGCCTTGCGGAAGCCGCGCAACCAGGCCATCAGGCCATCGGCGTCGGCATGGCCGGAGAAGCCTTCCAGATGGCTGACCTCGGCATTGACCGGCACATAGGCGCCGTGCATCTTGACCTCGCGCGCGCCAGCAATGATCTTGGCGCCGCGGCTGCCGCCGACCTGGAAGCCGGGGAACACGATGTGGTTGCGCGCGCCTGGCGCCAGCGTTTTCAGATAGTTCAGCACCCGACCGCCGGTGGCCATGCCGCTGGCGGAGATGATCACCGAGGGCCGCGTCATCACGCGGTTGGCGGCCTTCAGCGAGTCGGCCGGCTTGCTGATCAGCTGCACGTCCTGGCACAGCGTGGCGGCTTCGCGCAGGCTGATGCGCAGCAGCTTCTGGTACTTGACGATGATGTCGGTGGCCTGGGTAGCCATCGGGCTGTCCAGGATGATGGGCAGATCCTGCGGCAGTTCGCCGGCTGCTTTCAGGCGCTGCAGCACCAGCAGCAGGGCCTGGGCCCGGCCGACCGCGAAGCTGGGCAGCAGCACGCTGCCGCCGCGCCGGATGGTGTTGCGGATGATCTGGCCGAGGCGCGCCTGCACGTCCTCGGCAGGGTGCAGGCGGTTGCCATAGGTCGACTCGATCAGCAGCACGTCTGCGCTGTCGACCTGCTGCGGCGCTGGCATCAGCAGATCGTTGTCGCGGCCGACATCGCCGGAGAACACCAACGTCTTGCCTTCAGCCGTCACGCTGATGGCGCTGGCACCCAGCAGATGGCCGACCGGCGTGAAGCGGATCTCGGTCTTGGCCAGCTTCAGCCGACCATCGCGGGGCAGGCCGACGAAATGCGCCAGCGCCTTCTTGGCATCGCGGCTGCTGTAGAGCGGCAGCGCGGTCTCGTGGCGCGAGGTGTGGAAGCGGTTGGCCCGCTTGGCGTCCTCCTCCTGCAGCTTGGCGCTGTCCAGCAACAGCACCTCGCACAGCGCGCGGGTGGCCGGCGTCGAGAAGATCTGGCCCTTGAAGCCGTGGCCGACCAGGGCCGGGATGTAGCCGCTGTGGTCCAGGTGCGCGTGCGACAGCAGCACCGCGTCGATGCTTTGCGGCGGCACGCCCAGGCCGGCCCAGTTGCGCTCGCGCAGCACCTTGTAGCCCTGGAACAGGCCGCAATCCAGCAGCAGGCGTTGCTGGCCGATGTCGAGCAGATGGCGCGAGCCGGTGACGGCATCGGCGGCGCCGAGGAAGGTGAGTTTCATGGGGCTCCGAGGGTTTGCATTTGCGCCGATTCGAGCACGCAGACCCTGCCATCGGCTTGAGCCATGGCAAGACGCATGGCGCGGGCCACGCGATCCGCGGCGATGGGCCGCCAGCGCGCTGGGATCAGCGCTGACAGCGGCGCGGTCAGCCGCAGTGCCCAGGCTTCACCGGGGCGGCTCGGCTGCCCGAGCGCGGCACGGTCGCCGCTGAGCAGTGAAGGACGCGCCAGCACCAGGCGCTCGAAACCGAGTTCGCGCAGCGCCTGTTCTGCCTCGCCCTTGACGCGGTTGTAGAAGACCTTGGATTGCGCATCGGCGCCCAGTGCCGAGACCACGGCGCAAGACCTGGCCCCGGCGGCCTTGGCAGCACGGGCGACATTCAGCACCGCGTCGAAATCGACGGCGCGAAAGGCCTGCTGCGAACCGGCCTGCGCCATGGTGCTGCCCAGTGCGATGAAGACCTGCGTCGGTGCTGGTAGCGCATCGCCGCCCAGGTCAGCCCGGCTGAAATCGATCAGGTGGGTGTGAAGGCGCTCAGATGCAGGCAGCTCGGCAGGCGCGCGGCGGCGCAGCAGCAGATGAAGCTGTGTGCCGCGCTGGGCCAGCAGCTGGGCGGTCAGGGCACGGCCAATCAGGCCGGTGGCGCCAGCCAGCCAGACGGTCGAGGTGTTCTCACGCATGCGGCATGCTAAGGCAGAAATGAACAAGGCCCGGCGATGGCCGGGCCTTGGGTGCTCAGAGCAGCGCTGCCGCTGCCTTGTCCTTCTTCAGCGCTTGGGTTGGGTCAGGCGCGGGCCGTTGTTGTGGCGCGGGGCGCTGCCGTCACGGCGCGGTGCATTGCCCGCTGCTGCCGGGCGCGGCTGGCCACCGCCGCCGCCGCCACCACCTTGCGGCTTGGCCTGCGGACGGCCTTGTCCTGCACCTTGACCGCCGGCGCCTTGCGGGCGCCCGCTGCCCTGGCCGGGACGGCCACCGCTGCTGGCACCCGGACGACCGCCGCCACCGCCGCCGCCTGGGCGACCGCCGCGACCGCCACCACCGCCACCACCACCTGGTGCGCGGCCGCGGCTGCCATTGGTGTTGAGCACCATGCGGCCCAGCACGATGGGCTCGGGCTTCTCGTTCGGATCGGGTGCGAAGCCGGGCACGATCTCCTTGGGGATCTCGCGCTTGATCAGCTTCTCGATCTCGCGCAGGAAGCCGTTCTCGTCCACACAGACCAGCGACACCGCCTCGCCCTGGGCGCCTGCGCGGCCGGTGCGGCCGATGCGGTGCACATAGTCCTCGGGCACGTTGGGCAGCTCGAAGTTGACGACGTGCGGCAGCTGGTCGATGTCGATGCCGCGCGCCGCGATGTCGGTGGCCACCAGCACGGCCAGTTCGCCGCTCTTGAACTCGGCCAGTGCCTTGGTGCGGGCACCCTGGCTCTTGTTGCCGTGAATCGCCATGGCGCTGATGCCCTGGTCGTTCAGGTAGTCGGTCAGGCGGTTGGCGCCATGCTTCATGCGCGTGAACACCAGCACCTGGTGCCAGTCACCCGACTTGATCAGGTGGGCCAGCAGCTCCTTCTTGCGCTCGCGGCCGACCGGGTGGACCTTCTGTGCGATCGCGTCATTGGTCTGGTTGCGGCGCGCCACTTCGATCAGCGCGGGCTGGTTCAGCAGGCGGTCGGCCAGGGTCTTGATGTCGTCGCTGAAAGTGGCGCTGAAGAGCAGGCTCTGCTTCTTCTGCGGCAGCACGGCCAGCACCTTCTTGATGTCATGGATGAAGCCCATGTCCAGCATGCGGTCGGCTTCGTCCAGCACCAGGATCTGGACCTTGGACAGGTCCAGCGTGCCTTGCTGGTGGTGATCCAGCAGGCGGCCGGGCGTGGCCACCAGGATGTCGACGCCGTCGCGCAGGCGGTTGACCTGCGGCTGCATGCCGACACCACCGAACATCACCATGCTGGTGAGCGGCAGGTACTTGCCATAGGTCTTGACGCTTTCCTCGACCTGGGCGGCGAGTTCGCGGGTGGGGGTCAGAACGAGCGCACGCACCATGGCCTTGCCGCGCGCATTGCGCACCGGCTGGCCTTCGGACAGGCGCTGCAGCAAGGGCAGCGTGAAACCGGCGGTCTTGCCGGTGCCAGTCTGCGCGCCGGCGAGCAGGTCGCCGCCTTTGAGAACCGCAGGGATGGCTTGGGATTGGATGGGGGTCGGCGTGGTGTAACCGGCGTCGGCGATGGCCTTGAGAAGGGGGGCGGCCAGGCCCAGAGATTCAAAACTCATTGACTGCTTGTAGAGCACGGTGCCCTGGGTGCGAGGCCGCGCTGCCGGGTAGACAACGCCAGTCTTCGGTCCTGCGATAGGAGCGTGCTTGAGCTCAAAAAATAACGCTGCGGAAGACTGGTAGTCCGCAGCGTTGGCTTGATTATAGCCCCGCCCCCTGTGTCGCCGCTTGCGCGGACACGCCCGCGGCCGTCACGGCTGCAGCCGAAGCTGCGACAATGCGGCGGTTCGCGTCTCGCTCGCTCTCGCGCGAGATGCGCCGGGTGCCAGCCACCCGCAGCCCTGCAGAACTCAGCAAACTCCCCCAGGAAGAAGCCCGCCATGGCGCAATATGTTTTTTCGATGAACCGTGTCAACAAGACGGTTCCCCCCAAGCGACACATCCTGAAGGACATCTCGCTGTCCTTCTTCCCGGGCGCCAAGATCGGCGTGCTGGGTCTGAACGGTTCCGGCAAGTCCACCATCCTGAAGATCATGGCGGGTGTGGACAAGGAGTTCGAGGGCGAAGCGATCCCGATGCCGGGCATCAAGATCGGCTATCTGGAGCAGGAGCCCAAGCTCAACCCCGAGCAGACCGTGCGCGAAGCCGTCGAGGAAGGCATCGGCGGCGTGCTGGCTGCCAAGAAGCGTCTGGACGAGGTCTATGCCGCCTATGCCGAGCCGGATGCCGACTTCGACGCGCTGGCCGCCGAGCAGGGCGAGCTGGAAGCCATCATCGCCGCCGCCGGCAGCGAGAACACCGATCTGCAGCTGGAACTGGCCGCCGACGCACTGAACCTGCCGCCCTGGGACGCCAAGATCGAGCATCTCTCCGGTGGTGAAAAGCGCCGTGTGGCGCTGTGCCGCCTGCTGCTGTCCAAGCCCGACATGGCTGCTGCTGGACGAGCCGACCAACCACCTGGACGCCGAATCGGTGGAGTGGCTGGACGCAGTTCCTGCAGCGTTTCCCCGGCACCG
>JACDQM010000111.1 GCA_015657635.1 Roseateles sp.
AGGCGTTCAGGTCATCGCTGGACAGACCCTTGATCTGGGCCGAGCTCAGCGCATTGACCTGGCTGCTGCTGAGGGCGGCGATCTGGTCCGAGTCCAGCGCACGCAGCTGATCGCTGTCCAAGTGCGCGTCAGCGCGGCCGTGTTGAGCGCGCGCAGGTCGTCAGTTTCCAGCTTGGCGATCTGGTCGGTCGTCAGGCCCCTGGTCTGGGCTGAGCCCAGCGAGTTGACCTGGGCCGTGCCCAGTGCCTGCACCTGATCGGTGGTGAGTGCGGCCAGCTGGTTGGAGCTCAGACCACGCAAGCCGGCGGTGGAGATGGCGGCCAGGTCATCGCTGACGAGGGTCTTGAGCTGGTCGGTGCCGAGCGCCGCGATCTGGGCGGAGCTCATCAGGCGGAACTGCTCGGTCGTGAAAGCGTTCAGGTCGTCGCTGGAGAGGCCACGCAGCTGGGCCGATGCCAGCGCGTTGACCTGGGCGCTGGTCAGCGCGCCGATCTGGTCGGAGCCGAGCGCGCCGAGCTGGTCGGTGCCCAGGCTGCGCAGCGCGGCGGTGTTGATCGCGCGCAGATCGTCAGTTTCCAGCTTGGCGATCTGGTCGGACGACAGGCCCTTGACCTGGGCGGAGCCCAGTGCATTGACCTGGGCCGTGCCCAGGGCCACCACTTCGTCGGTGGTCAGCGCGGCGAGCTGGTTGGAGCTCAGGCCGCGGATGCCGGCGGTGGAGATGGCGGCCAGATCCTCGGTGGTCAGGGTCTTGATCTGGTCGGTGCCGAGCGCCGCAATCTGGGCCGAGCCCATCTGGCGGAACTGGTCGGTGGTCAGCGCATTCAGGTCATCGCTGCTCAGGCCGCGCAGCTGCTGGGTGCTCAGCGCGTTGACCTGGTTGGTGGTAAGGGCGGCGATCTGGTCGGAATCGAGTGCGCGCAGCTGATCGGTGTCCAGCGCACGCAGTGAGGCAGTGTTCAGCGCGCGCAGATCGTCAGTTTCGAGCTTGGCGATCTGGTCGGTCGTCAGGCCCTTGGTCTGGGCCGAAGTCAGCGCATTCACCTGGGCCGTGCCCAGGGCCTGCACCTCATCGGTGGTCAAGGCGGCCAGCTGGTTGGAGCTCAGGCCGCGGATGCCGGCGGTCGAGATCGCGGCCAGGTCGTCGGTGGTGAGCGTCTTGAGCTGGTCGGTGCCGAGAGCCGCAATCTGGGCCGAGCTCATCAGGCGGAATTGCTCGGTCGTGAAGGCGTTCAGGTCATCGCTGGAGAGACCGCGGATCTGCGCCGAAGTCAGGGCGTTGACCTGGTTGCTGGTCATCGCTGCCAGCTGGTCGGAATTCAAGGCGCCGAGCTGGTCGGTGCCCAGGGCACGCAGCGCGGCGGTGTTCAGTGCTCGCAGATCATCGCTTTCCAGCTTGGCGATCTGGTCAGTGTTCAGGCCCTTGACCTGGGCGGAGCCCAGCTGCGCCACTTGGGCGGTGCTCAGGGACTCGATCTGGTCGGTGCTCAGCGCGCCCAGCTGGGCCGAGCTGAGGCCGCGGAAGGCGGCTGTGCTGATCTGGGCCAGGTCTTCTGTCGTGATCTTCGCGATCTGATCGGTGCCCATGGCGGCGATCTGGGCCGAGCTCAGCACCTTGAACTGGTCGGTGGTCAGGGCCTGCACGTCGTCGCTCGACAGGCTCTTGATCTGGGCCGAGGTCAGGTTGGAGACCTGGGCCGTCGTCAGCGCAGCGATCTGGTCCGAATTGAGGGCGCCGATCTGGTCCGAGCTCAACGCGCGCAGCGCGGCGGTGTTGATGGCGCGCAGGTCATCGGTTTCGAGTTTGCTGAGCTGGTCCGTCTTCAGGGCGTTGATCTGAGCCGAGGTCAGGGCGCGGAACTGATCGCTGCTGAAAGCGTTCAGGTCATCGGTCGTCAGGCCGCCCAACTGCGTGCTGGTGAAGGCCGCCACCTGCGTGGTCGTGAAGGCGGGCAGCTGATCGGACGTCAGCGCGCCGAGCTTGTCGGTCGACAAGGCCCTCAGCGCGGCCGTGTTCAGTGCCCGCAGATCGTCGGTCTCGAAGGCGCGGACCTGGTCAGAACGTAGCGCGTTGATCGCGAAAGTTCCCAGCGAGAACACCTGTTTCGTCGACAGTGCCGCGATCTGGTCGGAGTTGAACGCCGCCCAATCCTCGGTGGTCAGCCTGGCCAAGGTGGCGGTGGACAGCCCAGCGATTTGGTCTGTCGTAAAGCTGGTGATCAGAGAGGCCATGTTGAACTCACTTGTGTTCGTTGCAGGTGGCCCGGTTGCCCGGACTCTCAAGTCGCGTGGCCTTTCTTTCGGCATGGCGACTTGTTTCGACGTCTTCTACAGGCCCTGTGCCACCGACCTTCGGCGGGCACCGGCTCTGTGTTCGCGATTCAGCGCGAACCCTTCCTTCATTCCTGGCGTTCAGTTGTCGATGCGAGATGCCATGCACCGCGCAGGACTCCTACGTGCTTCCATCGGTTTTCGGTCCAGCGGGCGCGAACTTGAGCACGCACCCGCGCCACGGACTGCACGGACCTTGAATGCTAGGGACGGGCGTTATCGGCAAAGGGCGCAAAAGCTGTAGCTTTGTTTGGCTCTTTTTTTGATGGCAGTTCCAGACCGGCAGGTTTAATGCGACAGCCCTCACTGGCGAGGGCGGAACCTGTCATGCACATCACCACCCTGATTCCCGCCTACAAGACCAAGTATTTGGTGGACTTGCTGACGGGCCTGCGTGTGCAGACCCAGCCTTGCCAGCGCATCATCGTGTCGGACGACAGCCCGGGCGGCGAGTTCAGCGAGCTGCTGGCTTCGCCGGCCATGGCCGGTCTGCGGGCACGACTGCCGATCGAGATCCATCAAGGCCCGCGCGCCGGTGCCTACGAGAATTTCCTGCACCTGGTGCGGCTGTGGGACGGCAGCTCCGAGCTGGCCCACCTGATGCTGGACGACGACATCCTGTATCCGGACTTCTTCGAGCGCCATCGCTCGGCCCATGCCCAAGGCACCTTCAGCTGCAGCATCAGCGCGCGCTGGACGGCCAACGAGCAGGGGCAGCCCATCGAAGGCATGCCGATCCCGCCTGGGGTGTGGAACAGCCCGCAGCGCGTGCTGGCCCTGGACGGCAGCGCCATGCTGGCCAGCACCGTGCCCTTGTGCCAGAACTGGTTCGGCGAGTTCTCCAACTGTGTGTTCCGCCGCGAGCATGCCGATCTGCTGTTCAAGCCAGACTTTGCCGGCGTGTCCTACGCTGGCCTGTGGGATCTGGGCTTTTTCCTGGCTGCGGGGCTGCGCGCACCGGTGGCCTATATACAAGAGCGCCTGGGCGCCTTCCGCACCGGCGGCGAAGGCCATTCGGCCCAGCTCAATGGCAAGCACATGAAGGCCGCGCACCTGGGCTATGCCGCTTTGGCCCGCGGCGCGCACAAGCTGGGCCGTCTGGACGACGCGCTGGCGCGCCAGTGCTATCACGGCATCGGCCTGGCGGTGCAGCAGCGCTACGCCAGCCAGGACGACATCGCGCCGTTCGCGCCGGTGTTGCTGGCCATGGCAGCCGGGCAGGCGGACGCCGGTCTGCTGTTCGAACAGGCCTGGGCGGGCTTTCTGGCCCGCCACGGCTTCTGACGAAGGGAAGGGGCGATGCTGCAAAAACGCTTCGAACGCCTGCGCGCCGCGATCTCGGCTGCCAACCCCTTCGAGCTGGACCAGTGGCTGCGCATGCTGCTGGTGCAGTACTTCTTCCAGGCCTCGGACCGGGCACGGCTTGAAGTCTTTGGCGAAGGCCAGCGCCTGCTGAACCTGCTGACACCTACGCACTTCAAGGGCGCCGGCCGCATCCGCCTGGCGGCCACCGCCGTGCTGGGCGTGCCGCGCTCGCCGGGCAGCTACAGCGCCAGCTATATCGAAGCACGCACGCCTGATTCGATGATCGAGATCGGCCCGGGCAGCGTGTTCAACAACCGCTGCGTGCTGATCTCCGAAGGCGCCAGCATCAGCTTCGGCGCCAACTGCCTGATCGGCCCCGAGCTGCATGTGATGGACAGCAACTCGCATGACCTGGCGCCTGAGCGGCGTCGCCAGCCGGACCCCAGGCCCGCGCCGGTCGTGATCGGCGATGATGTGTTCATCGGCTCGCGGGTCACGATCCTGAAGGGCGCACGCATCGGGCGCGGTTGCGTGATCGCAGCCGGCGCGGTGGTGTTTCCGCATTTCGAGGCGCCCGAGCTGTCGATGATTGCCGGCAATCCGGCCACCGTTGTCAGCCGCCTGCGCGAGCCCAAGCTTGAGGCCCAAGAATGAGCATTCACGCCATCCCCATCGTCACGGTCTCCTATAACGCGCCCGAGCTGCTGCGTGGGCTGCTGGATTCGCTGCGCCGCTTCTACCCGAACACCGTGCATGTGGTCGACGGCTCTGACGAGGCGCATGCGCCGCAGATCCGCGATGTTTGCGAGGCCTTCGAGGGCGTGCAGCTGCACGCGATGGGCTACAACATCCACCATGGCCCGGGCATGGCCTGGGCGATCCAGAACCTGGGCCTCAGCGGCCGGGTCCTGTTCCTGGACACCGACATCGTGGTGCTGCGCGAGGGCTTCATTGAAGAGCTTGACCGCGCGCTGCAGCCCGGCGACTACGGTGCCGGCGGCGTGGCCTATGTGAACCGCGACGGTTTCGACATCCCTTATGCCTACGGTGCCGTGCCCTATCTGCATCCGCCTTGCATGTTGTGCAATGTGGAAGTCATGCGCAAGTGGCCGATGCCGGTCAAGCACGGCGCGCCGATGGTGGCGCCGATGCTGGCCCTGCACGACGCGAGCCAGTCAACGCTGCTCAAGCACCTGGAATGGACTGGCAACGATGTGCTGATGGGCACGCGCAAGGTCTATATCGATCACATCGGCATGGGCACCAGCAATGCCACTGGGGGCTACCACCTGGACGAGTGGATGGCCGAGGTGCAGGCGCGCCAGGCGGCCAAGCAGGCCAAGCGCATGCCCGCCGAGGGTCCGGGCGAGGGCTACAACCCGGACTTGCTGGCTCTAATCCCGCCGCAGGCCAAAGCCATCCTCGAAGTGGGCTGCAGCACCGGCGCACTGGCCTTTGCGCTGAAGAGCCAGCGCCCCGAGGTGCATTACATGGGGCTGGAGCTGGACCCCAAGGCCGCCGAGATTGCCGCCCGCTACTGCGACGGCATGGCGTCGCTGGACATCGAGGGCGCCGACGAATCGCTTTACCGCGACTACGCCTCGCGCGATTGCTGGCTGTTCGGCGATGTGCTGGAACATCTGCGCGACCCCTGGGCGGTCTTGCGCAAGATCCGCGAGGTGCTGCCGCCCGGCGGCTGCGTGGTCGCCAGCGTGCCCAATGCCCAGCATTGGAGCCTGCAGGCCAAGCTGGCAGTGGGCGAGTTCCGCTATGAGAGCGCGGGCCTGCTGGACCGCACGCATCTGCGCTGGTTCACCCGCGTGACGCTGTTCGAGCTGTTTGCCAAGGCCGGCCTGCGCATCGAGGCGGGCGTGCCTCGCATCTTCGACGAGCCGGGGCGCGAGCCCATCCTGGCGGCGATTCGGCAGATGGCGCTGGTGCAGGGCCGCGACGCTGACGCTGCGGTACGCGACGCGCTGCCGCTTCAGTATGTGGTGAGGGCCGTGGCCGCCTGAGGCCACCGCACAATTACAGTGAGGCCGCGCGGCGGCAAGGATCCCGGGAGAGTTGAAGATGCACGAGACTAGAAAAAAGGTGGCGCTGATCACTGGCGTGACCGGCCAGGATGGCTCGTATCTGGCCGAGTTCCTGCTGGAGAAGGGCTATGAGGTGCATGGCATCAAGCGCCGCGCCTCGTCGTTCAACACCGCGCGCATCGACCATATCTTCCAGGACCCGCATGTGCCGTCACCGCAGTTCCATCTGCACTATGGCGACCTGAGTGACACCAGCAACCTGATCCGCATCGTGCAGGAAGTGCAGCCTGACGAGATCTACAACCTGGGCGCGCAAAGCCATGTGGCGGTGAGTTTCGAGTCGCCCGAGTACACGGCCGATGTCGATGCGATGGGCACGCTGCGCCTGCTGGAGGCGATCCGCATCCTCGGCCTGGAGAAGAAGACGCGCTTCTACCAGGCCAGCACCAGCGAGCTCTACGGTCTGGTGCAGGAAGTGCCGCAGCGCGAGACCACGCCCTTCTATCCGCGCAGCCCTTATGCGGTGGCCAAGATGTACGCCTACTGGATCACGGTGAACTACCGCGAGGCCTATGGCATCTATGCCTGCAACGGCATCCTGTTCAACCACGAGAGCCCGCGCCGCGGCGAGACCTTTGTGACGCGCAAGGTCACTCGCGGCCTGTGCAATATCGCCCAGGGGCTGGAGAGCTGCCTGTATGTCGGCAATATGGACGCGCTGCGCGACTGGGGTCATGCCAAGGACTATGTGCGCATGCAGTGGATGATGCTGCAGCAAGAGCAGCCCGAGGACTTCGTGATCGCCACGGGCGTGCAGCACAGCGTGCGCGAGTTCGTGCAGATGAGCGCGGCCGAACTGGGCCTGACACTGCGCTTCGAGGGGCAGGGCGTGGACGAGATCGCCGTCGTGGCGGCTATTGCCGATGCCGACAAGGCGCCGGCGCTCCAGGAGGGCGACGTGATCCTGCGTGTGGACCCGCGCTACTTCCGGCCCACCGAGGTCGAGACCCTGCTGGGCGATCCGAGCAAGGCCAAGGCTAAGCTCGGCTGGACGCCCGAGATCACGGTGCAGCAGATGACGGCCGAGATGGTGGCTGGCGACTTGGATCAGGCCCGCCGCCATGCGCTGCTCAAGCGCCACGGCTACGACCTGTCGGTCACCCTCGAATGAACGGCCCCTTGCGCAAGCCCCGCGTGCTGCTGACCGGCGGTGGCGGCATGGTGGGCCGCAATATTGCCGAGCATCCGGGCGCTGCGGTCTTGGAGCTGATCGCGCCGCGTCGCGCCGAACTGGACCTGGAGCGTTTCGATGCGGTGCAGGCTTTCATGCGCGAGACCCGTCCCGATGTGGTGATCCACTCGGCCGGTCTGGTCGGCGGCATCCAGGCCAATATTGCGCAGCCGGTGGACTTTCTGGTGCGCAATGTGGACATGGGCCGCAATGTCATCCTGGCCGCACATGGCGCCGGGGTGAAGCAGTTCATCAACTTGGCCAGCTCTTGCATGTATCCGCGCAACGGCATGAACCCGTTGCGCGAGGAGCAGGTACTCAGCGGCGAGCTGGAGCCCACCAACGAGGGCTACGCGATTGCCAAGATCTACGCCACCCGGCTGTGCCAGTACCTGCGCCGGCAGGAGCCCGAGCTGCAGTACAAGACGCTGATCCCCTGCAATCTCTACGGCCGCTTCGACAAGTTCGATCCGGCGCATTCGCACCTGATCCCGGCCGTGATCCGCAAGATCCATGAGGCCAAGGTGGCTGGCGCGCCGACGGTTGAAATCTGGGGCGACGGTCTGGCGCGGCGCGAGTTCATGGACGCGGCCGATCTGGCCGACGCGGTGCTGCGCCATGTCGAGCTGGGTGATAGCGCACCGGAGCTGATGAACATCGGCCTGGGCCACGATCACACGATCAACGAGTACTACACGGCCATCGCCGCCGTGGTCGGCTGGCAGGGCGATTTCGTGCACGACCTGAACCGCCCGGTGGGCATGCGCCAGAAGCTGGTCGACACGCGCCGCCAGACCGCCTGGGGCTGGGCGCCCAAGATCAGCCTGCAGGACGGCATCGCCCGCAGCTACGACTACTTTCTCGACAAGGTCGCTTCGTCATGACACACCAGTTTCCGCTCGCCACTTCGTCCTGGGGCGATGAAGAGTACGCGGCCATGCAAGCCGTCATCGCCAGCGGCCATTTCACGATGGGCGAGAAGGTCGCCACCTTCGAACGCGACTTTGCGCGCTTCACCGGTTCCAAGCATTGCGTGATGGTCAACTCAGGCTCGTCAGCCAACCTGCTGATGATCGCGGCGCTGTGTTACACGAAGAACGACAAGCTGCTGCTCAAGCGCGGCGACGAGGTGATCGTGCCGGCCGTGTCCTGGCCCACCACTTACTACCCGCTGCACCAGTACGGGCTCAAGCTCAAGTTCGTCGACATTGATCCCGAGACGCTGAACTACGACCTGCAGGCCCTGGCCTCGGCCATCGGTCCGCGCACGCGCGCCATCATGGTGGTCAACCTGCTCGGCAACCCAAACGACTTCGACGCCATCCGCAACATGATCGCGGGCCGCGACATCGTGCTGATGGAGGACAACTGCGAATCGATGGGCGCCACCTTCGGCGGCAAGCAGACCGGCACCTTCGGCGTGGTCGGCAGTTTCAGCAGCTTCTTCTCGCACCACATCTCGACGATGGAGGGCGGCATGGTCGTCACCGACGACGAGGAGCTGTATCACCTGATGCTGTCGCTGCGCGCGCATGGCTGGACGCGCAACCTGCCCAAACACAACCATGTCTGTGGCACCAAGAGTGACGACGCCTTCGAGGAGAGCTTCCGTTTCGTGCTGCCCGGCTACAACCTGCGGCCGCTGGAACTCTCTGGCGCCTTGGGCATCGAGCAGGTCAAGCGCCTGCCGGGCCTGATCAGCGCGCGGCGCGACAACGGCCGTGCGCTGCAGGCGGCTTTCGCCGACCATCCCCGCTTGATGATCCAGCGCGAGCTGGGCGAGAGCAGCTGGTTCGGCTTCGCGCTCACCATCAAGCCGGGCGTGGGCCGCGACGGCGTGAACTGGTGGCTGCGCTCGGCGAAGCTGGTTTCGAGTGCCGCCCGGTGGTGGCCGGCAACTTTGCCAAGAACACGGTGGTGCAGTACTTCGACCATGAAATCCACGGCTCGCTGCGCCATGCCGAGTATCTGGACAAGAACAGCCTCTTTGTCGGCAACCACCACTATCCGATTCCGGAAGCTGTCGCGGCGCTGAGCAGCGTCTGGCGGAGCTGATTGCCGGGAGCACCGGACTGTGCCCCGAGTTCGTGCCAACGCTCAGCTTCTCCGGCACTGAGGCTCGGGCAGCGGCCGGGTGAATGTGAGGCGCTGAGCAGCACAGCCGCGCCGGGCGCGCGCGCAGCGCGCATCCACACCTGATTTGGCGCCGCCTGTCTGAGCGGTGCGAGCGCGGCGAGCAGAGCGAGTTCGGCGCCGGCCCGGCGTGGCGAGTAGCGCAAGGGAGTCGGCCCGTAGGGGCGACCGCCGAACCTGAACCCGGCCGCTGCCCGGGCCGCAGTGCCGAGCAAGGCCGCCGCAGTCAGGGCACCGTCGTCGCCGCCGCCAGCCCGTTGTCGAAATGCTCGCGCATCAGCTGGGCGGCTTTCGCGCCATCGCGCTGGAGCATGGCCTGCATCATTGCCCGGTGTTCGGCCAGCGACTCGGCCAGGCGTCCTTGCTTAAACAGAGAGTGGTGGCGGTTGAGCTTCATCACCCGGCGCAGGTCGGTGATGATCTGCTGGCGCCAGCGGTTGCCCTCGATCTCCAGCAGCCGCATGTGGAAGCGCTCGTTGGTGGCAAAAAAGGCGTCGCGCTGTCCGACCTGACGTTCCAGATCGGCATGCAAAGCGCTCAGTTCGGCCAGTTCTTCGCCGCTGGCAGCCCGTGCCACCTGTGCAGCGGCATCGCTCTCCAGCAGGGCCAGCAGTTGGTAGGCCTCGCGCACATCGCGTTCGCTCATCTCGGTGACATAGGCGCCGCGGCGCACCTTCATCGTCACCAGGCCTTCGACGGCCAGCACCTTCAAGGCTTCGCGCAGCGGCGTGCGGCTGATGCCCATTTCAGCGCAGAGCTTGAGTTCGTCAATCCAGGCGCCGGGCTCCAGCTGGCGGCCGAAGATGCGCTGCCGCAGCTGCTCGGCCACCTCCTGGTAGAGCGCGCGTGGTGCAAGTGAGGGCAGGGTGCTGGCGTTCATCCGTCGGTGTGCAGTCGGGCGCTGAGAACAAGGGGTTGACGAAGCGGTGTTGGCGGATTGTAGTCAGTTTGCATTCATAATTATGAATAACAACTGCAGTATGATGCCACGTCCGCAGGAGTCGCCATGTCTGAGAATTCCAAAGCCAAGTCCAACGAGTTCGCCGCCGCCACGCTGGAGCAGTGGCACAAGTCCGCCGCCAAGTCCGCCCCTGGCGGCGATGTGTCGGCGCTGAACTGGGTCACGCCCGAGGGCCTGACGGTCAAGCCGCTGTACACGGCCGCTGACACCGCCAGCCTGCCGTATGCGGACACCTTGCCCGGCTTCGAGCCCTTTCTGCGCGGCCCGCAGGCCACCATGTATGCGGTGCGCCCCTGGACCATCCGCCAGTACGCCGGCTTCTCCACCGCCGAGGAATCGAATGCCTTCTACCGCAAGGCGCTGGCGCCGGCGGGCAGGGCGTGTCGGTGGCTTTCGACCTGGCCACCCACCGTGGCTATGACAGCGACCATCCGCGTGTGACCGGCGACGTCGGCAAAGCCGGCGTGGCGATCGACTCGGTGGAGGACATGAAGATCCTGTTCGACGGCATCCCGCTGGACAAGGTCTCGGTCTCGATGACCATGAACGGCGCCGTGCTGCCGGTGCTGGCCGGCTACGTGGTGGCAGCCGAAGAGCAGGGCGTCTCGCAGGACAAATTGAGCGGCACCATCCAGAACGACATCCTCAAGGAGTTCATGGTCCGCAACACCTACATCTACCCGCCCGAGCCGTCGATGAAGATCATCGGCGACATCATCGAGTACACGAGCCAGAACATGCCCAAGTTCAACTCGATCTCGATCTCGGGCTATCACATGCAGGAAGCGGGCGCCAACCAGGCGCTGGAGCTGGCCTTCACGCTGGCTGATGGCAAGGAGTATGTGAAGACGGCAACAGCCAAGGGCATGGACGTCGATGACTTCGCCGGCCGCCTGTCTTTCTTCTGGGCCGTGGGCATGAACTTCTATCTGGAGATCGCCAAGATGCGTGCCGCGCGTCTGCTGTGGTGCCGGATCATGAAGGGCTTCGACGCCAAGAACCCCAAGAGCCTGATGCTGCGCACGCACAGCCAGACCTCGGGCTGGAGCCTGACCGAGCAGGACCCCTACAACAATGTGGTGCGCACCACCATCGAGGCCATGGCCGCGGTGTTTGGCGGCACGCAGAGCCTGCACACCAACTCTCTGGACGAAGCCATCGCGCTGCCTACCGAGTTCAGCGCCCGTATCGCGCGCAACACCCAGCTGATCATCCAGGAAGAGACGCACATCACCAACGTCATCGACCCCTGGGCCGGCAGCTACCTGATGGAGTCGCTGACCCAGGACATGGCCGACAAGGCCTGGGCCATCATCGAGGAAGTCGATGCGATGGGCGGCATGACCAAGGCGGTGGACAGCGGCTGGGCCAAGCTGAAGATCGAGGCCAGCGCGGCCGAGAAGCAGGCGCGCATCGACTCGGGCAAGGACGTCATCGTCGGCGTCAACAAGTACAAGCTGGCCAAGCAGGACCCGATCGAGATCCTCGATGTGGACAACGTGCGTGTGCGCGACAGCCAGATCGCCCGCCTGCAAGACATCAAGGCCAAGCGTGACAATGCGGCGGTGCAAGCCGCGCTGGCCGCCCTGACGGAAGCCGCCAAGAGTGGGCAGGGCAATCTGCTCGACCTGAGCATCAAGGCCGTGCGCTTGCGCGCCACGGTGGGCGAAATCTCCGACGCGCTGGAAGCCGTCTACGGCCGCCATCGCGCCGACACGCAAAAGGTGACCGGTGTGTATGCCGCTGCTTACGATTCCGCCGAGGGCTGGGCCAAGCTGCAGGATGAGATCAAGGCCTTCGCTGACGAACAAGGCCGCCGCCCGCGCGTGATGATCGCCAAGCTGGGCCAGGACGGCCACGACCGCGGCGCCAAGGTGGTGGCCACCGCCTACGCCGACCTGGGCTTCGACGTGGACATGGGCCCGCTGTTCCAGACCCCCGAGGAGTGCGCCCGCCAGGCCATCGAGAACGATGTGCACGCGGTCGGCGTCTCCACGCTGGCCGCAGGCCACAAGACCCTGGTGCCGGCCATCATTGCCGAGCTCAAGAAGCAGGGGGCCGACGACATCATCGTCTTCGTCGGCGGTGTGATTCCTGCGCAGGACTACGAGATGCTCTACGAGGCCGGCGTCAAGGGCATCTACGGCCCCGGCACGCCCATCCCGGCCAGCGCCAAGGATGTGCTGGAGCAGATCCGCAAGGCATTCGGCACGGCCGCCTGAACGACGCCAGCGGGAGCGTTTCATGTTCTTCAGCTTCGAGCCGGTGGCGGCAGACGACTTCGAGCCCATGCTGGCGCTGCGTATTGCCGCGCTGCGTGAGAGCCTGGAGCGACTGGGCCGTTTCGACCCGCTGCGTGCACGCGAGCGCCTGCGTGCCGGCTTCGCACCCGAGCTGATGCATCACATCGTGCTGGATGGCGAGCGCATCGGCTTTTTGACGCTGCGCCCGGCGGGCCATGAAGGCGCGCTGCGCATCGAGCACCTCTACATCCGCCCCGGCTGCCAGAACCGCGGCGCCGGTGCCTGGGCGCTGGAGCAAGCCAAGGCGCAGGCGCGCGCGGCCGGGCAAGACCTGACCCTGGCGGCGCTGAAGCAAAGCGACGCCAACCGCTTCTACCTGCGCCATGGCTTTGCCGTGGTCGAGGAGCAGGATTTCGACATCGAATACCGCTGGCCTTGCGACACGCGGCTGACGGAGGCGCAGGCATGAGCAGCCTCGCCTGGCCCGAGCTCGTGCAGGCCATTCTCTCCGGCCCCGGGCCGCGCCAGCGCCGCGCGATGGCCAAGGCGATCACGCTGCTGGAGTCCACCCGCGCCGACCACCGTGCGCAGGGCGATGCGCTGCTCACCGAGCTGCTGCCGCATGCCGGCCGTTCCTTGCGTCTGGGCATCTCCGGCGTGCCGGGCGTGGGCAAGAGCACCTTCATCGAGGTGCTGGGTCTGGCCTTGATCGCACAGGGGCACCGCGTGGCGGTGCTGGCGGTCGATCCCTCGTCCAGTGTGTCCGGCGGTTCCATCCTCGGCGACAAGACGCGCATGGAGCACTTGTCGATGGATGAGCGCGCCTACATCCGTCCCAGCCCGAGCAGCGGGACGCTTGGCGGCGTGGCCGAGAAGACGCGCGAGGCCATGCTGGTCTGCGAGGCGGCCGGCTACGACATCGTCATCGTCGAGACCGTGGGCGTCGGCCAGAGCGAGACCGCGGTGGCCGGCATGACTGACATGTACGTGCTGCTGCAGCTGCCCAATGCGGGTGACGACCTTCAGGCGATCAAGAAGGGCGTGATGGAACTGGCCGACCTGGTGCTGATCAACAAGGCGGACCTCGACGCCGCCGCCGCCACGCGCGCGCAGGCGCAGATCGCATCGAGCCTGCGTTTGTATGGCCTGCACGGCCACCCGGACCATGCGCACCACGACACCAGCATCTGGCATCCGCAGGTGATGCAGCTCTCGGCGCTGAAGTCCGAAGGCCTCGATCGCTTCTGGGCGCAGGTGACACAGTTCAAGACGACTCAGCAGGCCAATGGCCGCTTCGCAGCCAAGCGCCAGCAGCAATCGCTGGCCTGGATGTGGGAGCGCATCCAGGCCGGGTTGAAACACGAGTTTTCCGAAGCGGGCGCCGTGCGCGCGCTTCTGCCCGATACCACCGAGCGCGTGCTGCAAGGCCGGCTTGCACCCTCGACCGCAGCCCGCGAGCTGCTGGCCAAGTTCTTTGGAGACCACCATGCAAGACATTCAGAAAATGCTTGAAGACAAGCGCGCGCTGGCGCGCCTGGGCGGCGGCGAGAAGCGCATCGCCGCTCAGCATGCCAAGGGCAAGCTGACCGCGCGCGAGCGCCTGGAGCTGCTGTTCGACGAAGGCACGTTCGAGGAATGGGACATGTTCGTCGAGCACCGCTGCGTGGACTTCGGCATGGCCGACAACAAGATCCCCGGCGACGGCGTGGTCACCGGCTACGGCATGATCAACGGCCGCCTGGCCTTTGCCTTCAGCCAGGACTTCACCGTTTTCGGCGGCGCGCTCTCCGAGACGCATGCCGAGAAGATCTGCAAGGTGATGGATCAGGCGATGAAGGTCGGCGCGCCGGTGATCGGCCTGAACGACTCGGGCGGCGCGCGCATCCAGGAAGGCGTGGCCTCGCTGGGCGGCTATGCCGACGTGTTCCAGAAGAACGTGATGGCCTCGGGTGTGATCCCGCAGATCAGCATGATCATGGGCCCCTGCGCCGGCGGCGCGGTGTACTCGCCGTCGATGACCGACTTCATCTTCATGGTGAAGGACTCGTCCTATATGTTCGTCACCGGCCCTGAGGTGGTGAAGACGGTGACCCACGAGGAAGTGACTGCTGAGGAGCTTGGCGGCGCGGTGACGCACACCAGCAAGAGCGGTGTCGCCGACCTGGCCTTCGACAACGACGTCGAGGCCATCCTGATGCTGCGGCGCTTCTTCAACTACCTGCCGCTGAACAACCGTGAGAAGCCGCCGGTGCGCCCCAGCGGCGACCCGGGCAACCGTCTGGACTACTCGCTGGACACGCTGGTGCCGGAGAACGCCAACAAGCCCTACGACATCAAGGAGCTGATCCTGAAGGTCGTCGACGATGGCGACTTCTTCGAGCTGCAGCCGGACTACGCCGCCAATATCGTCATCGGCATGGCGCGCATGGAAGGCCAGACGGTGGGCATCGTCGCCAACAACCCGCTGGTGCTGGCTGGCTGCCTGGACATCAAGAGCTCCATCAAGGCCGCGCGCTTCGTGCGCTTCTGCGATGCCTTCAACATTCCGGTGATCACCTTCGTGGACGTGCCCGGCTTCATGCCCGGCACCTCGCAGGAATACGGCGGCATCATCAAGCACGGCGCCAAGCTGCTGTACGCCTATGCCGAGTGCACGGTGCCCAAGGTCACCGTGATCACCCGCAAGGCCTATGGCGGCGCCTATGACGTGATGGCCTCCAAGCATCTGCGCGGCGACGTCAACTTCGCCTGGCCCAATGCCGAGATCGCGGTGATGGGCGCCAAGGGCGCGGTGGAGATCATCTTCCGCGAGGACAAGGGCGACCCCGAGAAACTGGCGGCCCGCGAGGCCGAATACAAGGCGCGCTTCGCCAACCCCTTCGTGGCCGGCGCGCGCGGCTTCATCGACGATGTGATCCAGCCGCACGAGACGCGCAAGCGGATCTGCCGCTCGCTGACGATGCTCAAGGACAAGAAGCTCGAGAACCCGTGGCGCAAGCACGGGAATATTCCTCTGTGATCGGGACCCAAGGAGATAGCAACATGTTCAAGAAGATCCTGATTGCAAACCGCGGCGAGATCGCTTGCCGGGTGATCAAGACCGCCCGCAAGATGGGCATCAAGACCGTCGCGGTCTATTCCGAGGCCGACAAGGAAGCCCGCCACGTCGAGCTGGCCGACGAGGCTGTGCTGCTGGGTGCGGCTCCCAGCCGCGAGTCCTATCTGGTGGCTGACAAGATCATCGCTGCGTGCAAGGCCACCGGCGCTGAGGCCCTGCATCCGGGCTATGGCTTCCTGTCCGAGAACGAGGACTTCGCCCGCCGCTGTGAGGAAGAGGGCATCGTCTTCATCGGCCCCAAGCACTATTCGATCGCCGCGATGGGCGACAAGATCGCGTCGAAGAAGCTGGCCAACGAAGCCAAGGTCAGCACCATCCCCGGCCACAACGAGCCCATCCTCTCGCCCGAGGAAGCCGTCGAGATCGCCAAGAAGATCGGCTACCCGGTGATGATCAAGGCCAGCGCCGGCGGCGGCGGCAAGGGCCTGCGCGTGGCCTTCAACGACAAGGACTGCTTCGAAGGCTTCACCAGCTGCCGCAACGAGGCGCGCAACAGCTTCGGCGACGACCGCGTCTTCATGGAGAAGTTCGTCGAGCAGCCGCGTCACATCGAGATCCAGGTGCTGGGCGACAGCCATGGCCATGTGCTCTACCTGCACGAGCGCGA
>JACDQM010000010.1 GCA_015657635.1 Roseateles sp.
ATTGGAGACGAAACCATCGACGGCCTCGGAGATCTGCATCTCGCCCGCTCGAATCTTGGCGGCGGTCGAAAGAATCTCGGCAATCGTCGTGGGCGAGGCTGAGATCGCCAGCATCATGCCTGCAGGCCACCTTCGATGCGCTTGGCGATTTCGATTTCGCCTTCACGGGTCAGCAACTCCACCGTGCCCATCTCGCGCATGTACATGCGCACCGGGTCCGTGGTGCGGCCGAACTCCGAGTCCACCGTGGACAGAGCGGCCTCAGCCGCTTCTTCGGCCTCTTCCTCAGTCGCGGTGCTGGTGTTGTTGCCTTGGATCAGCAGCGTGGCGGCGTCGGGCGCCTGCTCGTAGACCGCAATGCCCATGTCGTTGAGCATGGAGATGATGGCCTCGAGGATTTCCTCGCTGACCAGCTTCTCGGGCAGGTGGTCGTTGATTTCCTGATGGGTCAGGAAACCACGTGTCTTGCCCATTTTGATCAGGGTCTTGAGCTCGTGGCGGCGCTTGGCGACTTCCTCTTCGGTCAGCGCAGTCTCGTCCAAGCCGAACTCGCGCATCAGCGCGCGCTCCTTGGCGCGGCTGACCTTCATGCGCAGCGGCTTGGCCTTGGGCTTGTCGTCGGCGACTTCCTCGACTTCGGCCTCAGCCTCAACTTCGCCCTCACCCTCGATCTCCGCTTCGAGATCGGTGAAGTCTTCTTCTTCAACCTCAGCCTTGGCCTTGCCGGCCTTCTTGCTGGTGGTTTCCGCCTTGGGCTTGCGGCCGCGCTTGGGCTTGTCTTCCGTGGCAGGGGCTTCCGCAGCAGTCTTGCTCGTCTTGCCCGCAGTCTTGGCTGCAGCAGCCTTGCCGGCCTTGGCGGCGGGCTTCTTGATTTCTTCGACTTCGGCAGCGGCGCTGGCCTTCGGCGCGGTCTTCTTGGCAGTCATGCAGATCCTTGCGTGGATGTTGGGCGGGCAATGCAGCAGCCGCCCGGGGCCCCGTACATCGCAATCCAGCGAAGCGTGGCTCAGGCGGCTTTCATGCGCCGGTCACCGCCTTCGATCAGTCGACGGCCGGTGTTCGGCGTGGCGCGTGCAAGCTGGCGTGAACGTTTGTAATTGCAGCCCTGGCGGATAAAGGTGGCCTGTATACCTCGATGGGTGCCCAGTTTCGCTGGGTGGCCGGGTCCGGCAATGAGCTGCCGTCACTCTTGACGGCGCGCGAAAACACTCGATTGTACGTCAGCCCGGGTTTGCTACGCCGGCCTGGCGCAGCGACTCGATCTCGGCGCGCATCTGAGCGATGCGCTTCAGATCTTCGCCTTGTGGCTTGCTGCCGATCAGCAGGCGGACTTGCTCATTGATGTGCTCGATGCGCAGCTTTCTGAGCATGAGTTGAAGGTCTTCAAGCAGCGGTTCCTGGTCGGCATGCAAACCACTGGTGAGTCGCCTGGCCTGGTCCAGCATCCCGTCTGCCTCTAGCGCTGGCTCCAGCGCTGACCAGGGGCAGGGTCCGTGATGCATCAGGAAACGCTCCAGCCAGCGGACCATCTCACCGTGGCTGCCCGGCAGGTCATGCAGCAACTGCTGGTCTTCGGCGCTCAGCAGCTCCCACCAGTGGTTTCCAAGCAGCAGCAGGCGCAGGGCATGGTCGGCCGGGCCCGGAGGCAAGCGCCTTGGCAGGCCTTGTGTTTCATCCTCCGGCTCGTTCTTGCGTTTCCAGTTGCCGGGTTTCCAGTCCTTCTTCCAGGGGCGCTGAACTGGCTTTGCCATCGCGGACTGCTGCGGGCCTGGCGCTTGAGTCGGCTCACCGGACGCGACGGACGTCTCGCCGACGGCTGTCGCTCCGCCTTGCCACAGCGCGATGAGCTCCTGGTCCGGCAGTTGTGCCCGGCGAGCCAGATCGCCGAGCAACTGGCGCTTCAGCAGTCCGGCCGGCAGGGCTGCCCAGAGGGGCCGGGCGTTGGCGAGCAGACGGGCCCGGCCTTCAGCGCTGGAGAGATCGCAGCCTTCGGCCGCACTTTCCAGCAGATGGCGGGACAGGGGCACGGCGTCCTCGATGCAGCGCTCGAAGGCCGCGGCGCCGAACTCCCGCACATAGGAGTCCGGGTCATGCTCTGCCGGCAGGAAGAGGAACTTGATGGAGCGCGTATCGCTGGCGTGCGGCAGAGCGGCTTCCAGCGCGCGTCCGGCAGCGCGCCGGCCGGCGGCGTCACCATCGAAGCTGAAGATCACCGACTCGGTAAAGCGGAACAGCTTATGCACATGCTCGGCCGTGCACGCGGTGCCGAGCGTGGCGACCGCGTTCTCGAAGCCGTGCTGCGCCAGGGCCACCACATCCATATAGCCCTCGACCACCAGCGCATAGCCGCGGCTGCGCAGCCCCTGACGACCCTCGAACAGGCCATAGAGCTCGCGACCTTTGCTGAACACCGGCGTTTCGGGCGAGTTCAGGTACTTGGGCTCGCCCTTGTCCAGCACGCGCCCGCCGAAGCCGATCGTCTCGCCCTGCACATTGCGGATCGGAAACATGATGCGGTCGCGGAAGCGGTCGTAGCGCTTTTGTTCCTCGCCTTCTTCGCCTTGGACGATGACCAGTCCAGCTTCATTGAGCAGCGGATCGTCGTAGGACGGGAAGGCGCTCGCCAGGGCCCGCCAGCCCTCCGGCGCGTAGCCGAGCGCAAAGCGCGCCGCAACCTGACCTGTCAGGCCGCGACGCTTGAGGTAGTCGATGGCCCGTGGGCTTTGCTTCAACTGCTGGCGGTAGTGCTGGCTGGCGCGCTCGAGCACTTCAGTCAAGGTCGCCTGGCGTTGTTTTTGCTGGGCTGCGCGTTCTCGTTCGGCAGGCGAGCGGTCATCCTCGGGGACTTGCATCCCCACTTGCTGGGCCAGGTCCTGCACTGCGTCAATGAAGCCGATGCCGCTGTGCTCCATCAGGAAGCCGATCGCGTTGCCGTGCACGCCGCAGCCGAAGCAATGGTAGGTCTGGCGCGTCGGACTGACGATGAAGCTGGGCGACTTCTCGCCGTGGAAGGGGCACAGCCCCTTGTGGTTGATGCCTGCCTTCTTGAGGTCGACATGGCGACCGACCACCTCGACGATGTCGACGCGGGCCAGCAGGTCCTGAATAAAGCCGGGTGGTATCACCGGCGCAAGTCTACAAGGGCAGCGGGTCGGGTTGCCGGCCGGCCAGCACAGGGGACTGTTCGAACTGCTCGATCCAGCCGGCAATCGCCGCGGCCGGCATTGCAACGGCAATACCATTGCCCTGCCCGAAGACACAGCCCATCGACACCAAGCTGCTCGCGTGCTGGGCACTCTCCACACCTTCGGCAACAACCTGGCAGCCGAAGTGTCGGGCCAGGCTGATCACGCCCTCGACCAGGGCCCGATCCTTGTTGTCGATCAGCATGTTCTGCACAAAGGAGCGGTCGATCTTGAGCGTTTCCACCGTCAAGCGCTTCAGGTAGGTCAGCGTCGAGTAGCCCGTGCCGAAGTCATCGAGCGCGAAGCGCACGCCGAGCTCGCGGCATTGCCGTATCAGCGACTGTGTCGCGTCGATATCGGCCAGCGCTGCGGACTCCAGGACCTCGAGCACCAGATGCTGGGCCACTGTCTCTGGGTGACGCGCCAGCAACTCGCGCAAGCGCTGCCCGAAGTCTTCCGCCTGCAGGTGTCGGGCCGAGACATTGACGCTGAGCAGCAGATCAAGTCCTGCCGACAGCCAATGGGCCGACTGCTTCAGTGCGTTCTCCAAGACCCAGTCGCCGATCTTCACGCCCAGGCCGGTGTTCTCGACTTCGGGCAGGAAGTGTGCGGGCGCCAGCACGCCGCGCTCCGGGTGATTCCAGCGCAGCAGCGCCTCGACGCCGATCACTCGGCCTTCGAGCAGGTTGACCTTGGGTTGGTAGTAAAGCTGCAGTTCGCCGGCGTCCAGCGCTTCCTGCATGCGGCCGAGTGCGACAACTCGAGCTTCGTTGCGCAGGCGCTTTTCGGTATCGAAGAACTGGTAGTTGTTGCGGCCCGAGCGCTTGACCCGGTAGAGCGCGTGGGCCGCATGGCGAAGCAAGGTCTCGCCATCCGAGTGGTCGACCGGATACAGCGTGGCGCCGAGGCTGGCGGTGAGCTCGAAGGGCTCGTCCTGTCCCGCGACGGGAAAGGGTGTGCGCAGCACATTGAGGATACGTTCAGCGGCCCGACGCGCCTCGGCGGCGTCGCGGCAGCGCAGGATCAGCCCGAACTCGTCGCCGCTCAGGCGTGCAAGTTCGTCCGACCATTGCGCCGCACTGCGCAAGGCGGTCTGCAGTCGTTGCGCGACCTGAACCAGCAACTGATCAGCGGCCGCTGCGCCAGCCCGCGCGTTGACGCGCTTGAACAGGTCGATATCCAGGCACGCCACGCAGAGCATGAAACCCTCGGCTTCGCTGGCCCGCAGTGCGATGTCGAGGCGTTGCTTGAACTCGCGCTGATTCGGCAGCTCGGTCAGGCTGTCGTAGCTGCGTTGGTGGTCCAGCAGCTCTTGCACTTGCAGCTGCTGTGTCAGGTCGCTCACGATGACGATGTAATAGCGCTGCGGCCCGATGGGCTCCGGAATGGCCGAGACGGTGAGCTCCAGGCACAGGACACGACCATCAGCAGCGCTGCAGCGAACCCGGCCGGTCCAATGTCCGACGTCCAAGACTTCCTGCTGCAGCTGCAGCGGGTCGATGCCATTGCGCAGCAGCGTGGGCGTCAGCAGCGGCGGGGCAACGGCGCCATTCAAGGCTTCGCGTGGCTCGCCGAGCATGCGGCAATAGCTGGGATTCGCGTCGAGCACCTGGAAGCGCGTGTCGGTGACCAACAAGCCTTCGTGCAGGTGCTGGAACAGGCTGACGCTCATGCGCTGGCGTTCTTCAGCCACATGCCGCCAATTGACATCGAGCAGGGTCGCCTGCAGGCGAATGGCCCGGCGCTGCGGATCGCGCTCGAGCACCTGCAGACTGAGCTCATGCCAGCACCATTCGCGGCCTTTGGCGATCGGCAGACGAATGGCTTCGCTATAGCGGCCGTCGTCATCATGGCTCTTCAAGCGCGCCAGCAATTCGAGCGCGCGGCTGCGATCAACCGGGTGCGCTTGCGCCAGCCATTCGCCCAATTGCGTCGGCCCTTGCGTGCCGAACAGTTGAGTCCAATGCGGCGAGACAGTCTGCGAGCCTGTATTCAGATCCCATTCGGCCACGCCAATCCCGCTTGCATCCAGCGCGCCTTGCCAGCGCGCGCGGTCTTGGCGCATCTCGCCCAGCAAAGTGTGTGACAGCAGGGGAATGAAGACGAGAGCAGCGCAGTAGCACCAGAGCAGGGCGACCTCGACGGGCATGCCTGCATGCGCAAATGGCCCGAGGCCGGAGACGGTGGCGGCGCTGCTCAGCACAAGCAGCGCAAGTGCAGTTCCGGCACTGAGCGCAAAGCTGGTCACGCGCAGCGACATCCAGACCAAGAGCAGCGCCGGGACGAAGAGCCAGGGGCTGCCGCCAAGAAGTGTTTGCGGCGGGCCGAAAACAGCCCAAGTCCCGCTCAGCAGGCTCGCCACGGCCAGCAGGCCCGGGCCGGCGACGCCGCGCAGGCTGACGGGCTTGGAAGAGGGCACACGGCTGCTGAGCAGCAGCGGCGTGATGGCCACGACAGCCAGGGCCTCGGCGCCCCACAGCTGCAACAACACGGGCAGCGCGCGTGTCGGCGCGACGGCGCCCAGCGCAAGCTGACTGAGGACATTGGCCCCTGCACTCAAGAGCGGCGCCAGCCCGGCGCCAATCAGCAGCAGCAGCGCGAGATCACGGCGGCGCGCCAAACGCGCGTTCAGCCCCCATCGATTCAGGATGTAAAAGGCGGCGCTGGCGCCAAGCAAGCCGGCGCTGGCGACTGCAGGAATGGCCAACGCTGGCCCGCCCTGCAGCGCGGCAAGTCCCGCGAGGGCCAACCAGACTGACGGGGCCACGCGCCAGCCGAACCGGATCAAGGCGGCCAATGCGACACCGGCAGGGGGCCAGAAGACGGCGGGAGAGGAGGGCGCCGGCGTCAGTTGCATCCCGAGCCAGCCCGTCAGCAGGCAGCCCAGAAAGACAAGCAGGGTCTGTTCCAAGAGTCTGCCCGTGCCGTCGGAGGGCAAGGTGCTTAAGGAGGGCTCATGTCCGGGGGACATATCGTTTTGATGTGGCGGACGGACAGAGCGCAAGCGCCCGGAATGTGCATGCTAGCAGCCGCTGAGGACGCGACCTCGCGGCCTCCCTGCAAATGGGTGGGGTGGGGCCGTGCGTTTCAACCTCTGCGATTCGCCAAAAAAAGACGTGCCTTGCGGGCAGCCTTGATTCTGAAATTCAGTGCAGTGAATGGTCGGATGGCCAGCTGTCAGACCGTGAAATCATCGATCTTGGCGCCGCCTGAAATGGCAGCCTTCAGCCATTTGGGCTGCAGGCCACGACCACTCCAGGTTTCCCCGGTCGCCTTGTTGCGATATTTGACCGCCACTTTGCTCGGCTTGGCCAGCTTGACGGTACGAACACTCAGGTCGGCAACGGTCAGGCCATATTCCGTCATCAAGCTCTTCACCTTGGCGATGGCATCCGCCCGTTCACGGTCCTTGGTTTGTGCGATTTGCTCATCGAGCGCTGCACGCTGGGCCAACAGTTCCTTGAGAGACGACATGATTGCAAATCCTCGCTAGGTTTGTTGTGTGAGCAAGTCGGGCTGGTCAAGTTTGTACCAAAACCCGCAATACCCGCTAGCGACTGATTATGCTCAGAGCCTCTTGAATCTGCAATACATTCAAATCCTTACCCGTGCCAATCGCCCCGGCCATGGGGCTTGGCGCCACAAACCGGGGGATTGCACTGAATACCGAGGCTTATTTCAAGCCGGCCTTGTCAAGCAAGACCTGAACTTTGGGAAGATTTGCACCCACTGCAGAAATCGGAATGGTCTCGCTCTTGAAGCTGCCCATTGCTTCAAGCGCAGGGTTGCTGGCCTGGACGCCAGGCACCGAGGGCCATTCGTTATTGCCATTCGCGAAATACGCCTGCGCGCTGGGCGAACTCAAGTATTCAAGGAAACGAACCGCGTTGTCCCGGTTCTTGGCATGGCGTGCGACAGCGCCGCCGGCGATATTCATGTGGGTACCCCATGATTGCTGGTTGGGGAACACCACGCCAAGCTTTTCGACAGCGGCCCGATCTTCCGGCTTGCTGGATCGCATCATGCGCGCCAGGTAATAGCTGTTGGTGATCGCAACGCTGCATTCGCCGCTGGCGGCGGCGCGGATCTGGTCGGTATCTCCGCCTTTGGGCTCGCGCGCCAGGTTGGCCACCAAGCCGGTCAACCAGCGCTCGGTGCGCTCAGCGCCAAGGTGTTCGTAGAGGGCGCCGAACAGCGACAGGTTATAGGGATGGGAACCGCTGCGCAGGCAGATTCGGCCCTTGTTCTTCGGGTCGGCAAGCTCTTCGTAGGTGTCGACATCGGCCTTGGCGACGGTCAACTTGTTATAGACCACCACGCGAGCCCGGGTTGAAAAACCGAACCAGGCGGTGCCGGCACCCGAGTCCTTGCTGCGCAGATGTGCAGGAATCCGTTGTTCAAGCACGGCCGACTTGATCGGCAGGAATAGATTCTCGGTCTCGGCCTTCCACAGCCGTGCGGCGTCAACCAGCAGCACGACATCCGCCGGGCTGTTCGCGCCCTCGCTTTTCAGCCGCGCCAGCAGACCTGCATCATCGGTATCGACACGATTGATGCGGATTCCCGTGGCCTTGGTGAAATCTGAATAGAGGGCTTCGTCCGTCTGGTAGTGACGAGCCGAATAGATATTCAGCACTTGTTCCTGCGCCTGTGCGGCAGAAACCAGACCGAGGGTCCAGACCAGAAGTTGGATAGGTTTGCTAAGGAAGCGAGGGTTCAGCATGGTCAGCTCCAAACGAGGGGGTCAACGATGAGCGGGATTGTAGTGCAAACAAGAATTATTCTTGTTTAATCCAGGGCTTATCGTGCCGCCTGGGCTGTAGCCTGTCCCTCGCGCGTCCGTCAGGCGCTCGGCGGCACGTAACCGGCCACGGCTTCAGCACCAGAACCAAAGAAGAACTGCTCCATCTGGCGGGCCAGGTACTGGCGGGCGCGCTGGTCGGCCAGGTTCAGGCGGTTCTCGTTGACCAGCATGGTCTGGTGCTTCATCCAGGCCGCCCAGGCCTCTTTGGATACACCTTCATAGATGCGCTTGCCCAGCTCGCCCGGATAGGGGGCAAAGTCCAGGCCGTCGCCTTCTTTCTTCAGATAAACGCATTGCACGGTGCGGGCCATAGAAAACCTCGATATCAAACAGTGGATGAAGTTGCGGCGCACTGTAGCGCGCCCCGCTTGGCCTGGTGCAGGCCGGCCTAATCTGTGCGATCAGCCCAGCCGCTTGACCAGCACCTGCGAGCGCCGGTCCCAGTTGTACTTGCGCTTGCGCTCTTCGGGCAGCCACTCGGGATCGACCGGCTGGAAGCCGCGCTTGATGAACCAATGCATGGTGCGGGTGGTCAGCACGAAGATGCTACTCAAACCCTGAGCGCGCGCGCGCTGCTCGACGCGCTTGAGGATGCGGTCTCCGTCCCCCTGGCCTTGCACATCGGGCGAGACCGTCAGCGCAGCCATCTCGGCCGTGCGGGCCTCGACATAGGGGTAGAGCGCGGCGCAGCCGAAGATCACGCCGTCATGCTCGATGACGGTGTAGAGCTCCACATCACGTTCGATCTCGGTGCGGTCGCGCTTGACCAGGGTGCCATCGCGTTCGAAGGGCTCGATCAGGGCGATGATGCCGCCGACGTCATCGCTGGTGGCCTCGCGCAGGCTTTCCAGCTTCTCGTCGACCACCATGGTGCCGATGCCGTCGTGCGTGTAGACCTCCTGCAGCAGCGCGCCGTCCACGGCCAGCGGCAGGATATGGCTGCGCTCCACGCCGGCCTTGCAGGCCTTGACGCAGTGCTGCAGATAGAAGGCCACATCGGTCGGTTGGGTCGGGCGAGGCAGCGAGGCCAGCATGCGCTCGGCATCAGCCAGCGCGAGCTCGGTGTCGATCGGGCTGTCCAGATCGGCCGGGTTCTCGCGCACGCCGGGCACCTCGGTCAGGAACAGCAGCTTGTCAGCCTGCAGGGCAATGGCGGCATTGGTGGCCACCTCCTCCATCATCAGGTTGAAGGCCTCACCGGTTGGCGAGAAGCCGAAGGGCGAAAGCAACACGATGGCGCCCGAGTCGATGGCACGCTGGATGGCCGCCGCATCAACCTTGCGCACCAGCCCGCTGTGCTGATAGTCGACGCCGTCGACGATGCCGACCGGGCGGGCGGTCAGGAAATTGCCGGAGACCACACGCACCGTGGCGTTGGCCATCGGCGTGTTGGGCAGGCCTTGCGAGAACGCGGCCTCAATCTCGAAACGCAGTTGCCCGGCCGCCTCTTGGGCGCAATCCAGCGCGATCGCATCAGTGATGCGCACGCCCTGGTGGTAGCGGGGCTGCTGGCCCTTGGCGGCCAGCTGCTCGTTCACCTGCGGACGAAAGCCATGCACCAGCACGATCTTGATGCCCATCGCATGCAGGATGGAGAGGTCCTGGACGAAGGCATTGAGCTTGCCGGCGGCCACCAGCTCACCCGGCATGCCAACCACGAAGGTCTCGCCACGGTAGGCATGGATGTAAGGTGCCACCGAGCGAAACCAGGGCACGAAGGTGTGGGGAAAGACAAGGCTCATGGGGCGGAATTGTGCCGCAGCGCTGCCAGCCCGGCCCGGGTGCTGGGCGGTGCTGGTGTTCGGCTGTGCGCTGCGTGAGCGATGCGCGAGCCCCAGCCAACGGCCATCTGCGCCGGCAATCGCGGGGCGCAGATAATCCGCGCCTCGTGAATCAGAACAAGCCTTCCCCATCGCCCGGCAAGCCGGCTCCCTCCGCTGGGGCCTCGCAGCCGTCTCGCCTGCCGCGTCAGCCGCGACAGGAGCGTGCCTTGCCGCCGGCCAATCCGCTGCCGTCGATCAGCTTCCCCGAATCGCTGCCGGTCTCCGGCCGTCGCGAGGAGATCGCGCGCCTGCTCTCTGAGCATCAGGTCATCATCGTCTGTGGCGAGACCGGCTCGGGCAAGACCACGCAGCTGCCCAAGATCGCGCTGGCGATGGGGCGCGGCCGCGCCAACGGCGGGGGTTTGATCGGTCACACCCAGCCGCGGCGCATCGCCGCCAGCAGCGTGGCCAAGCGCATCGCCGAAGAGCTGAACACGCCGTTGGGCGAGGTGGTCGGCTACAAGGTTCGTTTCCAGGACCGGCTGCAGCCGGGCGCCAGCGTCAAGCTGATGACCGACGGCATCCTGCTCGCCGAGACGCAGACCGATCCGCTGCTCAAGGCCTATGACACGCTGATCATCGACGAGGCGCACGAGCGCAGCCTCAATATCGATTTCCTTCTCGGCTATCTGCGCGAGATCCTGGCGCGGCGGCCGGACCTGAAGGTGATCGTCACTTCGGCCACCATCGACGCCGATCGCTTTGCGCAGCATTTCGCCTCCGCGAAGGGGCCCGCACCGGTGGTGATGGTCTCGGGCCGCACTTTCCCGGTGGAGCAGCGCTACCGGCCGTTTGAAGAATCGCGCGAGTACGACCTCAACAACGCGATCACCGACGCGGTGGACGAGCTCTGGCGCGAGGGCGGCGGCGATGTGCTGGTCTTCCTGCCCGGCGAGCGCGAGATCCGCGAGGCGGCGGAGGCGCTGCGCAAGCACCATCCGCCGGGCGTCGAGGTGCTGCCGCTGTTTGCGCGCCTGTCGCAGCAGGAGCAGGACCGCGTCTTCGAACCGCATGGCCAGCGCCGCATCGTGTTGGCCACCAATGTGGCCGAGACCTCGCTGACCGTGCCCGGCATCCGCTATGTGATCGACCCGGGCCTGGCGCGCGTGAAGCGCTACAGCTATCGCAACAAGGTCGAGCAGCTGCAGATCGAGCCCGTCAGCCAGGCGGCGGCCAACCAGCGCGCCGGCCGCTGCGGCCGCGTGGCCAACGGCATCTGCATCCGCTTGTACGAGGAGAAGAGCTTCAACGAGCGGCCTCGCTTCACCGATCCGGAGATTTTGCGCAGCTCGCTGGCCGGCGTGATCCTGCGCATGAAGGCGCTGCACCTGGGCCAGGTCGAGGACTTTCCCTTCATCGAGCCACCGCCGCGCAAGGCCGTGGCCGACGGCTACCAGCTGCTGGCCGAGCTGGGCGCGGTGGACGAGCTGAACGAACTCACGCCCATGGGCCGGGAGCTGTCCAAGCTGCCGCTGGACCCGCGCGTGGGCCGCATGATCCTGGAGGCCAAGAGCCGCGAAGCCCTGTCCGAGGTGCTGATCATCGCCAGCGCGCTCTCCGGCCAGGACGTGCGCGACCGGCCGATGGAGCAGCAGCAGCAGGCGGACGAGAAGCACAAGAAGTTCGACGATGAGCGGTCGGAGTTCATGGGCTATCTGAAGCTGTGGAAGTGGCTGGAGGAATCCAAGGGCGGCCACGGCGAACACAAGCTGTCCAATCGGCGCCATGAGCAGCTGCTGCGCGACAACTTCGTCAGCCCGCGCCGCGTCCGCGAGTGGCGCGACATCTACTCGCAGCTGCACACCGTGGTGGCCGAGCATGGCTGGCGCCTGAACGGCGCACCAGCCACCTATGAGCAGGTTCATCTGTCCATGCTGGCCGGCCTGCTGGGCAATATCGGCTGCAAGGCCGACGACGATGACTGGTACCTGGGCGCGCGCGGCATCAAGTTCTGGCGCCATCCGGGCGCCCACCTCTCCAAGAAGCCGGGCCGCTGGATCGTTGCTGCCGAGCTGGTGGAGACGACGCGCCTGTTCGGCCGCGGCATCGCCAATATCGAGCCGCAATGGCTGCCGGCCATTGCCGGACACCTGATCAAGACCCAGCTGATGGAGCCGCACTGGGAGAAGAAGGCGGCCGAGGTCATCGCGCTGGAGCGCGCCACGCTCTACGGCATCGTCATCTACTCGGGCAAGCGCGTGAACTTCGGCCGCGTGGACCCGGTGGCGGCGCGCGACATCTTCATCCGCGAATGCCTGGTCAACGGCGAGTGGCCGGAAGACCTGTTTCGCAAGCTGCCCTTCCTGGCCCACAACCAGAAGCAGATCGCCAAGGTCGAGGAGCTGGAGCACAAGTCGCGCCGCCAGGACGTGCTGATCGATGACGAACTGATCTACGCCTACTACGACGAGCATCTGCCTGCCGAGGTCTGCTCAGGCGTGACGCTGGAGAAGTGGTACCGCGAGGCCAGCAAGCGCGAGCCCAAGCTGCTGATGCTCAGCCGCGACGAGCTGATGCGCCACGAGGCCGCAGGCGTCACCAGCAATGCCTTCCCCAAGACCGTGCGCCTGGGTGGGGTGGATTGCAAGGCGGACTATCTGCATGAGCCCGGCGATGCCCGCGATGGCCTCACCGTCACCGTGCCCATCTATGCGCTCAACCAGGTCAGCGAGGAGCGCTGCGAATGGCTGGTGCCGGGCATGCTGGCGCCCAAGGTCACCACGCTGCTCAAGAGCCTGCACCAGAAGCCGCGCGCGCGCCTGGTGCCGCTGCCGGACTTCGTGGCCGAGTTCTGCGAGCTCAATGCCTTTGCCCAGGGCAGCCTGATCGAGGTGTTGCTCAAGGCGGTGCGCGAGCGCAGCCAGCTGGCGGTGCAGCGCAATGACTTCAAGATCGAGCAGGTGCCCGCGCACTTGTTCATGAACTTCCGCATCGTCGACGAGCACGGCCGCCAGCTCGGGCTGGGCCGCAACCTGGCGGCGCTGAAGGCGGAGCTGGGCGCGCAGGCGCGCTCGGCCTTCCAGGCGCTGGCTGCTTTGAAGTTGCCGGCTGCGGCGGCACCTGAGCCTGTCGCACAAGCGCCCGTCGCCAAGGGCGGCGTGCGCGCCGAGATCGTTCAGAAGGCCAAACCCGATCCGGCCGTGGATGCCAGCGCGCGCTACACCGCCTGGACCTTCGGCGAGCTGCCCGAGCTGATGGAGGTGAAGAAAGGGCCGCAGACCCTGATCGGCTTCCCGGCGCTGATCGACCGTGGCGCACATGTGGAGATCGAAGTCTTCGACGAGCCCGAAGTCGCCGCTGCCCGGCACCGGCTGGGCCTGCGCCGCCTGGTCGCGCTGCAGCTCAAGGAGCCGCTGAAGTACCTGGAGAAGAACATCCCCGATCTGCAGAAGATGGCGGTGGCCTTCATGAGCCTGGGCACGAGCGAAGAACTGCGCGACCAGATCATCGGCGTGGCGCTGGACCGCGCCTTCCTGGCCGATCCGCTGCCCACTGACGAGTTCAAGTTCAAGGCCCGCATCGAGGAAGGCCGCGCGCGGCTGAACCTGATCGCGCAGGAAGTGGCGCGCCAGGCCGGCGTGGTGCTGTTGGAGCTCCAGGCCGCCACACGCAAGCTCAAGGATGCCCGCGCGCCCAAGGACGTGGCCGAGGACATCACGGCGCAGCTGCAGCGCCTGTGCCCGAAGAACTTCGTCACCGCCACGCCGTGGAGCCAGCTGCAGCACCTGCCGCGCTATCTGAAGGCCGTCAGCGTGCGCCTGGACAAGCTGCGCGCCGATGCCGCGCGCGACGCCCGGCTGATGAGCGAATACCGGCCGCTGGAACAGCGCTGGCAGCGCCGCGTGCTTGAGCTCAAGGGCACGGCCGACGCGCGGCTGGCGGACTTCCGCTGGCAGCTCGAAGAGTTACGCGTGAGCCTGTTTGCCCAGGAGCTGCGCACTCCGCAGCCCGTCAGCGTCAAGCGCCTGGACAAGGTCTGGGCTCAGTTGTCGAACTGAGTCCATACCTTGTGGCGAGACTGACATCTGCCCCTCGGGCATGTCATGTCGGAGCCACAAAGTGTGGGCGCAGCTGACAAGCTGAGGCGGCACACGCGATCCGGAAAGGGGCGTGTCGGCTGCCGATGGCAGGCGCGCGATACAAGCGGGCCGGCTGAGCCCGCGCTTTGCGACGAGACGAGCCAGACGCCCGCCTGACGCCATCGCCTGGCCCCGGAAAGGGGTTCAGTTCCGCCCATCGCGCAGCGCAGAATCTGTATCCAATACGAAATAACTTGCCCTAGCCCTGCCAGCTTCACCACCGTGCCGAACGAAGATTCCTCCGCCAGCCAAGCCCGTGCTGGATCGACTGCCACCAGCGGGGCGGCGATGCGGCGCTTCGGCCGCTTCGAGCTGAAGGCGCTGCTCAGCAAGACCGCGCGCAGCATGCTGTGGCTGGCTTTTGATCCGCGCGTGTCGCAGGACATGCTGCTGTGCATGCCGCGCACCGCGCCGGCCAACCCGCAGGCCTTGGCCGACTGGGTCAAGCGGGCGGGTGTGGGGGCGCGCATCCAGCACCCGAACCTGGCTCATGTGGTCGAAGTGTCCCAGGTGGAGCACTGGCCTTACATCGCCTATGACCGGGCGCTGGGCGAAACGCTGGAGGAACGGCTGGCACGCGAGCGGGTAGTGCTGCCGATGGACTGGTCCGGCTGGATCTGCCAAGGCCTCGACGGTCTGGCTTTCGCCCATGAATCGGGCCATGTCCATCGCGATATCCAGCTGGCCAACTTCTTGATTGACGGTGCCGGCCATGTCCGCCTGCTCGGCCTGGAGGTGGCGCAGGAAGCGGCTTTGGCGGGCGAAGACTTCAATACCGCCACACGTCGTGCGGTGCGCGAGGCGGCCGAGGAAGACGTGCTGCGCATGGGCCTGCTGCTGCACCGCGGACTGACCGCCCGCCCGGTGCTGGAGCAGAACGATCTGCAGCAGGTGGTCCAGCTGATGCAGCCCCAGGGGCAGGAACTGGTCCGCCTGGGCTGGGAAACTCCGCATCCGATTGCCGAACCGCTGCGTGCCATCGCCAACCGCTCCACCGACCGACAGGCCCGTCAGCGCTATCACAGCGCGCGCAGCTTTTTGCGGGCGCTGGAAGGATGGCGCAGTGCCGCCAACGATCAGGGCGGTGCCATCGCGCTCTTGCTCGACCGCGTGCAGCGCTATGGCCATCTGCCGATCAGCTCGACCCGCTTGCAGCGCGCCGTGCAGTCCGCCGGCCTGGAGAATCAGCACGCCAGCACGCTGTCGACCCTGGTGCTGCAGGATGTGGCGCTGAGCCTGGAGCTGCTGCGCCGTGTCAACAACGCCTTGAAGCAAGAAGGCCTGGAGTCCGGCGGCGGCGCTGTGCTCAATATGCAGCGCGCGATCGCGATGCTGGGGCTCAACGGTGTGCAGGCCGCAGCCCGTTCACTGAAGATCTGGCCCGGCACGCTCAACGAGCAGCAGGCCGCCTGGATGCAGACGCTGATGAAGCGTGTGCATCGCGCCGGCCAGATCGCGCAGGCCTTGCGGCCGGCCGGCTATGACGCCGAGGTGGTCTACCTGATCACGACGCTGCAGAACCTGGGCCGGCTTCTGCTGCAGTACCACTTTCCCGAGGACGCGCAGCAGATTCGTCAGCTGATGCAGCCGCCCGAACCGACCGCCGATGCGCCGCATCCCAGCGGCTTGGGTGAGCAAGCCGCTTCCTATGCAGTGCTGGGCTGTGACCTTGAAGCCATAGGCGCTGCGGTGGCCCGCCAATGGAGCCTGGGTGACGAACTGCTGCACATGATCCGCCGCCAGGGCAGCGATGCACCGGTGCGCAGCGCCGGCACCGATGCCGAACTGCTGCGCCTGACCTGCAGCCTGGCCAACGAGCTGGTCGAGGCCCTGGTCTTGCCCGAGGAGCGGCGCAAGGCGGGCGTCGAGCTGGTGACGCGCCGCTACGCACGGGTCCTGGGCATTGGCTTGCGCGAGGTCTATCTCGCCCTTCAGCCACCCTCGCCAACGCAGACGCCAAACGAGATGCCGGCACGCTCGGCTGAGCCTGAGAGCAGTGCGCAGCCGGCCGACGCTTCCGCCGAAGCCGGTCCGCCCGTGCCGGCTGCTGCCGTACCCACGCCATCCCGGCTGCGAAGCAAGGCAGCCGGCGGTGACGCTTCGGCGCCCGAGCGCGGCCGCTGAAATGCCCTTGCGCGCTTAGACCATGGCCACCATCGCAGCTTCCCCGTCGGGCGCCGTTCCCACTCCCGAGTTGGGCCGTTTCCTGCTGCTGCGCAAATTGGGTGAAGGCGCTCAGGCCACGGTCTGGCTGGCCCATGATCCGCGCCTGGAGCGGGACGTTGCGGTCAAGGTGCTGCATGCGGATGTCGACGCGGACCGCATCGACAGCGGATTGCACGAGGCGCGTGCCGTCAGCCGCCTGACGCATCCGAACATCGTGCCGGTGTTCGAGGCCGATCTGCAGGGTGGCCAAGCCTATATGGTGTTCGAGTATGTCGACGGGCCCACGCTTGCCACGCGGCTGCACAGCGGCCCGCCGATGTCGACCAAGGCGGCTGTCGAACTGATGCTGGGCGTGCTGGATGGCCTGCAGGCCGCGCACGCTGCAGGCGTGGTGCACCGGGACCTCAAGCCGAGCAACATCCTGCTGGATGGCAAGAGCCGTCCGCATGTGATGGACTTCGGCATCGCAGCGCGCATCAGCGAGTCAGCCAGCAGCGGCGAGCCGGCACGGCGCCTCGTCGGCACGCCGGGCTATATCTCGCCGGAGGCGGCGCGCGGTGAGGCGCCCTGTCCGCAGATGGATGTCTTCGCGGCCGCGGTGCTGCTGGGCGAAATGCTGTCCGGTCAGCGCCTGAATCACGATGCCGACCCCTGGCGTGCGGTGCGCCGCGCGGCCGAGCGCGACCTGACCCTGCCGCCCGGCCTGGACGCCGAGGCGGACGACAAGCTGCGCGCGATCGTGATGCGCGGTCTGGCGCGCGACATCGAACACCGCTGGCCCAGTGCGCGTGCCTTTCACGATGCGCTGGCCGAGTGGTTGCATCCCGAGTTGGAGCCGGGCGCCGAGGTGGTGGACGGGGTGGCGCTGGAGTTTCTGCTGCGCCGCATGCGGCTGCGCAGCGACTTTCCCGCCATGTCCGACGCGGTGGCGCGCATTCAGCGCCTGACCCACTCCGACACCGAGAGCCTCAACAGCCTGTCGAACGAAATCCTGAAGGATGTCGCGCTGACCCACAAGCTGCTGCGCCTGGTCAATACCGCGCATTACCGCCATGCGGGTGGGGGTGGCATCAGCACCGTGTCGCGTGCCGCAGCGCTGATCGGTTTTGCCGGCATCCGCAATCTGGCTCTGTCGCTGATCCTGCTGGAGCGCATGGAGAACCGTGCGCATGCGCAGCAGCTGCGCGAGGAGTTCCTGCGCTCGCAGATGGCTGGGGCGCTGGGGCGTGAGCTCTCGCCCAGTGCACGCGAGGCCGAGGAGAGTTTTCTGGCGGCGATGTTCCAGAATCTGGGCCGCTTGCTGACCGAGTTCTACTTCCCCGAAGAAGCCCAACAGGTGCGCCGGCTGATGAGCAGCGAGCGCAATGTCGAGCGGGCACGGCCGCCCATCAGCGAGGCGGCTGCCTCGGTGCAGGTGCTGGGTCTGAGCTACGAGCAGCTCGGCTTGGGTGTGGCCAAACAGTGGGGCCTGCCGGATGCGCTGCAAAGCAGCATGCGCCGCCCCACGGGTGAGCCGCCGATCCGGGTGCTGGGCATTCCTGTCGAGCGGCAGCGTTGGCTGGCGCGTGCCGCCAATGAGATGACCGATGTGATCCTGCAGAGCGAGCCCTCTGAAGCGCATGCCAGGCTGAAAGCCATGGCGCAGCGCTACTCGCGGGCGCTCGACGTTCCCGTCGAAGCGTTTGAAGCTGCCGCTGATCAGGCGCGTCAGCGGCTCGCCGAAGTGGCGCAGGCCATGGACATTCACGTGGCCAAGCACTCGCGCGCGCAGCGACTGCTGGCACCCTTGCAGCCGAGCACGGATGACAGCCTGTCACCGCATGAGCTGCAGGCCACGCATGTCGCCGAGCCGACGATCAGCCTGACGCAGGCGAGCCCGACTCCCGAGCAGGCCGTCCAGACCCTGGCAGCCGGCATTCAGGACATCACCGATGTGATGGTTGAGAACTTCAAGCTCAACGAGATCATGCGCATGATCCTCGAGACCATCTACCGCGGCCTCGGTTTTCGTCGGGTGGTCTTCTGCCTGCGTGATCCGAAGACCGAAACCCTGACCGGCCGCTTCGGCCTGGGCGAAGGCGTCGAGGCGCTGGTGCCGCTGTTCCGGGTGCCGCTGCGTCAAGCGGCAGGCACTCAGATCGACCTGTTTGCAGCGGTCTGCCAGAAAGGGGTGGACACGCTGATTGCCGATGCGTCCGAGGCCAAGATTGCCGAACGTCTGCCAACCTGGTTCCTGGGAGCGCCCAAGGCGCCCAGCTTCCTGATCCTGCCCATGTTGCTGAAGGGCACGCCGTTCGCGATGATCTATGCCGACAAGGCAAGGGCCGGCAGCATCGATCTGGGCGAAAAGGAGTTGTCGCTGCTACGCACGCTGCGCAATCAGGCCGTGATGGCCTTCAGGCAGGCCGGCTGAGCGTTCAGCCGCAAAGAAGAGGGGGTTGACGAGCCTTACCCCCGGCACTGGTCACAACGGCTAGGGCTGCTTGGTTCCCCACCTGACCCGGTTGGCCGCGCTTCCATGCGAGGAGGCCCGTCAGCGCGGATTGTAGCCGAGCAAAGGCGCTCGCCGCCCGATCTCAGAGCCCGAGCAGGACCTGACGCGTCATCGACAGGCCCATCACATAAGCCAGCATCAGCAGACCCAGCACATAGCCGACCGCACGAAAGCGGCCGGTGCCCACCGCCCAGTGCGCGCAGACAGCGTAGACGAGCAGCGCGATGAGCTTGGCGGCCAGCCAGTTGTCGCGCATCGGGTTGTGCTGAAGCAATGACCACAGGCTCAGGCCGCTGACGGCCAGCAGCGTGTAGGCACCGAATGCCAGCGTCAGCACGCGGCCGTCCATGCGCCAATCAGCGTCGAAGAGCGCGGCCAGACCGCGCACGACAAAGAAGATCACGCTGAACCAGGCCAGCAGCGCGTGCATCTGCAGCATCTGCGAGTAGAACCAGTCCATCCTGCGCCTCCTGCGCGGCCGGCTCGCGCGGCCGGCTCCATCGGGTTGCGGGTCTGCTCAGCGCAGCTGCAGATCGTCGTCGCTGAAACGGATGTCCAGGGGTTCGATCAGCAGCTGCTTGGGGCCGTCTTCCAGGGCGCCAGCCAGCCAGGCGTCGATGCCGCAGGCCTTGGCCACCTCGACCGTGCGAGCGGCGTCTTCGGCCTTGACGAAGATCGCGAAACCGGCGCCCATGTTCAGCGTCGAATACGCCTCGCGGTCGTCCTGCTTGGCATGCTCCTGCATGAACTTCAGCACCGGCGTGACCGGCGGCACCGTGTGGATGCGGTAGGTGAACTGGCCCGGATGGCGCAGCAGCTTGCGCCAGCCGTGGCCGGTGATGTTGGCGCAGTAATGCGGCTGGATGCCGGCCTTGAACAGCGCCTCGGTCACCGGCGAATACAGCACGGTGGGCGCCAGCAGCGCCTCGCCATAAGTCAGGCCGGGCTCGATCTCGGTCAGATAGCCGTTCGGCAGGCGCTCCACCAGCTTGCGTGCCAGCGACAGGCCGTTGGCGTGGATGCCGCTGGAGGCCAGCAGCACGATGGCGTCGCCCGCGCCCAGCTGATCGCCCACCGACAGGCGGGTCTTGGGGTTGATCAGGCCGGTGCAGGAGGCTGCCAGGTCGATGCGACCTTCCTCGACGATGCCGGCCAGGGCCGGCGTCTCGCCACCGCCCCAGGCCACCTGACAGGTGTCGCAGGCCTTCTTCCAGCCCTCGACCAGGGCCTGCGCGCGCAGCTTGTCGCCGAACCAGTCCGAGCCACCGGCCGCCCAGTAAGCCTGCACCACCAGCGGCGTGGCGCCGACGGTGATCAGGTCGTTGATCGCCATCGCGATGGTGTCCTGCGCGATGCCGGCATAAAAACTCTTGCCGGTGAGCTTGCTCATCTCGTCGGCCACCAGGGTCTTGGTGCCCAGGCATTCGACGATGGAGGCCAGGTAGAACGGGCCCACATCCACTACATAGGCTGATTCGCCGCGCGAGGCCAGCACTTCGGAGAAGCCATGACCGCCCAGATGGGCGCCGGTGGCCGCTGCGGCGCGCTGTGCCGCGATCTTCAAGGGGTCGATCAGGTCGTAGTTGACCCCCGCTTGTTCATAGCTGAGGGTGTCGGGTGAGGAGGGGGCATGCGTGCTCATGGCCGGGATTATCGACGATGGTCCGACGCCTGGCGCTGCGGCCCTGCAGTGCCCCAGCCGGTGCAAGAATCTGCCGCATTGCTTCGCAGCCGAGAGCTTGAACTTCATGAATGACAAGGTGAACGTCCGACCGACCCCTGTGCTGGCCATCCATGGCGGCGCGGGCACGCTGCTGCGTGGCGCGATGAGCGCGGACAAGGAACAGCGCTACCGCCAGGCGCTCGAAGCCATCCTGCTGCATGGCCAGGCTCAGCTGGCTGGCGGGGAATCGGCGCTGGATGTGGTGGTCGAGGCGGTGCGCCGCCTGGAGGAATGCGAACTTTTCAATGCGGGCAAGGGCGCGGTCTACACCGCGGCGGCGCGCCATGAGCTGGATGCCTGTGTGATGGATGGGCGCGAGCTGCAGGCCGGCGCGGTGGCGGGCGTCAGCCGCACCCGCAACCCGGTGCTGCTGGCGCGCCTGGTGATGCAACACAGCCCGCATCTGATGTTCATGGGCGCTGCGGCTGACGAACTGGCGCGTGCGCATGGGCTGGAGATGGTGGCGCCTGACTGGTTCGGCACGCCCGAACGCCTGGCGCAGTTGCAGATGGCGCAGCAGACCGCTGCGGGCCAGCTGCTGGATCACGACGGGCAGACCCGGGTCGGGACTGACAGCGGCCCGATCGATGAGGGCAGCAAGTTCGGCACCGTCGGCGCGGTGGCGCTGGATGCACAAGGCCATCTGGCCGCTGCCACCTCAACCGGTGGCATGACCAACAAGCAGCCCGGCCGGGTGGGCGATTCGCCGATTGTTGGCGCCGGTTGCTATGCCAATGACGCGACCGTGGCCATCTCCTGCACCGGCACAGGTGAGGCCTTCATGCGTGCCTGTGCGGCGCACGATGTCTCGGCCTTGATCGAATATGCGGGCCTGGATCTGCACGAGGCCTGCCGACGCGTGGTGATGGACAAGCTGCCGCGCCTCGGTGGCCGCGGCGGACTGATCGCGGTCTCGGCCAAGGGCGAGGTCTGCCTGCCGTTCAACACCGAAGGCATGTACCGCGGTCACATGAGGGTGGGCGATGCCGCACCCGCTGTCGGCATCTACGGCGAGGCAAGCCCATGAGCTTCTGCGCTGACCGGAGGGCGCCTGCTCCTTACATAGAATGGCGCACATGAGCTACCAGGTCCTCGCCCGCAAGTACCGCCCCCACAGTTTCGAGGAACTGGTGGGTCAAGAGCATGTGGTCCAGGCCCTGGCCAATGCCTTGACGCAGCAGCGCCTGCACCACGCCTACCTGTTCACCGGCACGCGCGGCGTGGGCAAGACCACGGTCTCGCGCATCCTCGCCAAGAGCCTGAACTGCACCGGGGCCGATGGCAATGGTGGCATCACGGCCACGCCCTGCGGCGTCTGCCCGGCCTGCCGCGACATCGATGCCGGCCGCTTTGTCGACTACGTGGAGCTCGACGCGGCCTCGAATCGCGGCGTCGAGGAGATCTCGCAGCTGCTCGACCAGGCGGTCTACAAGCCGGTGGTCGGCCGCTTCAAGGTCTACATGATCGACGAAGTGCACATGCTCTCGAACACCGCCTTCAATGCGATGCTCAAGACGCTGGAGGAGCCGCCGGACTATCTGAAGTTCGTGCTGGCGACCACCGATCCGCAGAAGGTGCCGGTCACCGTGCTGTCGCGCTGCCTGCAGTTCAATCTGCGCCCGATGGCGCCACAGAACGTGCTGGCCCACCTGACGAATGTGCTGGCCGCCGAGAGCGTGCCGGCCGAGCCGGGCGCGCTGCGCCTGCTGGCGCGCGCCGCGCGCGGCTCGATGCGCGACCGCGCTCTCGCTGACTGATCAGCGACGCGTGCG
>JACDQM010000112.1 GCA_015657635.1 Roseateles sp.
CCGCGCGCTCGGCCTGTGGGGCGATCAGCGCGCGGCGCTCAAGCTGCCCGAGCGCCTGCCGGACCTGCCGGCGCAGGCGCGCGAGCTGCCGGGCGTCGAGCAGCAGGCGATCGCGCAGCGCCTGGACGTGCAGGCCGCGCGTCAGGCCACCGCTGTGCGTGCCGCTGAGCTGGGCCTGACGCGACAGACCCGCTTCATCAACGTGCTCGAGCTGGGCCTGGCCCGCAACAGCAGCAACGAGGCGCCGACACAGCGCGGCATCGAGCTGAGCCTGGAGCTGCCGCTGTTCGACTGGGGCGAGGCCCGCAACGCACGCGCCGAGGCGCTGTACAGGCAACAGCTGGCGCGCACCGCCGAGACGGCCATCAACGCCCGCTCGCAGGCGCGCGAGGCCTATCTGCGCTACCGCAGCGCACATGAAATCGCGCTGCACCATGCGCGCGAGATCGTGCCCAACCGACAGCGCATCGCCGATGAAAACCTGCTGCGCTACAACGGCATGTTCATCGGCACCCTCGAACTGCTGGCCGACGCGCGCCTGCAGATCGCCGCTGTCGCCACCGCCATCGAGGCCAAGCGTGACTTCCTGCTGGCCGAGGCCGAGCTCGATCAGGCCCTGCTCGGCCCCGTTGCGTCCAGCGCTGGCAGCAGCGCCCGCAGCAGCGCCTCTTCTGCCCCTGCCGAACCGGCAGGCGGCCACTGAATCCGGAGACCGAAACCATGCTTTCCCGACGCAATCTTTTTGTGGGTGCGGCCGCCGTCAGTGCGGCCAGCGTCTCGCGCGTGGCGCTGGCCGCCATCCCCGAGGCGGTGCAGCAGACCAGCCCCGACACCGCCCCGCCGCTGATACCCAACAGCGGGCGGCCCTACAACCCCGTGGTCACGCTGAACGGCTGGACCTGCCCCTGGCGCATGAAGGACGGCGTCAAGGAGTTCCATCTGGTGGCCGAACCCGTGGTGCGCGAGATGGCGCCCGGCTTCAAGGCGCATCTGTGGGGCTACAACGGCCAGTCGCCCGGACCGACCATCGAGGTGGTCGAGGGCGACCGCGTGCGCATCTACGTGACCAACCGCCTACCCGAGCACACCAGCGTGCACTGGCATGGCCAGCGCCTGCCCAATGGCATGGACGGCGTCTCGGGCCTGACCCAGCCCTCGATCAAGCCCGGCCAGACCTTTGTCTACGAGTTCGTCGCGCGCGGCCCGGCACCTTCATGTACCACCCGCATGCCGACGAGATGACGCAGATGGCCATGGGCATGATGGGCTTCTGGGTGACGCATCCCAAGACCCGCCATCCCCTGATCAGCGAGGTGCAGCGCGACTTCTGCTTCCTGCTGTCCAGCTACGACATCGATCCCGGCAGCTACACGCCCAAGATCATGACGATGACGGACTTCAATCTGTGGAGCTGGAACAGCCGCATCTTCCCCGGCATCGACAGCCTCAATGTGCGCTATGGCGATCGGGTGCGGCTGCGTGTCGGCAACCTGACGATGACCAACCATCCGATCCATCTGCATGGCCATGAATTCGAGGTCACCGGCACCGATGGCGGCCCGGTGCCCAAGAGCGCGCGCTGGCCCGAGGTGACCACCGACATCGCCGTCGGACAGATGCGCCAGATGGAGTTCATCGCCGACGAGGAAGGCGACTGGGCCTTCCATTGCCACAAGAGCCACCACACGATGAATGCGATGGGCCACGACGTCGAGACGCTGATCGGGGTCGACCACACCGGGCTGGCCAGCAAGATCACCCGCCTGATCCCCGACTACATGGCGATGGGCGAGCGCGGCATGGCCGATATGGGCGAAATGGAGATGCCGCTGCCCGACAACACCGCGCCGATGATGGCCGGCCAGGGCCCCTATGGCGGGCTGGAGATGGGCGGCATGTTCAGCGTGCTGAAGGTGCGCAAGCAGCAAAAGCCCGGCGACTACAGCGATCCGGGCTGGTATGCCAGCCAGGCGCCCAAGGGCACGGTGGCCGCGCCGGTGCCGGGCTCCACAGCGCCGGCGGCCAGCCAGGCGCCGGCACCCGCCGCGGCACCGGGCATGAAACACCACAAGCCGGGCATGCATCAGCAGATGCACCCGCAAATGCACCAGCAGCACAGGCAGAAGATGTCGGGGGCACCTGCCGCCACCGAGGTCAAAGTCCGAAAACCCAGCAAGCACGAGGGCCACTGAGCATGCGAATCCACCCACGACTCTTCCCCGGGCTGCTGGCTCTGGCGCTGCTGGGCGCCGGCGGCAGCGCCTGGGCCCATGGCCCGCAGCCCCATCACAGCGCCGCGCCGCTGAAGAAGGAGCAGCAGGTCTTCGGCATCGCCGGCGATGCGCCCAAGGTCAGCCGCACCGTCACGATCACGATGGGCGACGACATGCGCTTCAAGCCCGATCACATCCAGGTGCGGGAAGGCGAGACGCTGCGCCTGCGCATCCGCAACCACGGCAAGCTGATGCATGAGCTTGTGATCGGCACGCCCGAGGAGCTCGACGCCCATGCCAAGCTGATGGAGAAATTCCCCGACATGGAACATGAGGAAGCCCATATGGCCCATGTGCCTCCGGGCGGCAGCGGCGACATCATCTGGCGCTTCAACCGCGCCGGGCAGTTCGACTTCGCCTGCCTGATCGCCGGCCACTTCCAGGCCGGCATGCGGGGCCGCATCACCGTCACGCCGAGGAGCAGCAAACCATGAACACAAGACAACTCAAGCAACGCCGCGGCCTGCTGGCCCTGATCGGCGCCGCCTTCGCCGGCCCCGCCTTCGCACAGGGGCCATCGCCCATCGCCATTGAGGTCTGGAAAAGCCCGACCTGCGGCTGCTGCAAGGACTGGATCCGCATCATCGAAGCCCAGGGCCTTTTCAAGGCCACGGTGCGCGATGTCGGCAACACCCAGGCGCGCGCCCGCCTGGGCATTCCGTTGAAACTGGGCAGCTGCCACACCGCCGTGGTCGGCGGCTATGCGATCGAAGGCCATGTGCCGATGCGCGAGATGCTGCGCCTGCTGAAGGAGCGGCCACGCGCCATCGGCCTGACCGTGCCCGGCATGCCGATCGGCTCACCGGGCATGGACGGCCCCGAATACGGCGGCCAGCGTGACGCCTATGAAGTGCTGCTGGTGCTGCACGATGGCAGCACGCGTGTCTATGCCAAGTACAGCTGAAGCCCGCTTCCGCCAGACCACCTGTTGATGAGGAAAACAATGATGAAGACGCTACTGATCACCGGCCTGTGCGCCGCCGCCGCCAGTCTGCCCCTGTCCGCGCTGGCGCAAACCGCCC
>JACDQM010000113.1 GCA_015657635.1 Roseateles sp.
CGCCGCACCCGGCTTGCAGTGGCGCGCCGGCATGGTGCCCTTCAATGTGGCGGAACTCGGCCCCGGCCATTTCCACCGCGGCACCGGCGGCGCCCTGTATGCGGAGCAGGATGCCGCGCTGGCGGCGCTGCGGCCGGCCTTCGCCGCCTTCGGCCTCAAGCTCAAGTTGCTGCCGGATCTGCGCCCGCTGCAATGGGGCAAGCTGCTGATCAATCTGAACAACCCGGTCAATGCCCTGTCCGGCAGGCCACTGCGCGCCGAACTGCTGGAGCATGGCTATCGGCGCTGCTTTGCCGCGCTGCAACTCGAGGCGCTGGCCGTGCTGAAGCAGGCCGGCATAGCCGTCGCCCCCGTCACGCCCGGGCCGCCGGAGCGCTTTGCCGCGCTGCTGAAACTGCCGACGCCGCTGTTCCGCCTGCTGGCCGCACGCATGCTGAAGATCGACGCCCAGGCGCGCTCCAGCATGGCGGATGACCTGGGCTTGGGACGCGGCACCGAGATCGAGGCCTTGTGCGGCGAAGTGGTCCGCCTGGCCGAGCGGCACGGCACCAAGGCGCCGCTGAATGCGCGCATGCGCGAACTTGTGCTGGGCTGGCCTGATCGCAAGCGCCCTTACAAGCCGCGCGAACTGCTAAAGGCCCTCGGGGTCTGAACCCGGCCCTACTCGCCCCAGCGCTGCAGCACCGTCTCAAGCCCGCCCTTGCGGGAAGGGCCGCTGGCCTTGCGGGCCGGCGTGCCCAAGGCAATCCAGCCCAGCAGGGTCTCGCCAGGGCCGCAGAAGGCTGCGGCGATGGCCGGGTCGCGCACCTTGGCGCCGCTGAGCATCTTGCCGCCATAACCCAAGGTGTGCGCGGCGGCGAGAAACATCGCCAGCGCTCCGCCGATGGCAGCCCATTGCTCATGCGCCGGCACCTGCGGATGGCCCAGATCCAGCCGCGCGACCACCGCCACGCTGAGCGGAGGCTTCAGCGCCCGCTCGGCGTCCAGCGCTGCGCCGGCGTCGTCCTTGCCGGCCGCCCGCGCCGCGTCGGCGAACAGCGCGGCCATCTTGTGGCGCGCCTCTCCCCGCACGATCTTGAAGCGCCAGGGCGCCAGCTCGCCATGGTCAGGTGCGCGCAGCGCCGCCTGCACCATCAGCGCCAGTTCGGCCTCGCTGGGCGCCGGCTCCACCAGGTGCTTGGGGCCGACCGAATAGCGGCTCAGCAACGCCTGCAGCGCCCGTTCTTGATCAGCCATGGAAGTTGTCATCAGAACACCAGGGTTCGCCAGGCCGGATCGGCCAGGCGGCTTATGAACTGCACCGCGCCGCCATGGCCGGCCACGGCGGGGATCAGGCCCTCACGCGTCATGCCATTGGCATGCAGCGCATCGGTGCAAGCCAGCAGGCGCGCGCCATGCGCCAAGGCCTGCTGCATATGCTGCGCGATCGTCATCGCGTTGTGCTCGGAAGCCCGCAGGCCCTCGGCTACACCGGGCTGGAGCAGCAGCACCGAGCGGGCGCTGAAGTAGATCTCCACCTCCAGTTCCAGCGCCCCGGCCGCGGCGGCGTGAAAGAAGGGCGTGGCCAGGCGCGCGGGCTGCGCCGGATCGGCCGCCCACAACAGGATGGCGAGGCCGGTCACTGGCCGCTGAGCTGGTTCAGCCATGCGTAATGCTCCATTGCCTGTTTTGCGTTCGCACCGTCGACCAGCGCGGCGCGCTCGGCCTGCAATTGCGCCGGCCGCAACTCCAGCAGCCAGCCTTCGCCATAGGGATCGCGCTCGATCAGCTCCGAGCTGGCCGACAGCGCCTCGTTGACGCGCAAGACCTCGCCCGACAGCGGCGCCCGCACCGACACGATGCTCTTGGCCAGCTCCACCACCGCCATCGAGCGCCCCTGCTCGATCAGCGTGCCCACCGCTTTCGGCCGACACATATAGATCTCACCCGACGCCTTCAGCCCCAGCGCCGTGATGCCCAGCACCGCGGTGCCGTCCTCGCGCAACCGCGCCCAGGTCTGGTCCTCGACCCAGTACAGCAGCTCCTCAGGAATCTCAGCGCCGGCGATCAGCATGACGAGTCGAGCGTTGAGGGTTTTGCGTTCAGTCGGCGTCGCGAGCGGGCACAGATTGGTTCGAAGCGCGCAGCCGTACTCAGGTACGGCGAGCTGAGCCCGGACAGAGGACCATCCCTGCGGATGGTCTTCTGCCTGGCGAAGACCCAGGCGCTTGCAAGCGCCTGGGCGTGCAGCGCCGAGATGCGGCCGCGCAGCAGGCCAATGAATGCAAAACGGCGGAGGGGAATGGGAGTCGAACCCACCCAGCGACGCATGGCGCCACCCACCGGGTTTGAAGCCCGGCCGACACACCGGTGTCGTCTCCCCTCCGAAAAACCTGGCCTGCGCACAGCGGGCTGGATCATCATGCCGCCTCCTGCGCCAGGAACAACTGGCAATCGCTGCGCAGCTTGTGCACATCGCCCACCCGGCGCAGCAGCCCGACGCGATCAAAGTATTCAAGTATCTGGATCGCACGCTTGCGGCCCAGGCCGGTGGCGTCCCGAAAGCCCGCAGCCAGCACCTCGCCGCCATGCTGCGCCGCGATCTCACGCACGATGCCGGCCAGCGTACGCATATGGCCGAGTTCGTAGAACAGGTCTTTCACCACTTGATGCACCTCGCCTTGCTGGGCAAGCCGGGCCAGCGTGGTGCGCATCAGGGCCTCGCTCTCCTGGGTGTCGCGCGCCAGATCGCGCGCCCAGGCGCCTTCGAAACGAGCCTGCAGCAAGTGCGGCGACACCTTCTGCGCAATGCGCTGCTCGGTGGCAGAAAGGCTCACGCCATGCGCCGCCAGATGCACGAAGGCGCCGCGCTGTGCGAGCTGGCCTTCGGCACGCAGGCGGGCGATCAGCGCCTGCCACAGCGGCTCGGGCAGGCGTGGTGCGCTCAGGCGCCGCAGCCGGCCGGCATCCGGACCGAGCTCATCGGGCTGCTTGGCGTGGAACTCGGCCAGCACCTGCAGCAGCTTGCTGCTCAAGGCGGCAGCGGCGGCCACGCTCAAGGTCCAGTCCGACTCGGCGTCATGTGCCCGCAAGGCATCGCCCTCGGGGGCCAGCAGCTGCGGCAGCGCCTCGGCGCGGGCGAAGCGGCGCAGATCCAGCCCCATGGCAGCGCCAGCGCCCAGCGTCTGCAAGCGCTGCGCTGGCGTGGCCAGCTGCATCGCGGCCAGCTCGGCCAGGCGTTCGGGCGTGCGGCGGTAGCGCGTCGGTGCAAAGGGATCGAGCACCACACCGCCAGCCAGCGTGCGCGAGGCGCTGGCGTCACGCAGCACCACGCGGTCACCGCGCCAGGCCGCAATCGGCTGCTTCAGCAGCAGCTGCACTAAACCTTCTTCGCCCGGCTGCAGGGCCGCAGCGCCCTCGCCTGCCGGGCTGCCCGCCCCGCCCTCCCCATCAAGCCTCTGCAGGATGGCCACCGTGCCCATCACCGCACGCGCACCGATGTGCACATGCACCGGCGTGCCGGAGCGCAGCGCCTTGGCCTCCCCCGGCCACAGGCGCAGGCGCGCGTCCAGGCGCTCGGTGGCCAGCGCCACGGCGGGAGCGACCAGCCACTGTCCGCGCTCGATTGCATCCTTGTCCAGGCCCACCACATTGATCGCGCAGCGCTGGCCGGCAAAGGCCTGCTCGACCTTGCGGTTCTGCGCATGCAGGCTGCGCACGCGCGCCAGCGGGCTGCTGCCGCGCAAGGCCGGCGTCAGCGCCAGTTCATCCCCCAGACGCACGCTGCCGCTGTGCACCGTGCCGGTGACGACAGTGCCCACGCCGTCGAGGCTGAAGGCGCGGTCGATCGCCAGCCGGAAGGCCTGGCCATCCATGCGCCCGTCGGCGCGGCTGTCGCCGGGCTTCTGCGCCGCCTGCGCATACAGCAGCGCACGCAGCTCATCCAGGCCTTGGCCGGACACCGCACTGACGGCCAGCACCGGGGCCACCGCCAGGCTGCTGCCCTCCAGCAAGGCCGCAATCTCGCCGCGCAGCACATCAATGCGCTCGGCCGGCACGCGGTCGCACTTGGTGATCACCACCGCGCCGCGCGTCAGACCCAGCAGACTCAGCACCGCCAGATGCTCGCGGGTCTGCGGCATCACGCCATCATCGGCCGCCACCAGCAGCAGTGCAAAATCGATGCCCGAGGCGCCGGCCAGCATGGTGTGCACCAGGCGCTCGTGGCCGGGCACATCGATGAAGCCGATCCGCTCGCCGGCCGGCGTGTCGAGGAAGGCATAGCCCAGCTCGATGCTGATGCCACGCTTCTTTTCCTCGGGCAGGCGGTCGGTGTCCACGCCGGTGAGCGCCCGCACCAGCGTGGTCTTTCCATGGTCGATATGACCTGCAGTGCCGACGATCATGGGTTGAGGCGTCTCCGGGCCAGGTTGGACAGCAGATCGACCAGGGCCACCAGCACCAGCGTCGCCAGCAGGATGGCGCCAGTCTCGCGCATATGGAACAGCCCCATATGGAAGCTCAGCATCTGGCCCAGGCCGCCGCCACCGACCACGCCCAGCACGGCTGCGGCGCGGATATTGTTCTCCCAGCGATACAGCGTGTAGGACAGCAGCTGCGGCAGCGCCACCGGCAAAGTGGCATAGAGAAACACCCGGCCGCTGCGCACGCCCTGGGCGCGCAGCGCGAAGGCGGGGCCGTCGGGCGCGTTCTCGATGGCTTCGGCAAACAGGCGGCCCAGCACGCCGCTGGTGTGCAGCGCCAGCGCCAGCGTGCCGGCCAGCGGGCCGAGGCCGGCCGAGATCAGCAGCAGCGCGGCCCACACCAGCTCAGGAATCGAGCGCAGCACATTGAGCAGCCAGCGTGTCGGCTTGCGCCACAAGCCGCTGAGCTGACCCGTCACGCGACTGGCCGGCAGGGCCAGCAAGAGCCCGAGCAGCGCCGCCAGCAAGGTGCCGACGGCCGACATGGCCAGGGTTTCCAGCGTGGCCACAGCGAGGCGGCCGAGGAAGGCCGGCTCGCGCGCCGGGTTGCTCATCTCGCCCAGGAAGCGGCCCATGCGCTGGGCGGCCTCCCATGTGAACAACCGGCCCCACTCGACCACCCCCAGCTCGACGAAGCTGGCCACAGCCAGCAACAGCGTGCCGAGCAAGAACAGCGGCATGCTCCAGCGGCGCGGCGGCCGTGGCGGCAGAGTCAGGTGCACGGCGCTGCGGCTCATCCGATCACCCGGCGCAGATAGGCGCTCAGCGCGTCAGCCAGCGCCACCAGCAGCACGAAGGCCAGCAGGATGGTGGCCACCTCGCCACCCTTGAACATCTTCATCGAGGCGTCCAGCTGCTGCCCCAGCCCGCCCGCGCCGACGAAGCCCAGCACGGCCGAGGAACGGATCGCGCATTCCCAGCGATAGACGGTGTAGCTGGTCAGCTCGCGCGAATTGCCCGGCAGCAGCGCATAGAAGAAGGCCTGCAGCCGCCCGCTGCCATTGCGCAGCAGCGTACGGGTGGGCTGCAGATCGCCGCTCTCCAGGATTTCGCCGTAGACCTTGCCCAGCATGCCCGCGTAGGTCAGCGCGATGGCCAACACGCCGGCGCTCGGCCCCAGGCCCAGCACCCGCACGAAGACCAGGGCCCAGACCAGCTCGGGCACGCTGCGCAGCAGCACCAGCAGCAGGCGCACCGCCTGCCGCAGCGCGCGCGCCAGCGGGTGCATGCGGCCGCTGAGCGAGGAGATCGACAGCGCCGCGCTGGACAGCAGTGTCAGCGGCAGCGCCAGCAGCAGGGCCAGCACCATCGCAGCGGTGGCGATGGCCACGGTACGCCAGGTCTCGCGCGCCACCATGGCCAGGAATTCGGGAGCCGTCGCCGGCGGCAGAAAGTCAGCCAGGAAGCGCAGCGTGACACGCAGGTTGTCGGGTTCGAACAGCAGCCAGGGCTTGAACTCCACCGCCACCAGCGCGGGCGCCAGCAGCAGCGCGGCGGCCAGGGTCCAGAACACCCGGCTCCGCCACGCGGGGTCGTGGTGAGGATCGATGATGGTCGTCGCGCGCATCAGGCTCTCAGCATTGCAAGACGACGATGCGCTCGGCCTGCGTTTCAGCCCCTGTCTGCTGCACGGCTGCACCGCCGCCCTGCAGCTCATGCTCGAAGCTGGCATAGAGCTGGGCCAGCAAGGCGGGCGTGACCTGGGCGGCCGGCAGATCGAACACCAGCCGCCCCTCGCGCATGCCGAGCACGCGCGGGAAATGGGCCAGCGCCAGATCGACCTGGTGCAAGGAGGCGATCATCGTGACGCCGCGCTCGGCTGCCACCTGAGTGAGCGAGCGCAGCGCCAGCGCCGCGCGCGCCGGGTCCAGCGCTGACAGCGGCTCGTCGATCAGCCACAGCGCCGCCGGCGACAGCAGCGCGCGCGCCAGCCCGACGCGCTGGCGCTCGCCACCGGAGAGACGGTCCACCCGCTCCCACAGCTTGTCGCCGAGCTCGAAGCGCTGCAGCGCCGCATGCGCCTGCTCGGCGCCGCGCGGCTTGATCAGCGAGGCCAGGCTGGCCCACAGACCCATCGCCGGCAGGCGTGCGGCCAGCACGGTGGTGACGACACGTTGACGCGGCGGCAGCGGCGGCGTCTGTGGCGCAAGAAACAGACGCGCGCGCAGGCGCCGCAGCCCGGCGGCACCGAGCGACCAGGGCGCCTGCCCATCGACCAGCAAGCGGCCCGACGACGGCGCCAGCGCACAGGCCAGCGCATGCAGCAGCGTGGTCTTGCCGGCGCCCGAGGGGCCGATCACGGCGATCTGCTCGCCGGGTGCAATCTGCAGGTCCAGCCCCTGCAGCGCCGGCGCAGCGCCGGCCGCCGCTGCCGGATGGCGGACCACCAATTGCTCGACCGTGAGCGACAGACCTCTCATCGTCTTACTTGATCAGGCCCGCACTGCGGCCGGCGGCCTCCAGGCCCTTGTAGTTGTCGGCCTTGGTCGGCACGAAACGGGTGGCACGCGCCAGGCCCAGCACTTCCTTGCCTTCGGGGTTGTCGCTGCTCAGCGCCAGCAGCGCCTTGGCGATGCGCTCGCGCTGCGCGGCCGGCATGTCGGCATGCACCGACCAGTTGTAGTTGAAATAAGGCGGCGTGGTGTAGAAGACATCGACCTTGCTGGTGTCGACCTTGTTCTCGCTGACGAACTTGCGCCATACGGTGATGTCCAGCGCTGCCGCGTCGACACGGCCGCTGACCACCGAGGCGATGGTGGCGTCATGCGCGCCCGAAAAGGCCACGCGCTTGAAGTCGCGCTCGGGCTCGAGGCCGGCTTCAAGCAGGAAGCTGCGCGGCATCAGATGGCCTGAGGTGCTGGAGGCGGAGCCAAAGCTCACCTGCTTGCCCTTGAGGTCGGCCAAGCTCTTGATGCCCGAGTCCTTCTGCGTGATGAAGACCGAGCGGAACTGCGTGTCCTCTTCGCGCTGCGCGATCGGAATGACCTTGTCACCCGAGCGCAGCTTGGCCTGCACAAAGGTGAAGCCGCCGAACCAGACCAGGTCGACCTGCTTGTTCACCAGCGCCTCGACGGCGGCCGGATAGTCGCTCACCGGCACGAACTCGACCTTGCTGCCGAGCGTGCGCTCCAGGTACTTGACCAGGGGGCCGAACTTGCGGATTTGCTCGGATGCTGCCTCCTCCGGAATGGTCGTGACCTTCAGCGTGGCCTGGGCTTGCGCGCCGGTGGCCACAGTGAGAGCCGCCAGCGCGGACAGCAGGCACACCCGACGGGTGATGCGGTGAAGGAGGGAAGTCATCGCAGGGTCCTTGGAGTGAAGGGAAAGAGATTTCAGAGGCGTGGGCATCAATGCCAGGGGCGGCAGCATAGCGTCTTGGCGGGCCGCTATCGAAGCGCCTGCTGCAGCTGATCGAGCTGGCCCAGCAGCGCCGGCTCCTGCTCAAGACAGCGCAGATCCAGCCACAGCTGGTCCTCGGCGATGCGGCCGATCACCGGCAGCGGCAAGGACCGCAGCGCCGATGCCAGCTCATCCAGCGCCCGCCCCCGCCCCTTGGCCGCCAGCGGTGCGATCGCCAGGCCGGCCGAGGGCAGGCGTTCGACGGGCAGCGAGCCCGAGCCGATCTGGCCCTGCATGGGCTTGATCGCCACCGTGAAGCGCGGCGCCACGGCCTGCGCGACGAACGGCGCCAGGCGCTGGGCCTGCGCCTCGATATCAGCCAGCGGCCGCGTCAGCAGGCGCAGCGTCGGCAGGTCCTGCGTCAGTCGCTCGGGCCGCAGATAGAGGCGCAGCGTGGCCTCAAGTGCCGCCATCGGCAGCTTGCTCATGCGCAGCGCACGCTTCATCGGGAACTTGCGGATGCGCTGCACGTAGTCCCGGCTGCCGACGATCAGGCCGGCCTGCGGGCCGCCCAACAGCTTGTCGCCACTGAAGGTCACCACATCGCAGCCGGCGGCCAGCATCTCCTGCGGCAGCGGCTCCTTGGGCAGGCCCCACTGCGAGAGGTCGACCAGCGCGCCGCAACCCAGGTCGGTCACCAGCGGCAGGCCTCTGGCATGGGCGATGGGAGCCAGCGTGGCCTCATCGACCGCCGCGGTGAAGCCCTGCACCACGTAGTTGCTGGTGTGCACCTTCATCAGCATCGCGGTCTGCGGCGTGATGGCGGATTCATAGTCGCGCGGATGGGTGCGGTTGGTCGTGCCCACCTCCACCAGCGTGGCGCCAGCGCTGGCCATCACATCGGGCATGCGGAAGGCGCCGCCGATCTCGACCAGCTCCCCGCGCGAGACGATCACTTCCTTGCCGCGGCCGAGCGCGGCGATGCTCAGCAGCACGGCCGCCGCGTTATTGTTGACCACGGTCGCGGCCTCGGCGCCGGTGAGCTCGCACAGCAGGCCCTCGATCAGGTCGTCGCGGTCACCGCGGCCGCCGCTGGCCAGGTCGTACTCCAGGTTGTTGGGGCCGGACATCAGCGCCAGCAGCTGCTGCAGCGCCGCGTCGGCCAGCAGCGCGCGGCCGAGATTGGTGTGGATGACCGTGCCGGTGAGGTTGATCACCGCACGCATATTGGAGCGCAGACGCGCCGCCACACGCGTGCTCAGCGCCTGCTGCAGCGGCTCGGGCTGGACGTCAGCCAGGCTTAGGTCTTGCGCCAGCGCGCGCACGCGCAAGCCATCGAGCAAGGCGCGCGCTTCATTGGCAATGAGGGTGTGGCCATGTTCGGCCAGCAGCGCAGCCACCGGGGCCAAGCGCAGCAGTTTGTCGATCGAGGGCAGGTCCTTCGGTGCTGCCTTCGAGCCGTGAACCACGGACTCTTCGGGCGCGGCCATCAGGGCCTCCCGTCGTCAGGTCGTTGCGGTGGACTGCCCTCGTC
>JACDQM010000114.1 GCA_015657635.1 Roseateles sp.
CGACGAAGTTCACCTCATGGCCGCGCATGCGCTGGAAGCGCACCCAGACGTCGGCCTGCGTGTACTCCATGATGTGGCCAATGTGGAAATTGGCGTTGGCATAGGGCAGGGCGGTCGTGACGAAGAGCTTGCGGGTCATGGCAGGGGAATTCTGTGCTGGCAGGCAGCGCGTGCGGCGCGCGCGGGAGCGTGATTCTAGGCGGGCACGGGCTCGGTCGAGCCCCGTTCCAGCTTGTCAGCCGGCCGTGGAGGCCGGCTTGTCGCTGCCAGGCTCTGCCGGGCTGCTTTCGACTTCGGCAGCGGGCGCCATGTCCTCGGGCTGCCCCTCGGTGCCGTCCTTCGGGTTGAGCTTGCGCTGACGCTTTTCTTCGTTCTTGCGCTTCTTGGCGAGTTCGCGCTGACGTTTCTCGTACGAATAATTCGGTGTTGCCAAAGCCTGCTCCTTCGCTGGCCTGCGACGCGCAAGCCGATATGCCCAATGTAACCGCAGCGCCCCCACGGCCTGCTGACGGCTGGCCCGTGGCGCTTGGCTGGCCAGTTAGCGGCTGAAGCTCAAATCCACATCAGACATCAGCGCTAAGGCCTTGATTCTTATGCGCTCTTGCAGGTATCCACTTCTGCTGTGGATAACTTTGTTGAAAACCGCTTCGGCGGGTGCTAAACCCTTGATCTTCGGGCCTTGCGCTTGGCTTGCCGAATTTTTGAGCACCGGCGCGCCGTCCATATGAATCAAAGACTTAGGTCGATTTCGGGGAAACCAGAAGCTGCGCTGCAGCATGGGACGGGTTTTCTCGCCTCGCACGCTCCGCTGGCAAGGAAATGGGGATAAGTCAAGCGGCAAAGATGAAAAAATTGCTTTGACTTCAGCTTTGGCCACGAGCTCGGCCCTGCATCTGTCCACCGCTGCTGTGGACAAGCTTGTGGGCTGACCGGCAACAGCACGCGCAAGTGCTTGATCGGCGAAGGAAAGCGCTGGCCTGCCCGGATTTTGTGCAACTCCGCGTTTCGCCCAGGGAGGAGCAGGCCTGCGGGGCCGCTAAAATTCGCCGCTTCTAGAACCGACAGACAACAATGGCCCAAGCAATCGAGGGGAAACAGTCCGGCAAAGCTCAGCCGCGACCGGCGGAGGTCTTCGAGCTCAAGAGCGCTTCCCTCAGTCTGCTGGCCCTGGTCCTGAGGACGGCCGATCTGGAGCAGCTGGCGCTGGAGTTGCGCGAGCGCCTGGGCGACACGCCGGAGGTGTTCAACCAGGACCCGCTGCTGATCGATTTCTCGCAGCTGCCGCAGCCGGCCCAGACCCCGGACGACTCGCCGCAGCTGGGCCTGCTCAGCGAAGGCACGGTTGATCTGCCCGCCCTGGTGACGCTGCTGCGCAAGCACCGCATGCAGCCCGTCGCCGTGACGGGTGCCGGACCGGCCCTGCTGGCGCAGGCGCTGGCACTCGGCTTGGCCGAGGCGCCGGAAGGGCCGCAGATGCGCGAGACGCCGGCGGCGGTGCGCGAGGTCGAGGTGATCCGCGAAGTCGTGGTCGAGCGCCAGGTGGCCGTGCCGGCCGAGGCCGCCAGGACGGTGATCGTCGACAAGCCCTTGCGTTCCGGCCAGCAGGTCTATGCCAAGGGCGCCGATCTGGTGGTGCTGGCGCTGGTGAACCACGGTGCCGAGGTGATCGCCGACGGCAGCATCCATGTCTACGCGCCGCTGCGCGGCAAAGCGATTGCCGGCGCGCGTGGCAATGCCGAGGCGCGTATTTTCGCCGCCAGCATGGAGGCCGAGCTGATCGCGATCGCCGGCATCTACCGCACCACCGAGAACCCGCTGCCCGACACCGTGCTGGGCAAGCCGGCCCAGGTGCGGCTGGAGGGCGAAAAGCTGGTGATGGAGCCGCTGCAGTACTGAGCGGCTGTTTGACGAAAAAGATTTCGAACACGAGCCCGGTGCCCAGGCACCGGACCCACAAGCAAAACTCTTGAAGGAATGGATCGATGACCAAGATCGTCGTGGTGACCTCGGGCAAGGGCGGTGTCGGCAAGACCACCACCAGCGCCAGCTTCGCAACAGGCCTGGCCTTGCGCGGCTACAAGACCTGCGTGATCGACTTCGACGTCGGCCTGCGCAATCTGGACCTGATCATGGGCGTCGAGCGCCGCGTGGTCTATGACCTGATCAACGTGATCAACGACGAGGTCAAGCTGGCCCAGGCGCTGATCAAGGACAAGCAGCTGGACAAGCTCTTCATCCTGGCCGCCTCGCAGACCCGCGACAAGGACGCGTTGAAGCAAGAAGGCGTGGAGCGCATCCTCGACGAGCTCAAGGCAATGGAGTTCGACTTCATCATCTGCGACTCGCCCGCCGGCATCGAGACCGGCGCGCTGATGGCCATGCACTATGCCGACGAGGCCCTGGTCGTGACCAACCCCGAGGTCTCCTCGGTGCGCGACTCCGACCGCATCCTGGGCATGCTCAACAGCAAGACCAAGCGCGCCATCGAGGGCAAGGAGCCGATCAAGGAGCATCTGCTGATCACGCGCTACAACCCCAACCGTGTCGAAGGCGGGCAGATGCTGTCGCTGGAGGACATCCACGAGATCCTGCGCACGCCGCTGATCGGCGTGATCCCCGAGAGCGAGATCGTGCTGCAGGCCTCCAACCAGGGCACGCCGGCCATCCACATGAAGGGCTCGGACGTGGCCGACGCCTATGCCGACGTGGTGTCGCGCTTCCTCGGCGAGGAAAAGCCGATGCGCTTCATCGAAGCGGTCAAGCCCGGCTTCTTCAAGCGCCTGTTCGGCGGCAAGTGAGGGGATGAGCAACCATGGGATTCCTCTCGTTCTTTCTCGGTGAAAAGAAGAGCTCCGCCAGCGTTGCCAAGGAGCGCCTGCAGCTGATCCTGGCGCATGAGCGCAATGGCCGCAGCACCAGCCCGGACTATCTGCCGCAGCTGCAGCGCGAGCTGGTGGCGGTGATCTCCAAGTACGTCTCGATCAATCCGGAGGACATCAAGGTCCATATGGAGCGTCAGGACGACCTGGAAGTGCTCGAAGTCAAGATCGAGCTGCCGGAGACGCGTCGCTAAAAGCGCCGCTGACTTGAATCGTCAGCGTGCGGCGCGGGCCTGCTCGCGCCGCATGAACAGATACAGGCTCTCGACCTTGGCGCGCGCCCACGGCGTCTTGCGCAGGAACTTCAGGCTCGAGGCCACGCTGGGATCGCTCTGAAAGCAGCGGATCTCGATGCGCTGCCCCAGCTCTTCCCAGCCGAAATACTCGACCAGCGCCGTGACGATGGCTTCCAGCGTCATGCCATGCAGCGGGTCCTTGGCGGCCTTGCCGGTGTCGCTTGTCGTGCTCATTGGTGGTCGAACTGCTCGTGGTTCTTGCCCTTGAAGGGGGCGTAGAAGCGCTTGATCGCGACCATATCAGCCTCGATGTCACCCGTGGGCTGGAACACCGGCCCCAGGCCGCTGAGCTTGCGCACGTAGTCCATATAGGCCATCACGATGGGCACCTGCGCCTCGTGCGCGATCCAGTAGAAGCCGGTCTTCCAGTAGCGCGTCTTGCTGCGCGTGCCCTCAGGCGGCACGATCAGCTGCACCGGCCCATCGGCCGCGCGCAAGGCTGCCGCCGAGGCCGCCACCAGATTGCTGGACTGCTCGCGGTTCACCGCAATGCCGCCCAGCCAGCGCATCAGCGGGCCGAAGGGCCAGCGGAAGATCTGCTGCTTGCCCATCCAGTAGATGTTCAGGCGCAGCGCGAAGGCCACCATCAGCGTGTAGGGCAGGTCCCAGTTGCTGGTGTGAGGCGCGGCGATCAGCACGCATTTGGGCTGATTCGCGGGCAATGCGCCGTCCAGCTTCCAACCGGTCATTTTGAGAAAGCCGATTGAAAACGCACGCAGGACGGTGTTCACGCCAGGCGTGCTGAAGATGGTTCGGTGCATGGGGGGTACTGCAGAAATGAAACTGCCGCGATTGTCGGTGCAGTGCGGCTCGTCAGTGCCTCAAATTGCAGCAAGGCGTTGATCTGATCGAGAAATCAATCACTTGGCGCGTCGATCGGCAGGCTGTGCACGGACTTGTCCACAGGCGCTGGGGATGGAGTGGGCGCGAGCGTGCCGGGCGAAGCCTCGCTGTGCAGCGCGGCGGCCTGCGGTGCCTCCAGGCGCAGATCGCTGCGCGCGCAGGCCACGCAGGGCAGGATCCAGCCTTCTTCCTTTTCCTCACGCAGCAGGCCCGGCCACTCCACCTGGTAGTCGATGCGGCCTTCCAGCAGCCGCGTCATGCAGGCCCGGCAGCTGCCGTTGCGGCAGGAATGCGGCAGGCGATAGCCGGCTTGCAGCGCGGCCAGCAGCAGGGTCTGCCCGGCCTGGCTGCTGAATTCCCAGCCTTGCGGCTCGATGCGGATGTGGTGGAAGGACTCGGGCGGCGCGCTCATGCTGGCATGATGCCGGCTTTTGCACCCAGTCCGCCGCCCATGCCCGTCGTCAAACCCTTCGCCGCCCAGGCGCGCCGCCATGTGCTGCGCACCTTCGTCACCGGCTTCCTCACCGTGCTGCCGCTGGTGGCCACGCTGGTGCTGCTGGGCTGGGTGATGTCCCTGCTGATGGATTACCTGGGACCGAACAGCCTGCTGGGCCATACGCTGGGGCGCCTGGGCCTGCGCTTGACCGAGTCGCCGCTGGCCGCTTACCTGATCGGCCTGGGGGTGGTGCTGGCCCTGGTCTATCTGCTTGGCCTGCTGGTGGAGACGCAGCTGCAGCGCCGCGTCAAGGCGCTGGTCGAGGCGCTGATCGCGCGCATTCCGGTGATCAGCACCGTCTACGACCTGCTCAAACGCATGATCGAGATGATGTCCAAGCGCGACGAAGCCGGCGTGCGTGCGATGGCGCCGGTGTGGTGCCACTTCGGCGGCGTCAAGCCCGAGGGCAGCGCCCTGGTGCTGGGCCTGCTGTCCAGCCCGGACCCGGTGGCTATCGATGGCGTCGAGTACCTGGCCGTGCTGGTGCCCACCGCGCCGGTGCCGGTGGGCGGTGGCCTGTTCTATCTGCCGCAGGCCTGGGTCCGGCCGGCCGACATCGGCATGGAAGGGCTGACCAGCCTCTATGTGTCGATGGGCGTCACCACGCCCGAGGTGCTGGGCCGCAAGCGCTGACGAGCATGGAGCCATCGCTGAAATACCTGGCCGGTTACGCGCCCGCGCTGCAGATGCAGGTGCGCCAGCTGATCGACGAGGGCCGCCTGGGCGACTATCTGCAGCGCCGTCATCCCGACGCGCATGAAGTGCGCAGCGACAAGGCGCTGTTCGACTACACACAGGAGCTCAAGACCCGCTACATGCGCAATGCCGAGCCGCTGGCCAAGGTCTGCTTTGATGCCAAGCTCAAGGTGATCCAGCATGCCTTGGGCACGCACACGCGCGCCAGCACGGTGCAGGGCGCGCGGCTGAAGACGCGCCGCGAGATCCGCGTGGCCACGCTCTTCAGGGAGGCCCCGGCCGACTTCCTGCGCATGATCGTGGTCCATGAGCTGGCCCATATCCGCGAGCTGGAGCACAACAAGGCCTTCTACCAGCTCTGCATGCATATGGAGCCCGACTACGGGCAGCTGGAGTTCGATCTGCGGCTGTGGTTGCTGCACAAGGAACTGCCGCAATCATGAGCGGGCCGGGCGCTGGGCCGAGCCAAGCCGGGTAGGTTGGAGTGAGCCCGCGAACTCCAACGATCTCTGCTGCGCGGCCGCGGCGCTGTAGTCCGCCGGGGTTTGGCCGGCGAATGCCGAAGCCATGGCTTGCGTTGAAGTTCGCGCGCTCGCTCACTCCAACCTACGCACTTCACCCGGAAGCGCATATTGCCGAGAACTCGCATGAACACCGTCACCGCAGAACAGAACGTGCAAGCCGTTGACGCATGCAGCAGTGCTGGAGCCTTGAGGCCGGCGTGGCGTCTGTGCAGCAGCCTTCGCGCATGGGGCAAGAGGTGGATGTGCCGCATGCCCCTATGGGCCGTTGTAGCCACTGCGCTGAGCTTGGCCGCCTGCAAGGAAGCCCCGCCGCCGCGCCAGTTCAGCACCCCTGACGACTACTTGACGCACCCCAACCCCTGTGTGGCCAATACAGCCAAACATATCAAGGCATCGGGGCGGCCGTGGCCCAACGAGGAATACCCGGACCCTCACAACAAGGGCGAAGTGAAGATATTCGATTTATGGGCGGGCGACCGTTTGTACAGGATAGATTCGCGGCGACTTAATATTTTCCACTACGGCGGCATGAAGGGTGAGGGCAACCACCCGCTTCAATATAGAGTAATGAAAGAAACCCTGGTCCGTTTGGCGGGCAAGGAGTGGGTGGAGGAGCGTGGTTTGCCCTTGAATGCAGACGTATTTGGAACTATTTCATGCCGCTTCTTTGAAAATAAAGAAGAGGAAATTAGCTGGCTCAATATCGACCACCCTGAAGGCGAGCCGGTTGAGCGATGGGTATCTTCCAGTGCGAATTCAAAGATAAAAGTTGGCATCAAAGAGTGGGGTGTGGATGAAACCGCGCTAGACGAAAAGAAATCCAGAATACCCTTCAAGTCCTATTCGTACGGATTTAAATCAAGCACTACTCAAGAGGTCTATGGTCAGCAAGTCGAACTGCTTGCCTGGTGTGGCGGTGACAGACTGGGTCAAAAGTACGAGGTAAATGGCCGAAGGCCACGGTGTTTTATGAAGATTTGGCTGGGCCCCGGCACAGTGCTAAACCTACAAATGGAGCCCCCGGCGCCTGAGCATATTGGCGATGTATTCAATATGATTAAAAAGTATCTCGAAGAAAGCAGGGTTCAGCCCGGTAGGTTGGAGTGAGCCCGCGAACTCCAACGACTCTTGTCGTTCGGCAGCAGCGCTGTATGCAGCCGGGCGTTTTGGCAAGCGATTGGCGCCGCCCGGGCGGCGTTGGAGTTGGCGCGATCACACCAATCAGTGAACTGCTGCGTGTGACAGGAAAGCTTCTCCCCAAAGGGCACCTGCTTGCTGGCTTGCCTGCCTGCTACGCAGGCCGTGCACTGACTGGCCATAGGCTCTGCGGCGCGTTGGGCTATGCTCGGCGCCCTTTGGCGACCGACCTGAGATTAGGAAAGAAGGAATAAAGCCTCTCATGCTGTTGCTGGCGCCCATGGAGGGCCTGCTCGACCACATGCTGCGCGACGTGCTGACGCGCGTCGGTGGCATCGACCGCTGCGTCTCCGAGTTCATCCGCATCACCGACATGTTGATGCCCAAGCGCGTGTTCACCCGCATCGTGCCGGAGCTGCTGCATGGCGGCCGCACGCCGGCGGGCGTGCCGGTGCGCGCGCAGCTGCTGGGCTCGGATGTGCAGTGCATGGCCGAGAACGCAGCCAAGCTGGCCACGCTGGGGCCGGCCGGCATCGACCTGAACTTTGGCTGCCCGGCCAAGTGCGTCAACCGCCATCGCGGCGGCGCGGTGCTGCTGGATGAGCCGGAGCTGATCCACCAGATCGTGGCCGCCGTGCGCCGCGCCGTGCCAGCCGAGGTGCCGGTGTCGGCCAAGATGCGCCTGGGCTATATGGACGAGAGCCGCACGCTGGAATGCGCGCAGGCCATCGAGGCCGCCGGTGCTGAAGAGCTGGTGATCCACGCGCGCACCAAGGCCCATGGCTACCGGCCGCCGGCTTACTGGGAGCGCATCCAGGCGGTGCGCGAGGCCCTTGCTATCACCGTGGTGGCCAACGGCGAGATCTGGACCGCGGCCGATGCGCAGCGCTGTGTTGAAGAGTCCGGCTGCCCAGACCTGATGCTGGGCCGCGGCATGGTGGCCGATCCGGGCCTGGCGCTGGCCATCGCGCGGCCTGGCAGCCAGCCCTTGGCCTGGGCCGAGTTGCTGCCGCTGATGCAGATCTTCTGGGGCCAGGTGCGCCAGAACGTGGCCACGCGCCACCAGGCCGGGCGCCTCAAGCAATGGCTGCACTACCAGCGCCGGCGCTTCCCCGAGGCCGAAGAGGCTTATCAGCGCGTGCGCACGATCAATGCGCCGGACGAGCTGGAGCTGGCCTTCTTTGGTCCCACTTCAGACAGCCCGATGCCACCATGAGTGCTTCCCCGTTCAGCCGCCCCGTTTATTCCACCGAGAGCGGTCGGCTCTGCCCCGACTGCGGCCAGGCCAAGGCGGGCTGCCGCTGCAAGCAGCTGGCGTCAGCCGCCGTGCCGCTCGGCAATGGCGAGGTGCGCATCTGGCGCGAGACCAAGGGCCGCGGCGGCAAGGGTGTCACGCTGATCAAGGGCCTGGCGCTGGACGAGGCCGGCCTGACCCAGCTGGCCAAGAAGCTCAAGGCTGCCTGCGGTGTGGGCGGCGCGGTGAAGAACGGGGTCATCGAGATCCAGGGCGACCAGCGCGAGCGCCTGCTGGCCCTGCTGCTGGCCGAGGGTCACAAGGCCAAGCTGGCGGGTGGCTGAGGGCCTGCGGCAGACCTTGCAGCAGCGCTGTTCAACCGGCCCCGGCACTGCGGCTGGGATAATCCGTCGATGAACAACGCATCCTCTGACTCCAAGTCCTTCGCTCAGCTGCCGCTGTCGCCCGCCATGCAGGCCAATCTGGCCCAGCTGGGCTACACGCAGATGACGCCCATCCAGGCAGCGAGCCTGCCGCTGGCGCTGGCGGGTCAGGATGTGATCGCGCAGGCGCAGACCGGCAGCGGCAAGACGGCGGCTTTTGCGCTGTCGCTGCTGCACCGGCTGGACGGGGCGGACCTGCGCGTGCAGGCCTTGGTGCTGTGCCCGACGCGCGAGCTGGCCGACCAGGTGACGCAGGAGATCCGCCGGCTGGCGCGTGCCGCCGACAACATCAAGGTGCTGACGCTGTGCGGCGGCACCCCGATGAAGCCGCAGATGGACAGTCTGGGCTTTGGTGCCCATATCGCGGTGGGTACGCCGGGCCGGGTGATGGACCATCTGGAGCGCGGCAGCCTGAGCCTGGGCAAGCTCAACACACTGGTGCTGGACGAGGCCGACCGCATGCTGGACATGGGCTTCATCGACGATATCAAGACGATCGCCAAGCAGGCGCCGAAGACCCGCCAGACGCTGCTGTTTTCGGCCACCTATCCCGAGGCCATCGTCGAGCTGAGCCGGCAGTTCATGCGCGAGCCCAAGGAAGTGAAGCTCGGCGCCACCGATGTGACCCGCGCGCCGGCCCAGATCCGCCAGCTGGCTTATGAGGTGAGCGAGGCCGAGCGCCTGCATGCCGTGTCGCTGTTGCTCAATCACTTCCGACCGGCCAGCACGATCGCCTTCTGCAACACCAAGCAGCAATGCCGCGATCTGGTCGATGTGCTGCAGGGCCAAGGCTTTGTGGCGATGGCCCTGCATGGCGATCTGGAGCAGCGTGAACGCGATCAGGTGCTGATCCAGTTCGCCAACAAGAGCTGCTCGGTGCTGGTGGCCACCGATGTGGCGGCGCGCGGGCTGGACATCGCGCAGCTGGAATGCGTGATCAATGTGGACACGACGCCGGATGCCGAGGTGCATGTGCACCGCATCGGTCGCACCGGCCGCGCCGGTGCTGAGGGCCTGGCCCTGACACTGGCCAGCCTGGACGAGATGGGCCGCATCGGACGTATCGAGCAGATGCTGGGCAAGGAATCGAGCTGGCAGCCGCTGGAGAGCCTGACGCCGACGCCCGGTGGCCCGTTGCAGCCGCCGATGGACACCTTGCAGATCCTGGGCGGGCGCAAGGACAAGATCCGCCCGGGTGACATCCTGGGGGCGCTGACCGGCGAGGCCGGCTTCACTTTCGAGCAGGTCGGCAAGATCAACATCACCGAGTTCCACAGCTATGTGGCGGTGGAGCGCAGCATTGCGCGCGAAGCGGTCAAGCGGCTGTCGGAGGGGAAGTTGAAGGGGCGCAAGGTGAAGGTGCGCAGGATGGCGGATCTGGCGGAGCTTTGATGCTGCCTCGCACGGGTGGGTGCCGTTAATCGCTGGTTGGTCTTGTGGACATCGATAGAGCGCGCCGGGTGTTCGCCCCGGCGGGCGACTCCCTTTCTTTGCTGGTGCAAAGAAAGGAAGCAAAGAAACACCTGAAGACGATTTGACCGAGCGCATCGCTCGCTGCGCTCGGCTCGCGCACCGGCCCGAGGCACGATCCGGGCAACTCATCCGCTCGTTAGCTAGGTCGCTCGCCGGGGACGGCTCGACTCCACGTTGCTGGATGGGGCACTGCCGTCACTGGCGCCGTTCGCACGCAGCCCAGATTGCTCAGCGCTTTCTGTGGGCATGCTGACAGTCTGGAGTCGAGCCGTACTCGGCGAGCGACTTGGCAAGCGAGCGGTGGAGCGTCCTCGCTCTGGCCTCGTGAGAGTGCGCGAGCCGAGCGCAGCGAGCGGTGCGCTCGGTCAAATCGGTATTGAGGTGCTTCTTTGCCTTCTTTCTTGCACCAGCAAGAAAGAAGGTCGCCCGCCGGGGCGAACACCCGGCGCGCTCTGTCGAAGACCGCCGGCCAAGCCGCGGCTAGCGCCACTCACAGCGAAGACAGGGGATTCACTTCCCCCAGCCGTCCCTCAACCCCGTGATCTTGTTGAACACCGGCTTCGCAGCCGTGTGATCCCCGCGATCGGCGATGAAGTAGCCATGCCGCTCGAACTGGAAGCGCGACTCCGCCGCCACCCCCGCCAGCGAAGGCTCCAACCAGGCTTGCACCACGCGGCAGCTGTCCGGATTGATCTCGGTGAGGAAGTCGGCCTCGCCAGCGCCCGGCTGCGGCACGGTGAACAAACGGTCGTACAAGCGCACCTCGGCGGCCACCGCCTCATGCGCGCCCACCCAGGTGATCACGCCCTTCACCTTGACCGCATCCGAGCCCGGCGTGCCGCTCTTGGTGTCCGGCACGATGGTGGCCAGCACCGCGGTGATGTTGCCGTCGGCATCCTTCTCGCAGCCGGTGCACTCGACCACATAGCCGTACTTCAGGCGCGTCTTGTTGCCGGGGAACAGGCGGTGGTAGCCCTTGCTCGGCACCTCCATGAAGTCCTCGCGCTCGACCCACAGCTCAGGGCCGAAGGAGAAGCTGCGCTGGCCCAGTTCCGGCAGATGCGGATGCGCCGGCGCAGCGCAGGGTTCGCGATGCTCCAGCGAGCCGAAGATCTCGGCGAAGTTCGTCAGCTTGAGCTTCAGCGGGTCCAGCACCGCGCTGGCACGTGCCGCCTTGCCTTCCAGGTCGGCGCGCAGATAGCCGTCCAGCACGCTGTAATCGATCCAGGCGTTCTGCTTGGTGACCGCGGTGGAGTCCACCATCGCGCGGATGCTCTCCGGCGTGTAGCCGCGCCGGCGCATGCCGACCAGGGTGGGCATGCGCGGGTCGTCCCAGCCGCTGACATGGTTTTCTTCCACCAGCTGGCGCAGCTTGCGCTTGCTGGTCACCACATAGCTCAGGTTCAGGCGGCCGAATTCGTACTGGTGCGGCAGCGGGCGCGCCAGCAGGCCGGCATCGGCGAGGTGCTCCAGCAGCCAGTCGTAGAAGGGGCGCTGGTCCTCGAACTCCAGTGTGCAGATCGAGTGCGTGATGCGCTCCAGCGCATCTTCGATCGGGTGCGCGTAGGTGTACATCGGGTAGATGCACCACTGGTCGCCGGTGTTGTGGTGCGTCGCGCGGCGGATGCGGTACAAGGCCGGGTCGCGCAGATTGATATTGGGCGAAGCCATATCGATCTTGGCGCGCAGCACCATCGCGCCGTCCGGGTGCTTGCCATCGCGCATCTCGCGAAAGCGCGCCAGGTTCTCGGCGGGTGTGCGCTCGCGGAAGGGGCTGTTGGTGCCAGGGGTCGTGAAGTCGCCGCGGTTGACGCGCATCTCTTCAGGCGTCTGCTCATCGACATAGGCATGGCCGCCCTCGATCAGGGTCTCGGCCGCGCGGTACATGAAGTCGAAATAGTTGCTGGCGTAGAACAGGTGCGAGGTGTCGTTCTGATCCCAGCTCCAGCCCAGCCAGGCCACCATCTCCTTGATGGCGTCCACATATTCCTGCTCTTCCTTCTCCGGATTGGTGTCGTCGAAACGCAGGTGGCAGACGCCACCGTAGTCGCGCGCCAGCCCGAAGTTCAGGCAGATGCTCTTGGCATGGCCGATGTGCAGATAGCCGTTCGGCTCGGGCGGGAAGCGGGTGCGCATCCTGGCCGGGTCCAGCGGGCCGGCCGCGTGGTGGGCCGCATCGCCCGGGCTGCCGGCAAAGCGGCGCTCGGCCACGCCCAGCAGGCCCTGTCGTTGCTCGGCTTGCTCCAGGTCGCGCTCGATGATGGTGCGCAGGAAATTGCTGGGCTTGAGAGCGTCGGCTTCGGGGGCGTTGGACATGGGCTGGGCAGCGCGCTCAGGCGCGCTGTCACTTGGTGGCTGAACAAGCGGCCGATTTTATCGGGCTGCGCGCGGTATCAGGCGCACGGGCCGCAATCCGTCTTGGGCAGCGCGGGCGCGCAATTGCCCGCAGCCACCGTCCACATCCTGCCCGGCGGAGTCGCGCAGCTTGGTCAGCACGCCGCGCTGGTGCAGCTGGCGCGCAATCTCGCGGGCCTTGTTCCAGCTGGGGCGCTGGAAGGGCAGCTCGGGCACGCTGTTGTAGGGAATCATGTTCAGCACGCTGTACTTGCCCTTGAGCAGGCGCACGATGCCGTCCATCTCATCGGGGCCGTCGTTGACGCCTTCGATCAGCGTCCACTGGTACTGGATCGGGTAGCCGGTCTCACGCGCGTAGCGCTCGCCGGCTTCGACCAGCTCTTCCGGCCTGAGGCGCGGTGCACGCGGCAGCAGTTGTTCGCGGAGCTCGGGCTTGCTGGTGTGCAGTGACAAGGCCAGCGCCGGCTTCACCGGCCCTTGCGGCAGGCGCTCGAACACGCGCGGATCGCCGACGGTGGAGAACACCAGGTTCTTGTGGCCGATATTGCCCAGCGTGCCCAGCAGCTCGATGGCCGCCATCACGTTGTCCAGGTTGTGGGCCGGCTCGCCCATGCCCATGAACACCACCTTCTTGACCGTCCGCATGCTGCGTGCCAGCGCCACCTGGGCCACGATCTCGGCGCTGCCGACCTGGCGGATAAGCCCGTCTTTGCCGGTCATGCAGAACTGGCAGCCCACCGCGCAGCCGACCTGGGACGAGACGCACAGCCCGTCGCGCGGCAGCAGCACGCTCTCGACCGTCTGCCCATCTGTCAGCGCCACCAGCAGGCGCGCCGAGCCGTCCTCGCCCGGATGGCTGGAGACCAGACGGGCGATGCCTTGCAAGTCGGCATCGAGCCGGGGCAGGTCTTCGCGTACCGCCAGCGGCAGGAAATCCTGCGGTCGCCGCCGGCCCTGCTCATGCGGCCGGGCCTGGACCCAGTCGCGCAGCAGGCGTTGCTCGTGCTGCGGGCCGGCGCCCAGGGCGCGCAGGCGCTGGCGGATGGCGGCGATGTCTTGCATGGAGAAGAGAGCGAAGTGCGGGGGAAGGCGTACAGCGGCAGCATTGCGTCGCGGGCCTGAAGTGTAGGCGGGCGCCAAGGGAAGCCCTGCGCAAAGCGACGCGAGTCCGTGCGATCACGGACCGCGTTGACTTGGGCAGAGCTTCCCTAGAATGCCCGCCATGACGACCTTTCCCATCGGGCTGGAGCCGCGCTGCTATGCGCTGGTGCCGGCCGCCGGTGTCGGCGCGCGCTCAGGCGCGGACCGCCCCAAGCAATACGTGAATCTGGCCGGCCGCGCGATGATGGCCCACACGCTGGACGCGCTGGCCGCGGTGCCAGGTCTTGAGGCCACCTTGGTGGTGTTGTCGCCCGAGGACGATCAATTCGAGGCTGCGGTGCCGGGTTTTGCCGGCGAGCGCGCCTGGGTGGCCCGCTGCGGCGGTGCCACGCGCGCCGAGAGCGTGGCCAATGGGCTGATCGAGCTGCTGGCGCGTGGCGCGCAGCCGCATGACTGGGTGCTTGTGCACGACGCGGCACGCTGCCTGCTGCTCCCGGAGTGGGTGGAGCGGCTGATCGCCGCCTGTGCCGACGACGAGGTGGGCGGCCTGCTGGCGCTGCCGGTGGCCGACACGCTGAAGGAGGCGACGGCAGCAGGCCGCGTCGCTGCGACCGTGGACCGCCGCGGCAAATGGGCTGCGCAGACGCCGCAGATGTTTCGCCTCGGCCTGTTGAAGCCGGCACTGGCGCTGGCCGGCGACGCGGTGACCGACGAGGCCAGCGCCGTCGAGGCCCTGGGCCATCAGCCGCTGCTGGTCGAGGGCGCGATGGAGAATTTCAAAGTCACCTGGCCCGCCGATTTCGCGCTGGCCGAACGTCTGCTGCTGAGCCGCTGACTCAGCGGCTCGGCAGCTCAGGCGACTCAGAACTTGTAGCTCACGCCCACCGACAGCATATTGGCGTGGGCCTTGCCCGAGCCGTTGTACTTGGCCTCGAAGCGGTCCCAATCGGCGTTCAGCGAGACCTGCTTGTTCAGTGCGTAGCTGGCGCCCAGGCCGAGCAGCGGACGCACGCTGGAGTCGTCCTGCACGCCGCTGGCCAGGCTGGCCTTGCCGCGCACATAGCCCAGACCCAGGCGGCCCTTCAGCGTGAGATCGCCCAGGGCATAGGGCATGACACCCACCACGCCGACACCGCTCATGCTGACCGAGCCGGGCACCGTCAGGCCCGAGCCGTTCTTCAGGCCGGCTTGGGCGCTCTTCAGGCCGAAAGCCAGAGCTTCGACGCCAAAGCTGCCGAAGTCGGCGCCACCGTAGACCTTGCCGCCGAGGTCGGCCGTGCGGTCACAGGCCGCGCCAGTGACGCAGCGCAGGCTGTACTTGTTATAGACACCGAGTCCGGCGCCGGCGTAGTAATCAGGCTTGGACAGCGATGCGGTCTGTGCCGAAGCGGCGCCGGCGAGGACGGTGATAAGGCCGGCGGCGAGGATGCGGAAGGACTTGCTCATGGATCGGAACTCCTAAGTGACAGGCCCCGGAGATCCTCGGTTCGGTATTGCTTGCTTCGCGAACCAGTGTGGTTTGAGCCGAGGCCCCC
>JACDQM010000115.1 GCA_015657635.1 Roseateles sp.
ATCGCCACCGTCTTGGCGCCCTTGTAGCGCACCTCGGTGAAGAAGTGGGCGTCCGGCGTGCGCGTCTGCGGCACGTTGGAGCCCCAGGCGATGATGTAGTTGCTGTTGTACCAATCGGCGCTCTCGGGCACGTCGGTCTGCTCGCCCCAGATCTGCGGGCTGGCCGGCGGCAGGTCGCAGTACCAGTCGTAGAAGCTCATGCACACGCCGCCGAGCAAACTCAGGTAACGGCTGCCAGCGGCATAGCTGATCATCGACATGGCCGGAATCGGCGAGAAGCCGATCACGCGATCCGGCCCATGCTTTTTGACGGTGTAGATGTTGGCGCTGGCGATGATCTCGTTGACCTCGTCCCATGTGGAGCGCACAAAGCCGCCCAGGCCGCGGTCCTTTTGCCACTCGCGGCGCTGTTCCGTGTTCTCGACGATGTTGGTCCAGGCATCCACCGGGCTCTTGGCCACCGCACGCGCGGCGCGCCAGTGCTTGAGCAGCGAGCCACGCACCATCGGGTACTTGACGCGATTGGCACTGTAGAGATACCAGCTGTAGCTGGCCCCGCGGGCACAGCCGCGCGGCTCATGGTTGGGCAGGTCCGGGCGGGTGCGGGGGTAGTCGGTCTGCTGGGTTTCCCAGGTGACGATGCCACCCTTCACATAGATCTTCCACGAGCAGGAGCCCGTGCAGTTCGTGCCGTGGGTGGAGCGCACGATCTTGTCGTGTGCCCAGCGGGCCCGGTAGGCGTCTTCCCAGGTTCGGTCTTCGCCCGTGGTGCGGCCGTGGCCGTCGGCGAAGTCCTCTTTCGGTTGAGCGAAGTAGCTCAGGCGGTCGAGAAAGTGACTCATGGTTTGCTTCCTTGTCTTCTCGGGTATCAGGGATTCTTCACGTACGCATTGGCACGCAGATAGAACCACCAGTTCAGGATCAGGCACACGGCGTAGAAGACCGCGAAGCCGTAAAAGGCGAATTGAGGTGTGCCGGCCTTGATCTGCTGGCCGATGAGCACCGGTGCGATGAAGGCACCGTAGGCAGCCACTGCCGAGGTCCAGCCCAGCACCGGGCCAGCTTGCTGGCGGTCGAAGATGAAACCGACGCTGCGGAAGGTCGAGCCGTTGCCGATGCCGCTGGCGGCAAACAGCAGAACGAACAGGCCCATGAACAGCGGGAAGTGTTGTTCGGGCGTGGCCGAGCCGTAGGCCTGCATCATCACGTAGCCCACGGCTGCCGAGGCGAACACCATGATGGCCGAGATGATCTGGGTCACGATGGACCCGCCGACCTTGTCGGAGATCCAACCGCCGATGGGCCGCACTGCAGCGCCCACGAAGGGCCCGATCCAGGCGTAGGTCAGGGCCGATGGCGCGTTCGGATTCTTGACCGTGTGCTGCATCACGCCGGCGGCGTCGGGCGCATGCACGAAGCCGAAGATCACCGTGATCGCCAGCGGCAGGGCCATCGAGAAGCCGATGAAGCTGCCGAAGGTGACGACGTAGAGCGCCGTCATCGCCCAGGTGTGCTTGTTGCGAAAAATCTCGAACTGCTTGGCGACGTTTTCCTTCATCGTTCCGAAGGCAGCCAGCTTCATCACCAGCAGTGCAGCGATGATGTCCAGTGGGATCGCCACCCACATGTTCAGCAGGCCCAGGCCCGTGGGTGCTGGCAGGTAGAGGTAGAGCATCCCGATCGACGGGATGAAGGCCAGCGAGTAGAGGTAGACGATCTTCAGGAAAGCGCTGATCGGTGAACCGGCGGCGGGCGTCACCGTTTTCAGGTTGTTCATGCCGAACCAGCAAAGGATGGACAAGGGCACCAGCGAAAGCACCCAGGCGAAGCCAGCGTTTTGAATCCATGTGGGCGTGCCGGCGGCAATCTTGCCGAAGATCCAGCCGCTGTCCTTCAAGAGTGACTTCGACTCACCGCCCAGCGCGCCGAACAGTCCGACCGTCATCACAAGAGGAATGACGATTTGCATGGTCGTCACGCCGAAGTTGCCCAGGCCTGCGTTCAGCCCCAGCGCCGTGCCCTGCAGGCGCTTGGGGAAGAAGGTGCTGATGTTGGACATCGATGACGCAAAGTTGCCGCCGCCCACGCCCGACCACAGTGCCATCAGCTGGAACACCCACAGCGGCCACTCGGGATGCTGCAGCGCAACGCCCGTGCCGATGGCCGGTGCCAGCAGCATGGCCGTGGTCAGGAAGATGGTGTTGCGGCCGCCGGCCATGCGGATCAGGAAGCTGGCCGGGATGCGCATCGTCGCGCCGGAGATGCCGGCGATCGCGGTCAGCGTGAACAGCTCGGCCTGGCTGAAGGGAAAGCCCAGGTTGAGCATCTGCACGGTGATGATGCCCCACATGCCCCAGACCGCGAAGCCGCACAGCAGGGCGGGTATCGAGATCCATAGATTGCGGTAGGCGATCTTCTTGCCAGTGCTTTCCCAGAACTGCTCGTCCTCGGGGCGCCAGTCGGCGATATCGCCGGCGCCTTGCGGGCCGGACGCGCGGGCGCCGGCGGTGCTGGTATTCATGAGTGAGAACTCCGGTTGAGTTGCGTTGTTCAGCGCTGGAAGGAGCGGCTGAAGGGGCCTTCAGGCGCTTCCTTGCCCATCACGTGGGTCTTGCGGACTTCGGTCCAGTACATCCAGATCAGCGAGACCCAGACCACGCCGTACATCAGCATGAAGGCGCTGGAACGCACGCCGGTGAGGTCCATCAGCGCGCCGAACATGATGGGCAGGATGAAGCCGCCCAGTCCGCCGGCCAGGCCGACGATGCCGCTGATGGCGCCGATGTTCTGGCCGTAGTCGTCGCTGATGTACTTGAAGACGCTGGCCTTGCCGAAGGCCCAGGCGATGCCGAGGATGAACATCAGGCCGGTGAAGGCATAGACGTTCAGGCCGATGTGGAAGGTCTTGGCGCCGTTGACCGTCATCACGGTGAAGTCGGTCTGCGGATAGGACAGGATGAACAGGCAGATCCAGCTCACCCACATCACCCACCAGGTGACGCTGTGCGCGCCGTACTTGTCGCTCATCCAGCCGCCGATGGCGCGCAGCACGCCGCCGGGCAGCGAGAAGCAGGCGGCCAGCAGTGCGGCCACGCGGATGTCCAGGCCGTACTCGCCCACGTAGTACTGCACCATCCACAGCGAAAGCGCGACATAGCCGCCGAACACGATGCTGTAGTACTGGCAGTACTTCAGCACCTTGGGGTCCTTCAGTGCCTTCAGCTGGCTCATGAAGCTGGCATTGCTGACCACCAGGTGCTTGTCGTCCGAGTGGCTGAAGAACCAGAACAGGATGGCCGTGCCCAGCAGCACCGCGGCATAGACATGCGGCACCATGGTCCAGCCGAAGGCCACCACCAGCGCGGGGCGACGAACTTGTTGACCGCCGCACCCGAGTTGCCGGCGCCGAACACGCCCATCGCGAAGCCCTGGCGCTGCTTCGGGAACCAGCGCGCCACATAGGGCGTGCCCACCGAGAAGCTGCCCCCGGCCAGGCCGACGAACAGGCCGATCACGAGGAAATGCCAGTAGGCGGTGGCGTAGCTCATCATCCAGATCGGGATGACGCAAGCCAGCATCAGTGCGAAGAACACGATGCGGCCGCCGAACTTGTCGGTCCAGATGCCCAGCGGCACGCGGATCAGCGAGCCGGTTAGCACCGGCGTGGCGGTCAGCAGGCCGAACTCGGTGGCATTGAGGCCCAGCTGCTTCTTGATCGGGATGCCGATGACGCCGAACATCATCCAGACCATGAAGCAGACCGTGAAGGCCAGGGTGCTGACGATCAGCACCGAGAGGGCCTTGCCGGAATTCGAGCCGCTTGTTGTAGGGTTGTTGGCGCTCATGAACGCACTCCGTTGTTGGTGCGTTCACTGTAGGAAGCCCGCCCTCCGCGCGGCATCCTTCTCTGGACCGTGCCGCCGCGCGGCAGAAGAACTAGTCCGCCACAGACGGGGTACTACCAAAGAACTATTCGGACCATCGACACGCGAGTGATTGCGGCAGATCAAAGTCACGCCGGGGGCGGCAATGTTCGACTGCGGCCTGCTGCAGGTGCCTCCAGCGCGCCTGCCCTGTCACCTGCCAGGGGCACCCCATGACCGCACATGCCATCGAATCGCTACGCAGCTCCACACCTGCCGCGCCCGTGGCGCTGCTGAGTTCAGCGCCCGCTCCACCGCCCGCGTGGATGCTGCGCGGAGAGCCGGCGCCAGCACCCGCGCCGCCGATCAACACCTACCGGGCCAGCGTGCGCGAGGCCATCTTGTCGGCCTGCCGGCCCTATGCGCTCAGTGACTGGTCCGTGGCCGAACTGGCCGCGCTGGGGCGGGGCCATCGCTTTCGTGCGCGCAGCCAGGTGCTGCCCGCCGGCAACCTGCCGGCGCGCAGCCTGTGGCTGCTGGTACGGGGCCGCGTCAGTCTGGGCAAGCGGGATGCTGGCGGCCGCTGGTGGCAGAGTCGGGAACTGGAGGCCGGCGAGTGGATCGATGTCTCCAGCGCCTGGATGGGCGACAGCCATCCCGAAACCGCGCTGGCGCTGACGCCGGCGATGGTGCATGAGTTCCCTGTTGATGAGGTCGTGGGGCGCTGCATCAACGATGCGGCTTTGGTGCGCGTGCTGCTGGCCTGCGTCGCCGCGTGCGCGCGCGGCGCGACCCTGGACAAGCAGGCCTTGCTGACCAAGGACATCCATGCGCGGCTGGCCGACTGGCTGCTGGAGCGTTGCGAGCCGCTTGACGACGCCAACCGCGGCCATCTGCAACTGCGCCAGCAAAAGAAGGACATCGCCTCGCAACTGGGCGTGACGCCGGAGACGCTGTCGCGCTGCCTGAGGCAGATGCAGCAGGAGGGGCTGCTGGAGATGGACGGCTACCGACTGGCCTTCAACGACCTGCCGCGGCTGCGCCAGCTCGCCGAGCGCCGACCGCCGCGCTATATGCGCTGAGCCAATGAAAACAGCCTGCCCCGTGCTTCACTCGCTTGCGCTGTCCAGCGCGCGGCGCCGCCGCGCTGTAGCGCCTGGCGCATGGATGGTGATGGCCTGCGAGGCCGTACGCCGCCGCCCAAGCGCCGGACGACTGGGCAGCAGTTCGGCCAGCGTGTGCGCGTCCAGCTGTTCGAGAAAGGCGGCGAGGGCATCGTTGAAGATGCCGGTCAGCCGGCACTGGCCGGTCAGCGTGCAGGCATTGAGCTCGCCCAGGCATTCGACGAGATAGAAGTCGGGCTCGATGCTGCGCACCAGCTCGCCGAGCTGGATGTCCTCGGGGGCCAGAGCGAGCTTCATGCCGCCGCCCTTGCCGCGTACCGTGGTGATCCAGCCGGACAGGCCCAGCTGATGGGTGATCTTGGTCAGGTGCGCGTCCGAAATGCCGTAGGCCTGCGCGATCTCGGCGGTGGTGCACAGCCGCTCCGGATTACGGCCCAGATAGATGAGCAGGCGCAGCGCATAGTCGGTCATCGTGGTGAGTCGCATCGCATCGTTCCTCCAGCTCAGCCGGGCTGACCATCAGCGCGCGGCCGCAGCAGTATCGGGGCATAGCGCCACAGGTAGAGCGCGAAGGCCAACATCCACAACGCGGCGGAGAGCTGCACTGCCAGCATCAGGCTGGCCGGCCAGAACAAGGGCAGCAATACCCGCACAAGCCCGGCGCCCAGCATGGCCAGGTAGGCACCCTGCTCGAACGGGCCGGCGCGCAGTGGCCGTCCGGTATGGCCCAGCGCAGTGCGGGTGATCATGCCCAGGGTGATCAGGCCGATCACGCCGAGCGTCAAGGCATGGGTGGCCAGCCCGGCGGCCACCCAGCCCAGCTCACTGGCGGCACGCAGACCCAAGTGCACCGGCAACCACAGATAGGCGGCATGCAGAACCCAGACCAGTGCGTTGCTCAGCGTCTTCCAGGGCTGCCAGAGCAGCCAGCGCCAGGCATGCGCAAGCAGCGCGACAAGCAAAGCCGCCACCAGCACCGGCCCGCTCACACCCAGCGTATCCAACGCCAGCAGCGCCAGCACGCTGCCCAGCGCCGCCTTCTCCACGTGCGGATTGCGCGTCGCGTGCATGCCGGGGACGCCGTTGTTGGAGAACATGGGCACGACGCGGCCGGCCATCACAGCGATCATGAAAAGCACGATATCCAGGCCCATCGGCAGGCCCAGGCCATGCCTCAAGGCAGCGGGCAGCTGCAGCAGACCCATCAGGTGCAGATGCAGTGCGCCCGTGGCCACGCCCATGGCCAGCAACAGGCCGACGAAGAAGTAGTTGCGCCTGTTGCCAGCGGCATGCAGCGCGCGCCACAGACCCCATGCAGCCAGCCAGGGCACAGCCACATTGATCAGCAGCGAAGCCCAGGCCCAGGGGCTGAGCACCAGCACGCGCGCCAGCAGCCACAGTGCCGCCAGCGCCGTCAGCGGCCGACCGGTGGGCGTGGGCTGGCCCGACCAGTTGCGCCCGGCGGTGAACAGGAAACCGATGATCACGGCCAGCGCATAGCCGAAGACCATCTCATGGCCGTGCCAGGCAGCGCCCTTGAGCCAGGCCTGCGGCAGCACACCGCTGAACTGCAAAGCCCACAAGGGCACGCTCAGCGCGGCGAATGCGGCAGCCAGCAGATAGAAGGGGCGAAAGCCCAGCTGCCAGAGGGCGAAGCCGCCACGCGGTACTGGGCGCGGCTCCGCAAGGGAGACGAAGATGCTGCTCATGACTGGATCCGCAGCGGCTCAGTGCCCGGCCCCGCCGCAGCTGCCACAGCAGCTCCTGGCCGCCAGCCTGGTGATGAAGCTGCGCCATTGCTCGGGCCCGTTCTCCACAGCCTGCCAGTCATGCTGATGGGTCCACTGCGCAATGAACGCGGCGCGCAGCACGCGTGGTTCTTGGTCGGTGATCAACTCCATGCACGCCCCCACCGGCAGAGCGGCAAACGCCTGGAACACGGCCTGCGCGCGCTCGGCCGCAGGCAGAAGCCGGGCGTCCAGCACGGCAGCAGCAATCGCATCGCCCATCATTCAACCCTATAAGTTGCATTATTGATGTAACTATTGTGCACGACGGGATGCAGAAAATGCAATGCAGAGCAGGAGATTCTTGAGTCAAAGCAAGGAGGGCTCGTTTTCACGCACCCAGAATGCAGCCATGAATGACGACACCCAAGGCCGGATGCGCCCTCTGGTCTACAGCTGTTCGGGCTGCTCCGATGCCGCCCAGCTGGCCAATCAGCTGGCCTTGCGCCTGGACCGCGCTGGTCTGGCAGAGATGTCTTGCATCGCGGGCGTGGGCGGCGGTGTGCCCAGCCTGGTGCGCAAGGCGCAGGAGGCAGCCGCCTGCGGGCGCGAGCTGCTGGCGCTGGACGGTTGTGCGCTTGCCTGCACCCGCGCCTGTCTGGCCGCGCAGGGCCTGGTTCCGAGCCGGCATGTGCGCCTGCAGGAGCTGGGCGTGCGCAAGCATTACCACCAGGACTTCGATGTGCAGCAGGCGGATGAGCTGTTTGCGCAGCTCGCTGCGGAGTTGACTGCAGCAGCCTGATCGTCAGCCGAAGCCCTGCTCGCTGCCCCAGACCGCGGCCTGCACACGCGAGCTCAGGTTGAGCTTGCGCAGGATGTGCTGCACGTGGATCTTCACCGTGGTTTCGGCGATGCCCAGGCTGCGGGCGATCTCCTTGTTGCTGGCGCCGCGTGTCAGCTGCTTGAGGATGTCGATCTCGCGGGGCGACAGCTGCGGTGCGTCCTTGTCGGGCTCCGGCTTGGCCGGGCTGGCCGCGCCGCCGCCGTTGCGCAGCGCGTTCAGCAGCTTGTGGCTCATCTCCGGGCTGACCACCGACTCGCCGCGCATCGTGCGTATCAGCGCAGCAGCCAGGTCTTCGCCGTCGATGGTCTTCAGCAGATAGCCCTGGGCGCCATTGCGCAGCGCCGCGCTGAGGTCAGCCTCGTCCTCGCTCACCGTCAGCATCAGCACCCGCGATGCCGGTGCCACCTGGCGCAGCGCCGGCAGCAGCGCCACGCCGGCGACACCCGGCATGTGGTTGTCCAGCAGGATCAGATCGGGCTTCAGCGCCTCGGCCATGCGCAGCGCATCGCTGCCATCGGCCGCTTCGCCCACCACCTCGATGCCCTCCTCTTGCCCGAGCAAGGCAATCAGCCCACGGCGAAACAGCGTGTGGTCATCGACAACCAGAATGGTGATCAGCGTGTTCATGAGTACGAGGGGGCTTTCTGGGTCGGGTCGGTGGCCTGCAGCGAGCTCAGCAGGGGCAGCGTCAGGCTCACCAGGGTGCCGCCTTCAGGCGCTCGGCTGACCTGCAGCTGCGCGCCAATGCGCTGGGCGCGCTCCTGCATGATCTGCAGACCGACATGGGTCTGCCCGCTGCCGACTTCGGCAGTCTCGATGCCGCGCCCGTTGTCGCGCACTTCAAAGTGCCAGCGCGGCAGCTGTTCGACGTTGACACTGACATGGTCGGCCTCGGCATGCTTGCGCACATTGGACAAGGCCTCCTGGATGATGTGCAGCACCTGCACCTGATGGTCGGGCGGCAAGGGCAGGCCATCGCCATGCAGTCTCAGGTGAGTGCTCAGGCCACTCTGGCGCTCGAACTTGGCCAGCGTGCTGCGCAGCGCATGCTCGATGTCTTCATGGCCGGGCCGGGTGCGGAAGTGCACCAGCAGTTCGCGCACATTGGTGTAGCACTCCTTCACACCGGCATCGATCTCGTCGAGGCTGCGCGCCACTTCCTCGGGCCGCTGCCGGGCCAGCGCGCCGCGCAGCAGCTGCACCTGGATCTTCAGGAAGGCCAGCACCTGGGCGATCGAATCATGCAGCTCCTGGGCCAGCAGATTGCGTTCCTCCGACACCGCCATCTCGCGGTCGCGCGCCGCCAGCCGCACGTTGTCGACCTGGATCGCAAACTGGCCCACCAGCGCATCCAG
>JACDQM010000116.1 GCA_015657635.1 Roseateles sp.
CCACGGCCCTGCTCGCCAGCGCGCGCGGCCTCCACGGCAGCATTCAGCGCCAGGATATTGGTCTGGAAGGCGACGCCGTCGATGACCTGGATGATGCTGCCGATCTTGCCGGAGGACTCGGCGATGTCCCTCATCGTCTCTGCGACCGCTTGCACGGCCTCATGGCTGCGTCGCGACAAGGCAGCGGCCTCAGTGGCCAGCACGGAGCCCTGATCAGCGAGCTGCGTGGTCTGCTTGATCGTTCCGCTGATCTCTTCCATCGACGCGGCGCTCTGCTCCAGGCTGCTGGCCTGGGACTCGGTGCGGCCAGACAGGTCGATGCTGCCGGCCGCGATCTCCTGCGAGGCGCCACGCAGATTGGCCACCTCATGACGCACGTCGCGCACCACGGTACGCACCGAGACGGACAGCTGAGCCAGGGCCAACTCCAGCTCGCCCAGGATGCCGCGCTCTTTGACCTCGACCGTGCGGGTCAGGTCGCCGGCGGCCAGGCGATTGGCTGCGTCGCGAATCGCCAGCATCGGTTTGATCAAGTCCGCTGAGCCATCACGCAAGCCATCGCCGCGCCTGCGATGGCCACGACGAAGGTCACCCAGCCTGGTGCATCGAGCTCAGCGGACACGGTGGGGCCAAGGCCGCGGCGATGATGCTGGCATTCATCCAGCCGACCGGCCCCATCGTCAACCAACGGCGCAGGCGCCCCAGCACCGTGTTGACATGCAAGCGTCCCGCCTCAAGCCGATGAACCAGGCGTCCGGCGGCAGCCTCGTCGCGCATTCGCGCATAGAGCTGCTCCGCCTGCTCCACCTGGGCAGGCTGAGGCGAAGTCCGCACCGACAAGAAGCCGACGATGCGCTCACCACTCCGCACAGGCGTCGCGTTCGCATAGACCCAGTAATGGTCGCCGTTCTTGCGTCGGTTCTTCACCATGCCCGACCAGGGGCGCCCGCCCTCGATGGTGGCCCACATGTCGCGGAAAGCCTCTTCCGGCATGTCGGGGTGGCGCACCATGTTATGAGGCTGGCCCATCAACTCCTCGCGCGAGAAGCCGCTCGCGTTGACGAAGTTGTTGTTGCAGTAGGTGATGCGCCCCTTGGGGTCGGTGACCGAGATCAGGGTCTGGTCTGCTGGAAAGGCATAGGCCTTGCCGGTAACTGGAAGGTTGGTTCGCATGGCGTGGCGTGGGCGCTCGTTACAACTCCATCGGGCACGCAGCCGCACTGAGTCAACAGCACCTGCCCGCCCGACAACAAGGCGCCGGATGGCGCGCAAGGTCTAGCATCGCCGATCCCGGAGCCAGCACTAGGTAGATAAATCCTGTCTTTTAGGTACAAATGAACGACCTACACAGCGCCGGCGCAACGCAGCGGGCGCGCCTTCATGCTCAGAGCAACACGATGTCGTAGTGTTCGGTCTGGTTGGCCGGCTCCGCAGTCAGCGAAATCGGCTTGCCGATGAAGTCCGACAAGCCTGCCAGGTGTTGGCTCTCCTCGTCGAGCAGCATCTCCACCACGTTAGCAGCCGCCACCACACGAAATTCCTTGGGCGCGAACTGGCGCGCCTCGCGCAGGATCTCGCGCATGATGTCGTAGCAGACGCTGCGCGCCGTCTTCACCTGCCCACGCCCTTCGCAGGTCGGGCAGGGTTCGCACAGCATGCGTGCCAGCGACTCGCGGGTGCGCTTGCGCGTCATCTCCACCAGACCCAGTTGGGTGAACCCACCCAAAGTGACCTTGGTGCGGTCCTTGGTCAGCTGCTTGCGGAACTCGCCCAGCACGGCGGAGCGGTGCTCATCGCGTGTCATGTCGATGAAGTCGACGATGATGATGCCGCCCAGATTGCGCAGCCGCAGCTGGCGCGCAATGACGCCTGCTGCTTCAAGATTGGTCTTGAAGATGGTGTCGTCGAAATTGCGCGCGCCGACAAAGCCGCCGGTGTTCACGTCCACCGTGGTCATCGCCTCGGTCTGATCGATGATCAGGTAGCCGCCCGACTTCAGATCAACGCGCCGCGCCAGCGCGCGGTCAATCTCGGCATCGATGTTGTGCAGGTCGAAGATCGGTCGCTCGCCCTTGTAATGCTCGAGCTTGGCCACCGCATCCGGCATGTACATCTCGCCAAAGGCATGCAGCACCTCGTACTGCATCCTTGAGTCGATGCGGATCGAGCCGGTGCGCTCGGTCGTGAGGTCGCGCAGCACGCGCTCCACGAGGCTCAGGTCCTGATAGAGCAAGGTCCCCGGCGGAGACCGGAACGAGCGCTCGCGAATCTGCGTCCAGGCCTTGCGCAGGTAGGCGATATCAGCAGCCAGCTCCGCATCGCTGGCATCTTCGGCATTGGTGCGCAGAATGAAGCCACCGCCACTGTTACCGTTCTCCCCCTCAGCTGCTGTTCCGGCCAGCACCTGCATGCGGGCACGCAACTGCTCACGCGTCTCGGGCGAGCCAATCTTCTGCGAGATGCCGATGTGCTCGTCCTGCGGCAGGTGCACCAGCATCCGGCCCGCAATCGAGATCTGAGTCGACAGGCGTGCGCCCTTGGTGCCGATCGGGTCCTTGATGACCTGTACCGTCAGGGCCTGGCCCTCGAACACCAGGCGCTCAATCGGCGTCGGCGCCCCGGCATCCGCGTGCGGACCGCGCGGCTGAACACCAAGCACGTGCAGGTCGGCCACATGCAAGAACGCCGCGCGCTCCAGGCCGATATCGATGAAGGCCGACTGCATGCCCGGCAAGACCCGCGCCACCCGGCCCGAGTAGACATTGCCCACCAAGCCTCGCTCCAGCGTGCGCTCGACATGCAGTTCCTGGACGGCGCCGTTCTCCACCACGGCCACGCGGGTCTCCTGAGGAGACCAGTTAATCAGAATGTCTTCCATATCTTCTTGTTTGCAGGCCGCGACTCAAGCGACGCGGCCTCGTTCAAACGCTGTGGCCAGCACACACAGCGCGCTGGCCACAGGGCTCACCCCAGGGGCCTGATTCAAGCCTCGATGCCAGCCTGGTGCAACAACTGCGCCGTCTCGAAAAGGGGCAGTCCCATGATGCCTGAATAACTGCCCTCCATGTGCTCGATCCAGGCCGCGATGCGCCCCTGGATGGCGTAGGCCCCCGCCTTGCCCATCGGCTCGCCGCTGTCCACATAGCGCTGCAGCGCGGCCTCAGGAATGGATGCGAAACGCACATGCGAGACGCTCACGGCCTGCGCTTCGCCACCCGGCCAGGCCAAGCTCACCGCGGTGAGCACGCGGTGCGTATGCCCCGACAAGCGCCGCAGGATGCGCAGCGCATCCTCAGCATCCTCCGGCTTGCCCAGGATCTCGCGGCCCAGCGCCACTGTCGTGTCCGAACACAGCACGGGCATCACACCCAGCCCGCGGCGTCGCAGGCGGTGCTGTGCGGCCTCCAGCTTGGCACGGGTGACCCGGCGCACGTAGTCGTCAGGCAACTCACCGGCCAGCTGCAGCTCCAGCGCTTCAGCGTCCTCGTCCGGCCCGGGCAACAAGGTTTCGTGGGCCACGCCCAGCTGCTCCAGCAACTGACGCCGCCTGGGGCTCTGAGAAGCGAGATAGATCATGGCCATGCGGCCGATGCTAGCAGTTGCTGCCTGGGCCTCAGCGCAGAAAGCGGGCCTCGATGCGGTCTATCGTGCCGTCCTTGTGCATGCTCTCCAGGGTCTGGCGCAGGCGTTGCGCGATCCGCTCCTTGTCCGGCAATGCGCTGGCGCGCGACAGCACCAGAAAGGCCGGGCGGTCCGGCGCCAAGGGCTGGGCCAGCACCTGCACCTCGTCAGCCAGACCGGCCTCGCGCGCCAGATATCGTGTCACCACCGACTGCCCCGAGATCGCATCCACCCGGCCGGCCAGCAGCATGCGCAGGCCCTGCTCCGCACTGGCGGTCTCTGAGACCACGATGCGCCCTGCGGCGACCTCGGAATCGAAGGCCTCACTGATGAAGAAACCCCGCACCTTGCCGACACGCTTGCCGCGCAGGCTCTCAAGCCCGTCGAAGGCCATCGTGCTGCCGCGCGGCACGAACAACGAATAGGTGCTGTTGTGGAGCACCCCCGTGTAGAGGGCAAAGCCCTCTCGCTCGGCGCTGCGCAAGACCGCCATGCCGGCGTCGACCGTGCCCTCGCGAACGCTTTCGATCACCCGCTTGAACGGCGCCAGCTGAATGTCGAACGTGAAACCCGCTCGACGACCCAGCTCCTGCATGATCTCGACGTCGATGCCTGCCGGCTTGTCCGCGCGCAGGAAAGAGTAAGGCGGGAAGGCAAAGTCGCCCGTCACCGTCAGCCGGGACTGCGCCACCGCGGCAGGGCTGCCGAACCAAAGCCCCAGCAAGGCGCCCGCCGCCACGATACGTGTGATGCCGCGTACAAACTGCTTCGACATAAGCCCTCGCTGGAAGATTGCGCCGCGGGCTCCCCAACCCCGATCCCGGTCGCGTCTACTGGGCCGCCGGCCAGCGTGACTCGGGAACTCTATTCGCGATGATAAGGGTGGCCGGCCTGAACCGACCACGCGCGATACAAGGCCTCGGCCAGCAGCACGCGCACAAAGGCGTGCGGCAGCGTCAGGTCCGACAGGCGCAGCATCTCGTCGGCCGTCGCCTTGAGCGCCGGATCAAGCCCGTCCGGGCCGCCGATGAAGATGGCCACGTCACGTCCCTCTCCGCGCCAGCGCTCGACGGACTTGGCCAGTTGAACCGTACTGGCACGCTCGCCCCGCTCATCCAGCACCAGGCGCAAAGCGCCCTTCGGGCAAGCCGCTTCGAGGCGTTGCGCCTCAGCGGCCATCATCTGCTGCGCACTCTTGCCAGCGCCCCGGGGCTCGGCCTTGACGGCCTTGAGCTCCAGCCGCATCTCGGGCGGAAAGCGCTTGGCGAAGTCCTCATAGGCCTGATCGACCCAGGCGGGCTGACGCTGGCCGACGGCCAGGAGCAACAGCCGCATCGGCGATCAGCTGCGCGTGGACTTCTTGGCCGGTGCCGCCTTCTTGGCAGCAGGCCTTGCGGCGCTCTTGCCCGCAGGCTTGGCCGCACTCTTCTTGGCAGCGGGCTTGGAGCCGCCGACCTTGATGGTCTTCACTGGCGCTTCCTTGACGCCCACGGTGCGCGACACCTTCTTGGCGGCCGGCTTCTTGGCCGCCGGCGTCTTGACCGCAGCCGCCTTTGCAGGAGCCGCCTTCTTGGCTGGGCTCTTCTTCGCGGCGCCGGCGCGGCCTTCGGCTCAGCGGCCTTCTTCGCGGCCGGCTTCTTGGCCGCTGCCTTCTTGGGCGCGACCACCTCGTCTTCGGACGCCTTCACCAGCTTGCGCGCTCGTCGCTGCCGAGCTTGAG
>JACDQM010000117.1 GCA_015657635.1 Roseateles sp.
TCCGACAGATCCCGTGCGAGTTGCTCGTTCTGCCCGCGCAACTTGGCCATCTCGGCCCGCAACACCTCGAGCTGAGCGTTCAAGTCCAGCAGGCTGCGACGCAGTTGGCTGACCTGCTCGGCCAGCTGCGGTCTGCGACTCGGCGGCTTGGCGCTGGGCCTCATCGAGCTTCTGCAGACGAGCGCGCAGATCGAGAATGGCCCGGCGGGCTTCATCATCCTCGAACAGCGCATGGGCCGGTCCGCTGGCCAGCGCACTGGCAGCCGCCAAGACCAGAGCCAGCAGTGGACGGCTGACAAATCCCCAGGCCGAGCTCATCTCACTTGTCCTTCAGCTCGACGCGACGGTTCTTGGCCCACACCGCCTCGCCGCTGCCCTGCTCTGCCGGACGCTCCTTGCCGAAGCTCACCGGTTCGACGCGACTCGCTGCCACACCCACCAGGCCCAGCGACTTGGCCACGGCTTCGGCACGGCGCTGGCCCAAAGCCAGGTTGTACTCGCTGCCGCCACGCTCGTCGGTATGGCCTTCCAGGCGCAGTGCAACCTTGGCATCCACATTGAGGCGCTTGGCATGCGCTTCGATCACGTTCTGATACTCAGGCTTGACCACATAGCTGTCGTAGTCGAAGTAGACGACACGCAGCTTGGACACGGCCTCGGCTGCCTGGGCAGCCAGATCCACGGTTTGCACCTTGGTCGTCGACGTGGGTGCGGTGTTCGCGCCCGCGCCTGCGCCAGCACCCGCTGTTGCGGGTGTCACGGCACGGCTCTCCACCGGTGCCGGTTCGTCCAGCTTGGTCGAGCTGCAGCCCGCGAGGACGGCGGCAGCCAACAGGGCCAGGGCAAACTTTTGGGTCTTCATCTCGATCACTCCTCTTGAAAAGAAAACAATGTCAGCCTCAAGGCTGAGGGTTCATCTCGTGAGCCGCACCGGCCGTGGGCAGGCGCATCAGCGGCCAAATGGGCTCCAGGCCGGCTCGCGCACATCAGCCTGGGTGGACACCAGTCGTGCCTTGATGCGGCCATCCAGGGTGCTGGTCATCAGCACGTCGCGGCCACCGGCGCGCGTGGCATAGACCAAGAGCCGGCCATTGGGTGCGAAGCTCGGGCTTTCGTCGTCGCTGGTGTCGCTGATCACGCGCACCGCGCCGCTGCCGAGATCCATCACGCAGACCTTGAAGGCACCGCCACTGCGGTTCACATAGGCCAGCGTTCTGCCGTCCGGACTGACTGCCGGGCTGATGTTGTAGCTGCCGCTGAAGCTGACACGCTCCGCAGCACCACCCGCCACGGGCATGCGATAAATCTGCGGGCTGCCGCCGCGGTCACTGACGAAGTAAAGCGTCTGTCCGTCCGGCGTGAACACCGGCTCGGTATCGATAGCCTGGCTCTGGGTCAGGCGCCGCAGGCCGCTGCCATCGCGGCGGATCAAGAACAGCTGGGAACCGCCATCACGCGACAGCGTCAGCGCGAGTTGCTGACCATCTGGGGAGAAGGCGGGCGCACTGTTGCTGCCGCGGAAATCGGCCAGTGCGCGACGGCGTCCAGTGGAGAGGTCCTGCAACCAGACAACGGCCTTGCGCGATTCGAAGGACACGTAGGCCAGCTCGCGACCATCCGGCGCCCAGGCCGGCGAAATAATGGGTTCGGGGCTGGACAGGGCCACCTGCCCGCCCTCGCCATCGGCGTCAGCGATGCGCAGTGCGTAGCGGCTGCCTGCCTTGGTCACATAGGCCATGCGCGTGGCGAAGATGCCGCGCTCGCCGGTCAGCCTCTGGTAGATCGTGTCGGCAATGCGGTGCGCTGCGAGACGCACGTCATCCGGGGCCACGGCATGAGCCTCGCCACCGAGGTCCTGCCCTTTCACGGCATCCCACAGCTTGAATCGAAGATCGACACGGCCGTCAGCCAGCCGCATCGCCGAGCCGGCGGCCAGTGCGTCGGCCTGCCGGCTGCGCCACTCGGTCCACACCGGCGCACTCGCCTCATGAAGTCCAGGCGCCGCGTCGATGATGCGGAACTGACCGCTGCGCTCCAGGTCGGCGCGAATGATGGCAGCCACCGGCTGGCCTGCGCGGGCCTCATCGCGGAAGTCGGGAATCGCGATCGGCAGCTGGCTGCCGCCGACACCGGAAATCTCAACGCGGAACTGGGCCAGTGCCGGCAAGCCAAGGCTCGCCAGAGCGCCCCCGAGCCAGGCACGACGGTCCAGCCGTGGGGCAAAAAGCTGAGAGAAAGGTTGGGCGCGCATGCTCGAAATGGTGTGGAACACGCCAACAGCCGAGGCCTGGCGATGCAGGCCGGTATTCTGCCTTAGCGCGCAGCGGACCCGTCGCTATCATGGCTGTAAACCGCATGAAACCAAATGCAATAGCTGATGAGGAGACCTTGATGAGCGCGATCTGTCGCTACCCTGTGCCCGCGCTGGCCGACCTGCCGGAAGATGTGCGCCAGCGCATTCTCGACGTCCAGGAAAAGGCCGGCTTCGTGCCCAATGTGTTCCTGGCGCTGGCGCGCCGGCCGGACGAGTTCCGCGCCTTTCTCGCCTATCACGACGCCTTGCTGCTCCGCGAGTCCGGCCTCAGCAAGGGCGAGCGCGAGATGATCATCGTGGCCACCAGCGCCGCCAACAGCTGCCTGTACTGCGTGGTCGCGCATGGCGCGATCCTGCGGGTCTACGAGAAGGCGCCCAGACTGGCCGATCAGATCGCGACCAACTATCGCAAGGCCGACATCACGGCGCGTCAGCGCGCGATGCTGGACTTTGCCGTGAAGGTCTGCCTGAATTCGGCCGAGCTCGGTGAAGCTGACTATGCTGCATTGCATGCCCATGGTTTCAGCGACGAGGACATCTGGGACATCTGCTCGATCACCGCGCTGTTCGGCCTGTCCAACCGCCTGGCCAATACCATCTCGCTGCGACCCAATGACGAGTTCTACCTGCTGGGCCGTGTTCCGCGCGCCAAGGCCTGAGCCATGTCAGCTGCGCAAGAAGAAAGCTAGCCATGACTGGGGCCACCACCACACCCGCGACCCGCGCCTTGCGTGTGCTGGTCGCCGACGACATGCCGCTGAATCTGCGCGCGGCCGCGGCGCTGCTGAAGGCCTTGGGCCATGGCGGCGCCCTGGTCACGGATGGACAGAAGGCTTTGGATGCCCTGGTGCAGCAGGCTTTCGATCTGGTGCTGCTTGATGTCTCGATGCCGGGCTTGAGCGGGCTCGACGTGCTGCGCGAGATCCGCGCCGGCAAGGCCAGGGGCGGAGCGAGCTTGCCGGTCATCATGTGTCCGGCCACGATCTGCCCGAGGACCGGGACCACTTTCTCGAGGCGGGTGCAGACGGCGTGCTGACCAAGCCGCTGCAGCGCGATGCCTTGGCGGCTGAAATGCAGCGTGTGCTGGCTGCAAGGCGGCGCTGAGGCGCTTGCTCAAGACTGGGCGTCAACCACCCGTCCCTGCTCCGCTCAGAACGTCTCCCAGTCGCCGCCGGCGTCCTCAGTCGGGGTCGGAGCACGTTGCGCGCGCGGCGCAGGTGCTGGCTTTGGAGCTGATCCTGTTGAGATCGACTTGCGCACCGCCGGCGTCGCGCGCTGTGAAGCGCCGCGCCCAGAGCCCTCACCCTCCACCAGGCTGCGCAGCTGTTTGAGCACCTGGGCCACCTGCTTGCCGGCTTCGACAAAAGGCGTTCCGGCGTCCAGCATCTTGCCCGCCTGCTCATAGCGCTGCTGCATCAGCACATCGGCCACCTTGCCAGCCTGCTGATGGAAGTCGCGGTGCACGGCGATCAGTCGCACGAAGCTGGCCTCATGGCCCCAGCGTTTTCCGCCGGCACCGTGCAGCCACTTGCCGAGGTTGCAGCAGTCATCACGGCGGAGTTCGTCAGCATTGACGGAAAGCTTGCGCGACACGGCGTTGCGCAGAGTCACGCGCCACTGCTGATGGGCCGCAAAAGCAGCTTCGAAGTCGAGATCTTCAGATCCATCGCTGGATTGGCGCGCCTGATGCTGCTTGCGCAGTTGCACCGCGTCCTCTTCGGCCAGGGTGACATCGCGCTCAGTCAGCTTGAACACCCGGATCGTGCCGTGCACCATGGTCACCTGCGCATCCATGGACTTGGCTGCCGCTGACAACTCTTCAACCATCGCCGCGTTCTGCTGCGTCAGCGTGTCGAGCTGGGCCACCGCCTGGCTGATCTGGCCGACGCCGACTTCCTGCTCCTGTGCGGCCCGGCGGATCTCATCGATCAGCCCGGTGGTCTTCTCCACCGCGCCCATGGTTTCGCCCATGCGCTCCTGCGCCGTATGGGTCTGGCGGGTGCCGTTTTCAACGCGCTCGATCGAGTCCTCGATCAACTGCTTGATCTCGCGCGCAGCACCCGTGGTGCGCTGCGCCAGCGCCCGCACCTCAGAGGCCACGACGGCGAAGCCACGGCCCTGCTCGCCAGCGCGCGCGGCCTCCACGGCAGCATTCAGCGCCAGGATATTGGTCTGGAAGGCGA
>JACDQM010000118.1 GCA_015657635.1 Roseateles sp.
CTTGGCTGGCTGGGGCCTGGGCCTGCAGTTCGGCATCGACTTCATCGGCAACACCAGCTGGGGCCTGACCCAGCTGCTCGGCCTGGCGCTGATCCTGGCCGGCTCGGGCCTGGGCCGCTGGCTGATGCGGCGCCTGATGCTGAAGGGCGAGCCGCGGTGAGCGGGCTCAGTGCGCCGGTCAGCCTGATCGGGCACCATGCCCGGCTGGAGCCGCTGTCGCAGGCCCATCTGGCGGGCCTGCAGCAGGCCTGCGCGGATGGCGATCTGCATCGCCTCTGGTACACCGCCGTGCCCACGGCCGAAGGCATGGCGGCCGAGATCGAACGCCGCCTCACACTGCATGCCAGCGGCAGCATGCTGCCCTTCACCGTGTTCGACGCCGAGGACCGGATCGCCGGCATGACGACTTACATGAACATCGACGCCAAGCATCGCCGCGTCGAGATCGGCTCCACCTGGTATGCACGGCGGGTGCAGCGCAGCGGCCTCAACACCGAGTGCAAGCTGATGCTGCTGACGCATGCCTTCGAGACCCTGGACTGCATCGCGGTGGAGTTCCGCACCCACCGGCTGAACACGCAGAGCCGGCGTGCGATCGAGCGCCTGGGCGCCCAGCTCGACGGCATCCTGCGCGCCCACCAGCGCACCGCCGACGGCACATTGCGCGATACCGCCGTCTACAGCATCACCGCGGCCGAATGGCCGACCATCCGCACCCATCTGCGCTGGCAGCTCGAACGCCCGCGCTGAAACTAGCGCTGAAGCCAGCGGCTGCCTGAGCCCGCGCACGATCTGCCCGGCCAGGCGCCCTCCCCTCCCTCACTTTGTCTGTCTCTTACCGGAGCACCCATGGCCACCCAGAAGAAAAAGAGCAAGCAGTTCGACGTCGACACCCTGTGGCAGATCGAACGTGTCGGCGCCCCCAGCCTGTCGCCCGATGGCGCGCAGGCCGTGGCCGCGGTGACGCGCTACTCGATGGAGAAGAACAAGAGCAGCGCCAGCCTGTGGCTGCTGTCCACACTGGGTGGCGCCCCGCGCGCACTGACCAGCGCCGGCAGTCCCGACAGCAAGGACGGCGCGCCGCAGTGGAGCCCCAAGGGGGACCTGATCGCCTTTGTCGCGCGGCGCGAGCAGGAAGGCAGCAAGGACGAGGAAGCGCAGCTCTATGTGATCGCGCCGGACGGCGGCGAGGCGCGCCGCGTCGGCTCCATCGCCACCGGCGTCGAAGCTTTCAAGTGGTTCCCGGACGGCAAGCGCATCGCCTTCATCTCCTGGGTCTGGCCCAAGCTCAAGGGTGCGGCAGCGCAGGCCAAGGCCTTGAAGGAATTCAAGGAGCGCAAGGAAAGCGGCTACCTCACCGACGAAGCCGTCTACCGCTACTGGGACCACCATGTGCCGATGGGTCGCGTCGCGCATCTGCACATCGTCGACATCGCCACCGGCAAGACCCGCGACTTGTTCGAAGGCACCGACTTCGAGCTGACCCGCGCCGACCCCGATGCGAACTGCTTCGACATCTCGCCGGACGGCCGCCGCATCGTCTTCAGCCACGACCCGCAGGCCGAGAAGCGCCTGGACAACCGCTATGCGCTGGCCGAGATCGAGCTGCGCGGCGGTGCCATCCGCACGCTGCTGCAGGACAAGGACTGGCACTTCACCGCGCCGCGCTACAGCCACGCCGGCCAGCACCTGGCCTTCCTGGCCTCGAACCAGGGCAAGAAGCACACCATGCCCGATCAGCTGGCGGTGCTGGACACCCATGGCCACTGGGCCGTGCTGTCGGAAGACTGGGACCATGAAGTGACCGCGCCGCTGCGCTGGGACGAGGACGATCTGGGCCTGCTGTTCGGCGCTGAGGAGAAGGGCCGTCGCCATCTGTGGCGCTTCGACGTGAAGACCTGCGCCGCCTTCAAGCTCTTCGAAGGCGGCAATGCCACCGCTTTCGCGCTGGCGCCGGCACGCTGGTGGTGCAGCACGACAGCGTGCAGCATCCGCCGCGTCTGTCGGTGCTGGACAGCGAGGGCGAAGGCAGCGACTGCGTGGCCCGCCGCATCGAGAGCTTCAACGACAGCCTGCTGGCCGACCACCAGTTCTCCCGCCACGAGGAAGTGTTCTACAAGGGCGCGCAGGGCGACGAAGTGCAGATGTGGCTGGTCTACCCGCCCGGCTTCGACGCGAAGAAGAAATACCCGCTGCTGCATGTGATCCACGGTGGTCCGCACACCGCCTTCGGCGACAGCTGGCACTTCCGCTGGAACCACCAGGTGATGGCCGCGCAGGGCTATGTGGTGGCCTGCGTCAACTACCACGGCTCATCGAGCTTCGGCCATGCCTTCCTGGACTCGATCACGCACCGCTGGGGCGAGCTGGAGCTGCAGGATGTGGAAGCTGCCACCGACCTGCTGCTGAAGAGGCCCTGGGCCGACAAGAGCCGCGTCTTCGCCACCGGCGGCAGCTATGGCGGCTATATGGTCGCGTGGATGAACGGCCATGTGAAACCGGGCCGCTACCAGGCCTATGTCTGCCACGCCGGCTGCTATGACTGGCAGGCCATGTTCGCCGACGACGCCTACACCTGGCATGCCAAGGAACTGGGCGCCTGGTACTGGGACGACCCGGCCAAGGTCGCGTCGCAGAGCCCGCACGCCTTCGCCAAGAGCATGAAGACGCCGACCCTGGTGATCCACGGCCAGCTCGACTACCGCGTGCCCGATGCCCAAGGCCTGGCCTACTACAACACGCTCAAGGCGCGTGGCGTGCCGGCCAAGCTGCTGTGGTTCCCGGACGAGAACCACTGGATCCTGAAGCCGCGCAACAGCAAGCTTTGGTACGGCGAGTTCTTCGGCTGGCTGAAGGCGCATGACAAGGCCGCCCCGGCAGCCCGCAAACGCCCAGCGCCGCGCCGCAGCTGAAACCGCCTCGGCGGCATAATCGTCTCAGCCCTGATCCACGGCCCCACGCCCCATGCTGATCCCCTTCTTCTACACGCTGCGCGCCGCCAAGCTGCCGGTCTCGGTCAAGGAATTCCTGACCCTGCTCGAAGCGCTGAAGAGCGGCGTGATCGACGACGAAGGCGGCCCGACGGTCGACAAGTTCTACTTCCTGGCCCGCACCAGCCTGGTCAAGGACGAAGCCAACTTCGACAAGTTCGACCGGGCTTTCGGCGCCTATTTCAAGGGCGTGGAGATGCTGACCACCGATCTGCACAAGGAACTGCCGCTCGAATGGCTGCGCAAACACCTGGAGCTGGAGCTGACGCCCGAGCAGAAGGCCGCCATCGAGAAGATGGGCTGGGACGAGCTGATGCAGACGCTGCAACGGCGCCTGGAAGAGCAGAAGGAACGCCACGAAGGCGGCAACAAGTGGATCGGCACGGGCGGCACCAGCCCCTTCGGCCACGGTGGCTACAACCCGCAGGGCGTGCGCATCGGCGGTGCCGGCAAGAACAAGAGTGCCGTCAAGGTCTGGGAGCAGCGCGCCTACAAGGACTACGACGACAACCTCGAACTCGGCACCCGCAACATCAAGGTGGCGCTGCGCCGCCTGCGCCGCTTCGCGCGCGAAGGCTCCGAGCTTGAGCTGGACCTGGATAACACCATCCACAAGACCGCCGCCAATGCCGGCATGCTGGACATCCGCATGCAGCCCGAGCGCCACAACAAGGTCAAGGTGCTGCTGCTGATGGACGTCGGCGGCACGATGGACGAGCACATCCACCGCGTCGAGGAGCTGTTCTCCGCCGTCAAGAGCGAGTTCAAGCACCTGGAGTTCTATTACTTCCACAACTGCGTCTACGACTTCGTCTGGAAGAACAACCGCCGCCGCTTTGCCGAGAAGTTCCCGACCTGGGACATCATTCGCAAGTACAACAAGGACTACAAGCTGATCTTCGTCGGCGACGCGACGATGAGCCCCTACGAGATCCTGCAGCCTGGCGGCAGCGTCGAGTACAACAACGAGGAGCCCGGCGCCGAATGGCTGCAACGGCTCACCAACGCCTTCCCCAAGTACGCGTGGATCAACCCCGAGCCGCAAGGCGTCTGGCAGTACCGCCAGAGCATTTCGCTGATCCAGCAGCTGATGCACCAGCGCATGTTCCCGCTCTCGCTGCAAGGGCTGGAAGGCGCGATGCGACTGCTCAGCAAATGACTCCACGCGCCCTCGGCGCCCTGCTGCTGGGTGCCAGTTGCGTCCTGCTGTCGGGATGCGCCAGTCTGTCGACCCTGCTCGGCGGCACGCCGCCGGTGCCGCGCAGCGCGGCCGCTAGCGACGTGCCACAGAAGCTGGCCTATGAGCTGGAAGTCCAGGCCCCGAGCGAGTTGCGTGCCCTGCTGCTGCTGCATCTGGATCTGGCACGCTATCGCCTGCTCGACGAGGGCCAGGCCTTGAGCGCCTCCGAGCTGGCCCGCCTGTCCACCGCGGCGCCGGCGCAGGCCCGCAGCCTGCTGGAGACCGAGGGCTACTTCGAGCCGCAGATCACGTTGCGCCGCGAAAGCGGCGCGGTCGAACGCCTGATCCTGACGCTGGAGCCTGGCCCGCGCGTCACCGTCAGCGCGGTGCAGATCGAGTTCAGTGGCGCGCTGCAGCCCCCGGAGGGTGAAGCAAGCCCGGTCGATGCCGCCGAGCGCGCGCTGGCCGAGCGTGTGCGCGGCGAGCTGCAGCGCAGCTGGGGCCTGCCCGAGGGCCAGCCCTTCCGGCAATCGCAGTGGTCGGCCGCCAAGACCGCGCTGCTGACCCGCAGCCGCGCGTCCGGCTATCCGCTGGCGCGACTGGCAGCCAGCGATGCCGAGCTGGACACGCAAGCCCGCAGCGCCATGCTGCGGCTGACGCTGGACTCCGGCCCGCTGTTCCGGCTCGGCGAGCTGCATATCGAAGGCCTGCAGCACCAACCGGCCAGCACCGTGCAGCGCTTGGCCGACTTCGGCCCCGGCACGCCCTATAGCGAAAAGCTGCTGCTGGACTTCCAGGAGCGGCTGCAGTCGACGCTGCTCTTCGACCGCGTCAGCGTTGAGCTCGACACCGCTGCCGCCAGCAGCACCGGCGCACCGGTGCTGGTGCGCCTGCGCGAGGCCCCGCGCCAGCAGGCCACCACCGGCCTGGGTTTCAACGCCAACACCGGCCAGCGCGTCATGCTGGAACACCTGCACCGCAAGCCTTTCGGCCTGAACATGCGCAGCCGCAGCAAGATCGACTACGGCCGCGATCTGCGCTCGGCCGAGCTGGAGCTGACCTCGCATCCGCAGACCGATATGCAACGCAACCTCGGCTCGCTGGCGTTCGAGGAAGACCGTTCGTCCAGCACCGTCAACACCAGCCTGATCGGACGTCTGGGCCGGCTGCGCGAGCGCGCGCAGGACGAGCGCCTGATCTATCTGGAGCTGATCCGCTCGCGCGAGCGCAATGGCGCGCTCAGCGCCGACACCGGCGCGGTGTCGATCAACAGCCAGTGGACGCGCCGCCGCGTCGACGACAAGCTGCTGCCCACCGAGGGTCACACCGCCTGGCTGCAACTGGGCCTGGGCCGGGCCGACAACTCCGGCGGCATCAACGGCGCGTTCGGGCGCGCGCAGCTCAAGCTGGGTTGGTATCGCCCGCTGCCCAAGGGCTGGCACAGCGAGCTGCACCTGGACGCCGCGCAGGTGCTGGTGAACGACGGCATCAGCATGCCCGACCGGCTGCTGTTCCGCGCCGGCGGCGACAACTCGGTGCGCGGCTACGCCTACCGCAGCCTCGGCCCCACCCTCAACGGCCGGGATGTCGGCGGCAAGGCCTTGCTCACTGGCAGCGCCGAGCTGGCCCACCCGCTCTCCAGCAACTGGCCCGGCCTGTGGGGCGCCGTGTTCGTCGACGCCGGCAACGCCGCGCAGAACTTCGGCGAGCTCAAGCCGGTGCTGGGCTACGGCGCCGGCCTGCGCCTGCGCAGCCCGGTGGGCAGCCTGCGCCTGGACCTGGCGCGCGGCCATGAGCCGGGGCGCTGGCGGGTGCACTTCAGTGTCGGGATCGCGCTGTGAGCGAAAACCGCAGCGAGGCCCCGCAACCGCCAGCAGCGCCGCCCGCTCAGGCGCGCCGCCGCCCGCCCGGCCGCGGCCTGCTGACCGCCAGCCTGCTGCTGCCCGGCCTCGTGGCGGCCAGCGCCCTGGCTTTGTGGTGGAGCCTGGGCACCGAGGGCGGCAGCCGCTGGCTGCTGGGCCAGGTGCCGGATCTGCGCGTCGAAGAGCCCCAAGGCGCGCTGCTGGGCGACTTCTCAGCGCGGCGCCTGCGCTGGCAAGGCAGCGATGGCCTGACGATTGAGCTGAGCAGCCTGCGCTGGCAAGGCCTGACCCTTTCCTGGACCAGCTCTGCGCGACTGTGGGCCCAGATCGACGCCGCCGGCCTGCAGGCCGAGCGTGTCGACTTGAGCTGGCCCGCCACGCCGCCAACAGACAGCGCCCTGCCCCAGAGCCTGGAGTTGCCCGTCGCCCTGCGCGTCGGCAGCCTGCAGGTGACCGAGCTGCATCTGCCCGGCCTGGGCGCACAGCCGCTGCGCCATCTGCGCGCCAGCCTGGACCTGGGCGCACAGCAGGGCCTGCAGCACCGCCTGCAGCTGCAGGGCCTGAGCTGGGACCACTGGCAGTTTGCAGGCCAGGCCCAGATCGCCACGCAGCGTGACTTTGCGCTGCAAGCCGCGCTGCAGGCGCGGCGCGACGGCAATGGCAGGAACAGCAGCAGCGACGACTGGCGGGCCGATCTGCAACTGCAAGGCCCGCTGCAATCGCCCCAGCTGAAGGGCGAGCTCAGCGGCTCCGGCCAGCACTTGAGCGCCAGCGCCGAGCTTCGGCCGCTGGCCGCCTGGCCGCTGCACCGCACCGAGCTGCGCGCCGACAAGCTGGACCTCGCGGCGCTGCACAGCAGCCTGCCCGCCACCGCGCTGAGCGGCCAGCTGCAGTTGCAGGCCAGCGCCCTCGACAAGCCCGCGCTCCTGAAGGCCAGCCTCGGCAATGCACTGGCCGGACGCTGGGACCAGGGCCGGCTGCCGCTGCGCCAGTTGACGCTGGACCTGCAAGGCCGGCTGGATCAGGTCTCGGACCTGGCGTTGCTGCAGGTTGACGCACTCGATGCCCAACTCGGCAGCAATGCCGAGCCCGGCGGCCGCATCAGCGCCAGGGGCCCGGCGCTGGAGCTGCAGGCCCGCGTCACCGATCTGCGCCCAGCCGCGCTGGATGCACGCCTGCCGAAGCTGCAGCTTTCGGGTGGCGCCACCTTGAAGGGCCAGGCGCAGGCCGGCCAGGATCTGCCGGCCTTGCAACTGGACAGCACGCTGAGCGGACTGTGGAACTCGGCCCGCGGCGCGCAGACGATAGACCTGAGCGTGAAGGCGCGCCAGCAGAACCGCCTGTTCGAACTGCAGCAGGCACGGCTCAGCGCCGGCGCCTCGGCGCTGCAGGCCCAGGGTCAGGTCTTGCGCGGCGCCGACGGCAGCTGGCAGGCGAGCGGCAGCGCCAGCGCACAGGCGTTCGATCCGCGCCTCTTGTGGGCCGGTGAAGCCGGCAGCGCCTGGCAACGGGGCCGGCATGAATTGAATCTCACGCTGGCGGGCGACTTGCGCCAGCCTGAACGCAGCTGGCCGCGCTGGCCGCAGGGGCAAGCCAGGCTGCAGCTGGGCCAGAGCCTGCTGAATGGTGCGGCGCTGTCCGGCGCATTGGACTACCGCGGCAAGGCAGAAACTGGCAGCACCGACGCCAGCCCGGCCTTGCAGGGCGAGCTGCAGCTGGGCAGCAGCTCGCTCAAGCTGGCGGCCAACGCGCAAGGCAAGGCCACGCTGAACCTGGACGCGCGCCAGCTCGCCTCGCTGCAGCCGCTGCTGGCCTTGTGGGCGCCGCAGGCGCAGCTGAGTGGCAGCGCACGCGCGCAGCTGGAGCTGACGCCGCAAGACGCCGCCGCAGCCGACCCGCTGCTGACGCGCGACTGGCGCGGCAGCGGCCAGGCCAGCATTGAGCAGTTGCTGCTGAGAGGCCTGCCAGGGCTGGGCACGATCAAGCTCGCGGCCGCGGACCTGGACTTCAATGCAGGCAGCCGCGCCGACGCTGCGCTGCAGCTGGACGCTCGCCTGCAGCAGCTGTCCGTGGGCAGCGCCCATCTGGGCCAGGCCAAACTTGAAGCGCGCGGCAATTGGGCACGCCACCAACTCAAGCTCGACAGCCAGGGCGCCGTGCCCCTGCCCGCCTGGGCCACGGCGCTGGCCGGCCAGGATGGCGCGGCCCTCAGCGCCGCCTTGCGGGCAGATGGCAGCTTCCAGGTCAATCCCTGGCAGGCCTGGCGCGCCAAGTCCGGGCTCGCCTGGCAGGCCAGCAATGCCTCGGTGCTGGTGCGCCCGGGCAAACCCGGCCTGCCCGCCTGGCTGGACGCCGATCAACTGACGCTGACGGCCAACTTCGGCGCCGGCGGCGGATTGCAGCAGCTGGCCCTGGCGCCCGGCCGGTCCGAGCTGGCGGGGGCGGTGCTGCGCTGGCGCCAGCTGCAGTGGCAGGCGCCAATCACCGCAGGCGCGCTGCCGCTGCTGCTGGCCGATGTCGAACTGGATCCGCTGGCCGTGGCCCCGCTGCTGGCGCGCTGGCAGCCGGACTTCGGCTGGGGCGGCGATCTGGTGATGGGCGGCAAGATCCTGCTGCGCAGCGCGCCGCAGGTGGAGATCGACATTGCGCTGGCGCGCCACGATGGCGATCTGAGCGTGACCGACGATGCCGGCATCCAGGCCCTCGGCTTGAGCGAGTTGCGCCTGGGACTGCTGGCACGGTCTGGCACCTGGCACTTCACGCAGGCGGTGGCCGGGCGGAACCTGGGCGTGCTCGGCGGCGCAGTGACGGCGCACGCCGACCCGCGCGCGCTGTGGCCCGGGCCTCAGTCCCCGCTGGAGGGCGTGCTGAGCGCTCAGGTCGACAACCTCGGTACCTGGGGCGCCTGGCTGCCGCCGGGCTGGCGCCTGGCGGGCCAGTTCAAGGCTGGCATCAGCCTGGCCGGACGCCTGGGCGCACCGGAAATCAAGGGCCAGGCCGAAGGCGCCCACATCGTGCTGCGCAATCCGCTGCTGGGGGTGGACGTCAGCGAAGGCAGCTTCGGCATGACGCTGGACGGCGCCACCGCCACGCTGGAGCGCCTGAGCGCCAAGGGCGGCGCTGGCACGCTCAGCGCGCAGGGCCGCGCCGAATTGGGTGCGTCGCCCAAAGCCAGCCTGGCGCTGCAGGCCGACAAATTCCGCCTGCTCGGGCGCGTCGACCGTCGGCTCACCGCCAGCGGAACGGCCCAGCTCGAACTGGGCGAGCAGTCGCTGAAGCTGGACGGCCGCTTCAGAGCCGACGAGGGCCTGTTCGATTTCTCGCGTGCCGATGCGCCCAGCCTGGATGACGACGTGCGCGTGCGCCGGCCGCAAAGCGTGGCGACCGAGGCCGCCGCGCCCAAGGGCAAAGCGGCCCGCCAGATCGATCTGCGCCTGGCGCTGGACCTGGGCGAGAAGTTGCGCGTCTTCGGCCGCGGCCTGGACACGCGGCTGCGCGGCGAACTGCTGCTGAGCCATACCCAAGGCCGGCCCACGCTGACCGGCACGGTGCGCACAGCCGGCGGCACCTATGAGGCCTACGGCCAGAAGCTGGAGATCGAGAAGGGCGAGATCAGCTTCATCGGCCCGCTGGACAACCCGCGCCTCGATGTGCTGGCGGTGCGACCCAACACCGATGTGCGCGTCGGCGTCACGCTAGGTGGCTCAGCACAGAACCCGCGCGTCAAGCTCTACTCCGAGCCCGAGATGGCCGAGACCGACAAGCTGTCCTGGCTGCTGCTGGGCCGCGGCCCGGACGGCCTGGGCCGAGCCGACACCGCACTGCTGCAGCGCGCCGCGCTGGCCCTGCTGGCTGGTGAGGGCGAAAGCCCATCGGGCAAGCTGATGAAGAACCTGGGGCTGGACGAAATCTCTCTGGCACAGGATGCCGACGCGACTCGCGGCACCGTGGTGCGCCTGGGCAAGCAGCTCTCCAACCGCTGGTATGTGGGTTATGAGCGCAGCCTGAACGCCACCACCGGCAGCTGGCAGCTGATCTACCGCATCGCGCAGCGCTTCACGCTGCGCGCGCAGAGCGGCGAAGAGAACGCGGTGGACCTGATCTGGCAGTGGAAGTGGCAGTGAAGCTGGCCCGGACGGCGCTCTTGCTCATGCGACAATCCGCGCCGCCTCAGCCCCTGCTGGGGCCAGCGTCTCTCCGTAGTTCAATGGATAGAACGGCCGCCTCCTAAGCGGCAAATGTGGGTTCGATTCCCGCCGGAGGGACCAAGTGCCTTGGACTCCCCCTGCCTCTCTTCAAGCCACACGCCGCATCACCGCCCGTGTCGCGCCGGAGCGGGTGTGGCGGAACAGGTCCTTGGGGTCATCAGCGGTGGGCACCAGCTGCACCTGGCTGCCCAGCTGCAGGCGCTCGGCTTGCGCGTTCACATAGCGCAAGGTGGCGTAGTCCTCCAGCGCAAAGCCCACCGAGTCGAACACGGTGACCTGCTCGGCGCTCTGCCGGCCGGCCTCGGTGCCAGCCAGAACGCGCCACAGGTCGACCACCGGGAAGTCGGCCGGCAGTTGCTGGATATCGCCTTCGATCCGCGTCTGCGGCTCGTATTCGACGAAGACACGCGCCGCGCGCAGCACGTCGGCATGCAACTCGGTCTTGCCGGGGCAGTCACCGCCGACACCATTGATGTGCATGCCGGGCTCGATCATCTCGGGCGTGATGATGGTGGCGTAGGCCTTGTCGGCCGTCACCGTGGTGACGATGTCGGCGCCACGCACCGCTTCGGCGGTGGATGTGGCGCGGATCAGCTTCAGGTCGGTGTAGACCGACAGATTGCGCATCAGCTTGTCGGTGGCGCGCGGGTCGACGTCGTAGACCGCGATTTCCTCGATGCCCAGATGGTGGTGGAAAGCCAGCGCCTGGAACTCGCTCTGCGCGCCGTTGCCGATCAGGGCCATGCGGCGTGCATCCGGCCGGGCCAGCGCCCGCGCGGCCATCAGCGAGGTGGCACAGGTGCGCAAGGCGGTGGCCAGGGTCAGTTCAGACAGCAGCACCGGGTAGCCGGTGTCCACGTCGGCCAGCACGCCGAAGGCCATCACCGTGTAGAGGCCGCGCTGCGTGTTGGACGGGTGGCCGTTGACGTACTTGAAGGCATAGCGCTTGGCATCCGACACCGGCATCAGTTCGATGACGCCAATGTCCGAATGATTGGCCACACGGGCGGACTTGTCGAAGTCCGGCCAACGGACAAAGTCTTGCTGGATGGTGTCGGCGAGTTCGCCGATGAAGGGGGCCAGGCCGATTTCCTGCACCAGTCGGGACATGGTCGGCACATCAATGAAGCGGGTCATGCAAAGTCTCCTCGGGCTGCGCCGCCGTTAGCGGCGCTTGGCCCGATTCTTCCCGGCAGTGCCGCCATTTTGAAGCGCGCAACCTGTCAGATTTCCTGGTTAACAGTACATAACGACAGAGGAAATTGGCGATTTGCTCAAATCCGAGCACTCAAACCGCCCAAGAGGCCGGCGCCGCCGCGGAACGTTCAGGCGCGCCGCATCGCCCGCGACAGCATGATCACCGGGATCAGGCCGACGGCGACAATCGCCAGCGAAGGCAGTGCCGCCTCGCCCAGGCGCTCATCGCGCGCCAGCTGATAGGCCACCACCGCCAGCGTGTCGCTGTTGAAGGGCCGCAGCACCAGGGTGGCGGGCAGCTCCTTCATCACATCGACAAACACCAGCAGCGCCGCGGCCCAGGCCGAACGGGCCAGCAGCGGCGCATGCAGTTCCAGGAACATGCGCAGGCGTGAAGCGCCCAGCATGCGCGCGGTCTCGTCGACGGTGGGCGTGATGCGTGCATAACCGGCTTCCAGCGACTGCAAGGCCACGCCCGAAAAGCGCACCAGATAGGCATAGAGCAGGCCGGTGATGGTGCCTGTCATCAGTGCGGTGATGCCGAGTTGCGGCAGGTGCTGCTCGAGCCAGCCCAGCGGCAGCAGGATGCCGATGGCGATCACCGCGCCCGGCACCGCATAGCCCAGCGACACCACGCGGCCGGAAGCGCGCAGCAGCAGGCTGCCCCCCTGCCCCACCCGCGCCAGATAGGCCAGCACCAGCGCCAGCGCCACCGCCAGCACGGCGGCCAGTGCCGAGAGCTTCAGGCTGGCCAAACCCCACTGGACGAAACGCGCCAGCGGCAGGCCGAACTCGCCGTAGGCGGCCTCCTGCCACATCAGCCGCGCCAGCACCAGCACCGGCAGCACGAAGCCCAGCAAGATGGGCAGCGCGCACAGCAGCATGGCGCCAGCGGCGGCCGCCCCGCGCAGCGGCAAGGGGCGCGCCTCGGCCGCATGCAGCGCACCGCTGCGGCTGGTGGCAAAGCGCAGCCTTGCTTGGGCGCGCCGCTCCAGCCACAGCAGCATCGCCACAGCGAACAGCAGCACCGAGGCCAGCTGCGCCGCCGCGGTGCGGTCGTTCAGCACCAGCCAGGCCTTGTAGACGCCGGTGGTCAGCGTGGTCAGGCCGAAATAGGCGCCCACGCCGTAGTCGGCCAGCGTCTCCATCAGCGCCAGCGCGATGCCGGCGGCCAGCGCCGGCCGGGCCAGCGGCAGCGCCACCTCGCGCACCCGGCGCAAGGTGCCGGCACCCAGCATGCGCGCCGCCTCCATCAGCGCCACGCCACGCTCGGACAGCGCCGTGCGGGTCAGCAGGTAGACATAGGGATAGAGGCACAGGATGAACAGCGCCACCGCGCCCGGCAGGCTGCGCACATCGGGCCACAGCGCCTTCTGCGCGCCCGTCAGCTCGCGCAGAGCGGTCTGCAGCGGCCCGCTGAACTGCAGAAAGTCGGTATACGCATAGGCCGCCACATAGGCCGGCATGGCCATCGGCAGCAACAGGCCCCACTCAAAAAAGCGCCGGCCGGGGAATTCGAACAAGCTCACGGCCGCTGCGGTTGCGCCGCCCACCACGGCCACGCCCAGCGCGACGCTGACGCTCAGCGCCAGCGAGGCCCAGGCGTACTGCGGCAGCACCGTGTCGAGCTGATGGCGCAGGATTCCCAGCGCCTGCGCATCCAGCGCCAGCCAGGAGCCCAGCACACCCAGGACGGGAACAGCCAGCAGCAGACAGAAAAGGGTGACGAGGCGCAGCATGAAGAAGAGGCAGGCGGCGGCTCCTCAGCCTGAGATGAGAACGATCCGCATTTGAGCCCGGTATCATAGGGCCATCATGTTCCTCGCCCTCGATCAGGTCAGCCTGCGCTATCCCGCTGCCGGCACTACACGGCACGCGGTGGACCGCGTGTCGCTGGGTTTGGCACGCGGCCAGATCGGCGTGCTGATCGGCCCGTCGGGCTGCGGCAAGACCTCGCTGCTGCGCTCGATTGCCGGGCTGGAGCGCCTGCACAGCGGCCGCATCCTGATCGACAAGGAGCCCTTAGCGGATGCCGCCACCGGCCTGCACGTCGCCCCGGAGGCGCGCCGCATTGGCATGGTGTTCCAGGACTACGCGCTGTTTCCGCACCTCAGCATTGCCGACAACATCGGCTTCGGCCTGCGCCACCTCGCGCGTGCCGAGCGCGAGCGCCGCATCCAGGAGGTGCTGGACCTGGTGGGCCTGGCCCATGCCGCCAAGCGCGCGCCGCATCAGCTCTCTGGTGGCCAGCAGCAGCGCGTCGCGCTGGCCCGCGCGCTGGCGCCCTCGCCGCGCCTGCTGCTGCTGGACGAGCCCTTCTCCAGCCTCGATGTGGACCTGCGCGAGCATCTCTCGCAAGAACTGCGCGCCATCCTGCAGGCCAGCGGCACCACCGCGCTGTTCGTCACCCACGACCAGGCCGAGGCCTTTGCCATCGGCGATGTGGTGGGCGTGATGCACCAGGGCCGGCTGGAGCAATGGGACGCGTCCTACACCGTCTATCACCGCCCGGCCACGCGCTTCGTGGCCGACTTCATCGGGCATGGCGTGTTCATGCCGGCCCGCATCGCCCAAGGCCCGCAAGGCCCGCTGGTGCAGACCCCGCTGGGCGACCTGAGCGACGCCGACGAGTGCCCGCTGCCCTCGGCCTACCCCGGCGGCGAATGCGAGTTGCTGCTGCGCGCCGACGACATCGTGCATGACGACGCCGCCCCGGTGAAGGCGCAGATCGAGCGCAAGATCTTCCGCGGCGCCGAGTTCCTCTACACCTTGCGCCTGGCCAGCGGCGAGCGGGTCATGGCCCATGTGCCCTCGCACCATGACCACCATGTGGGCGAGTGGATCGGCATTCGCGCCCATGTCGACCATGTCGTGACATTCGGCCGCCTGGCGCCCGGTGGCGACGACTGAAGCCTGTAAAGCTGCATGAAGATGCGCAAACGCCGGGCTAAGTGCGCTTGAAAGCCCGAATTGAGCGGTCATCTGGGCTGCATGCCTTCAGGCAGGCTTCAGGGCTGCGCCCTATACTGGCGCAGCAGGGTGTTGACAAACCGGCTACGGCCGCGCAAAGCCCCTGGAATCTCGCTGTAATCCACCGATAGGGAACACTCGCATCATGGGTGCCAAACTGAAAGTAGCCGGCTGGGTCGCGTTGGGCGCCTTGGCTGGCGCAATGACCACGATGCAGCTGCAGGCCAACGCCCGCAGCAGCCTGTCGCCGCTGCCGCTGGAAGAGCTGCAGCAGCTCGCCGCGGTGTTCGGCATGGTCAAGAGCGACTACGTCGAGCCGGTGGACGAGAAGAAACTCATCAACGATGCCATCTCGGGCATGGTTTCGGGCCTCGACCCGCACTCGCAGTTCTTCGACAAGAAGAGCTTCAAGGAATTCCGCGAAGGCACGACCGGCAAGTTTGTCGGCGTGGGCATCGAGATCGGCATGGAAGACGGCATGGTCAAGATCGTCTCGCCGATCGAAGGCAGCCCGGCCTTCCGCGCTGGCCTCAAGAGCGGCGACCTGATCAGCCGCATCGACGACACGCCGGTGCGCGGTCTGACGCTGGACCAGGCCGTCAAGCGCATGCGCGGCGAGCCCGCCACCAAGGTGCAGCTGACCATCTATCGCAAGAACGAGAACCGCAGCTTCCCCGTCACGATCACACGCGAAGAGATCCGCGTGCAGAGCGTGCGTGCCAAGGTGGTCGAGCCCGGCTATGCCTGGTTGCGCGTCAGCCAGTTCCAGGACCGCACGGTGGACGACTTCGCCCGCAAGCTCGACGAGCTGTTCAAGCAGGAGCCCAATATGAAGGGTCTGGTGCTGGACCTGCGCAACGACCCGGGTGGCCTGCTGGAAGGCGCCGTGGCCGTGTCTGCCGCCTTCCTGCCCAAGGACGTGGAAGTGGTGTCGACCAATGGCCAGATCGCCGACTCCAAGGCCAGCTTCAAGGCCAACCCGGACTTCTACCACCGCCGTGGCGGCGCGGACCCGCTGAAGAAGCTGCCGGCTGCGCTGAAGAATGTGCCGCTGGTCGTGCTGGTCAACGAAGGCTCGGCATCGGCCAGCGAGATCGTGGCCGGCGCGCTGCAGGACCACAAGCGCGCAGTCATCATGGGCTCGCAGACCTTCGGCAAGGGCTCGGTGCAGACGGTGCGCCAGCTCGGCCCCGAGACCGCACTGAAGATCACCACCGCGCGCTACTACACGCCGAGCGGCCGCTCCATCCAGGCCAAGGGCATCGTGCCCGATGTGTGGCTGGACGAGACCGCCGAGGGCGATGTGTTCGCCGCTCTGCGCACCCGCGAGGCCGATCTGGTCAAGCATCTGGAGAACGGCCCCGAGACCAAGGACAGCGCCCGCGAGAAGGCCCGCGAGGACGCCCTCAAGAAGCTCGAAGAAGAGCGTGCCAAGTCCAAGGAAATCAAGCCGCTGCCCGAATTCGGCAGCGCTGAAGACTTCCAGCTGGCGCAGGCGCTGAACCAGCTCAAGGGCAAGCCGGTGATGGTGTCCAAGACCGTCACCGAGCGCAAGGCTGAAGCCAAGATGGACTGACTGAGCGCAGCCCTTGCTCACCGCCCGACAGCCCGCCCGCAAGGCGGGCTGTTTGCATTAGGGCCTGTTAACACGACGGCAATGGGCCGCGTTGCTGGCCAGTAAAGCCTCAGGCAAGGCGCAAACCGCAGCCGGGTTGGACACCTGGCGAGGATTTGCAACGCCGCTTGCGGCTTTACTGGCCGCAACCCTGCGGGAAGGATCGCCCAGGCGGGCCACTCGTCGTTGCAGCGCTGGCCCGCACATCAGTGCGGGCCAGCGCTGCGCCTAGATTGGCCCGCCTGGGCGAACATTCGCGGCCCATTGCCGTCGTGCTAACAGGCCCTAGGGCGCCGCCACGCGGGCTATGCTTGCTGCCATGCGAGATGAACCCCAAGACCTCCAAGACCTGAGCGACGAGCAGCTGCTGCGCTACTCGCGCCACATCCTGCTGGACGAGATAGGCATCGAGGGCCAGCAGCGCCTGCTGGCCAGCCGCGCGCTGGTGATCGGCGCCGGTGGCCTGGGCTCGCCGGCTGCGCTCTACCTGGGCTCGGCCGGCGTCGGGCAGATCACGCTGGTGGACGACGACACCGTGGACCTGACCAATCTGCAGCGCCAGCTGGCGCACAGCCTGGCCCGGCTCGGCTGGCCCAAGGTGGAGTCGGCCGCGCAGGGCATCGCCGCACTCAACCCCGAGCCGCGCGTGATCGCGCTGCAGCAGCGCGCCGATGCCGCCTTGCTGGAGCGCCTGGTGCGCGACGCCGATGTGGTGCTGGACTGCAGCGACAACTTCGCCACCCGCCAGGCGCTCAACCGCGCCTGCGTGGCGCAGGGCCGTCCGCTGGTGGCTGGCGCAGCCATCGGCTTCGATGCGCAGATCAGCGTCTACGACAGCCGCAGCGCCGAGGCCCCCTGCTACGCCTGCCTGTTCCCGCCCGAGGCGCCGGTGGAAGAAGCGCGCTGCGCCACCATGGGCGTGTTCGCGCCGCTGGTGGGCATCATCGGCAGCATGCAGGCTGCAGAAGCCCTGAAGCTGCTGCTGGGCCTGGGCAGCAGCCTGAGCGGGCGCCTGCAGATGCTGGACGCGCGCCGCATGGAATGGAGCGAGGTGCGCGTGCCGCGCGACCCGGCCTGTCCGGTGTGCGGCACGGCCGGCCCGCACTGAAGAAAAAACGTCCCAAGCCCGAAAGTACGGAATTAAATTCCCTGCCGACTCCCCTATGCTGCGGCCGCCAAGCCGACAACCCGATGAGCAATAGCGACAACACCACCAGCAAGCGCAAGGCACTGACCGCCCGCAACTTCCCCAGCGCCAAGGAAGACGCCCGCAGCGCCGCGCCGCCGCCGGCCGACTATGCCGGGCCCAACAGCGCCTACCGCCTGGCCTTCACCGACAACGACTTCCTGCTGCGCGAAGAGCTGCGGCCGGTGCGCATGCAGCTGGAGCTGCTCAAGCCCGAGCTGGTGATGCAGGAGCAGGACGTCAAGTCGACCATCGTGATCTTCGGCAGCGCCCGCATCAAGTCCGAGGAAGAAGCCCGCGCCCTGCTGATCGAGGCCCAGGCCGGCAGCGACGCCAGCGCCATCAAGCGCGCCGAAATGCAGCTCAAGATGAGCCGCTACTACGAAGAAGCGCGGCGCTTCGCGGCCCTGGTCTCCACCGCCTCGGCCCAGCGCGACAACCCCATCTACGTGGTCACCGGCGGCGGCCCCGGCATCATGGAAGCCGGCAACCGCGGCGCCTATGAAGCCGGGATGCGCAGCATCGGCCTGAACATCGTGCTGCCGCACGAGCAGCAGCCCAACCCCTACATCACGCCGGAGCTGTGCTTCCAGTTCCACTACTTCGCGCTGCGCAAGATGCACTTCCTGATGCGCTCGGTGGCACTGGCCTGTTTCCCCGGCGGATTCGGCACGCTGGACGAGCTGTTCGAGACGCTGACGCTGGTGCAGACCGGCAAGAGCCGCCATCGCCCGGTGCTGCTGTTCGGCAAGGAATTCTGGTCTCGCCTGCTCGACTTCGAATTGCTGGTGGAGACCGGCATGATCAGCCGCGGCGACGAAAAACTGTTCCACTTCGTCGAAACCGCCGAAGAAGGCTGGGCGCTGCTGGAGCGCGAATACGACATGAACCCCGGCGCCACAAGCGCCCCCTGAAGGAAACTGCCCGATGAGCCGCTCCACCACCGCCGCCGCCGCACAAGCCGTCTCACTGATCGGCGCCCCCACCGACATCGGTGCCGGCGCGCGCGGCGCCAGCATGGGCCCTGAAGCCCTGCGCGTGGCCGGCATCGCCGCCACGCTGGAAAGCCACGGCGTCGACGTGCTGGACCGCGGCAACCTCAATGGCCCGTCCAACCCCTGGCTGCCGCCCGTCGATGGCTACCGCCACCTGCCCGAAGTGGTGGCCTGGAACCAGGCCGTGCACGACGCCGTCTACGCCGAGTTGAAGCTGGGCCGCATGCCCATCCTGCTGGGCGGTGACCACTGCCTGGGCCTGGGCTCGATCAGCGCCGTGGCGCGCCACTGCCGCGAGGTCGGCAAGAAGCTGCGCGTGCTGTGGCTCGATGCCCATGCCGACTTCAACACCAGCCAACTCACCCCCAGCGGCAACATCCACGGCATGCCGGTGGCCTGCCTATGCGGCTTCGGCCCGCAATCGCTGATCGAGATCGGCGGCCAGGTGCCGGCCATCAACCCCAAGTGGGTGCGCCAGATCGGCATCCGCAGCGTCGACGCGGGCGAGAAGCGCTTCGTGCACGAGCAGGAGCTGGAAGTCTTCGACATGCGCTACATCGACGAGATGGGCATGCGCCACACCATGGAGCTGGCGCTGGCCACTCTGGACGCCAACACCCATCTGCATGTCAGCTTCGACGTCGATTTCCTCGATCCCGACATCGCCCCCGGCGTGGGCACCACCGTGCCCGGCGGCCCCACCTACCGCGAAGCCCAGCTCTGCATGGAAATGATTGCCGACACCGGCCGCATGGCCTCGCTGGACGTGATGGAACTGAACCCGGCGCTGGACCTGCAGAACAAGACGGCCAAGGTGGCGGTGGATTTGATTGAGTCCTTGTTTGGCAAATCGACTTTGATGAGAAAGTGAGTTTGCCCTGCCTGCAACGAGTGGCAATTGGCGCTCGAATTGAAGGGTGGAGAACAGTGCACGGCCCGTCGACCGGCGACTCAGGCCGTTAGTCCTCGCCGGATTGCACGCTGCGATTCCGTCCGAGCGCTTTTGCCGGTACAGCGCTGCGGCCTCGTCAGAGATCAAGCACTCAGCCGTCTCCTGCGCAGTGAACTGCGCATCCGCTAGGGAAGCTCTGCAGAAGGCGGCGCAAGGCCGGGTCGTGCGGATCGGGATGGGATGCAAGGCGCAGTTTGCTGCCGATAGCCGTGGCTATTGGCGAGAACTGCAACGCCGCAGTCCGCGCGATCACGGGCCGCGTTGATTTGTGCAGAGCTTGCTTAGCAGTTGAAGGGCCGACTGGAAATCCAGCGCGTCGATCAGTTCTTGCAACTGAAGGATCTGAGGCTCGGTCAAACCACATTCGCGCAGCCAAGGCAACAGCTCCTGCAGCGCCCTGCCCGCATCAAGGTCTTGCTGGCGCAGCATCAGCAGCAGTTCGGTGAAGCGCTGCGGACTGTCGACCAAGGGCTGTGCCGGCGACGCCTCAGCCCCCGCGTTGTCTGTTTGCCGCAGCCAGGGCTGCGCGGCCCCGTCCAGAGCACACAACGATTGCCCAAGCGCGTCGAACAAGGGGGCCAGGTCCGACGGCGCGTCAGCGCCGCTGCGCAAGCGGGCCTCCCCCTGGCCGGCGAGCTCCTGCAAGGCCTCGGCGCCCAACAGTCCGGCCGAGCCGCGCAGCTTGTGCAACTCAGCCGCACAGGACACCGCATCCAGTTGCGCCAGGCGCTTCGGCCAGTCGGCGTCGTAGGCCTTGAGCAGGCGCGCCAGCAGGCGACGGAACAAGGCCGCATCGCCACCGAGCCGCAGCGCCGCCCCCTTGGCAGCAATGCCCTCAATCTGGGGCCAGTCAGCAGGCTGGCTGTCCTCGGCGGCATGGGCATGCACCGGCAGCGGCTGGCCGCGGCTTGCCTCGATGTGACGGCGCAGCGTGCGCACCAGGATTTCGGGGTCCAAGGGCTTGGTCAGAAAGTCGTTCATGCCGGATTCAAGCGCGCGCCGCCGCTCCTCCATCAAGGCGCCCGCCGTCAGCGCGATCACCGGCAACGAGGTGAGGCCAAGTTGCTGCCGGATCTGTTGCGTGGCCTCCAAGCCGTCCATGCCGGGCATCTGGATGTCCATCAGCACCGCATCGAATCTCTCGCCGCCTCGCAGCCGGGCCAACGCCTCCAAGGCCCCCATCTCGCAGTGCACGTCGGCACCACGCTGTTCGAGCATGCGACGGGCGACTTCCAGATTGATGTCGCTGTCATCAACGACCAGCAGTGTCACGCCCTTCAGCAAACCCTTGCCAAGCCTGTTGAGCGCTGCGCTGCTGAGCAGCTTTTCCCGATTGCCGCCATGCCTTGCTGTCGCCTCGTTGACGGCATTGAACAGCGTCGAGGGCTCTGCCGGTTTGGCGAGCACCACGTCGACCAACTGCTCGACGCCTTCTGTCTTCAGCGCGTTCTGCTCATCCTGGGTGACCAGGAGCGCCGCCGGCAGGTTCATGGCCGGAATGAGCGCGCGCAACTGGCGCAAGGCGCTCAGGCCGTCCATCGTGCCAGCGAGATGCCAGTCCATCAGCAAGACGTCGGGCAGCGCCAGTTGCTGCTGCTGGCGCTGCCGCAGCAAGTCAAGCAGGGCTTCGGCTGAAGCCTGAGCCTGCGTGCGCCAGCCAAAGCCTGTGCACAGGGCGGTCAGACGTTCGCGCTGGATCACGTCGTCCTCCACAAGCACCACCTCGATCGCAGCAAAGTCCGGGCCTTTCACCGCTTCGCCGTCCGGGCTGGTTTGCAGCGGCAACTCGACCACAAACTCGCTGCCCTGCCCCGGCTGGCTGTGCAGCTCGATGCGCCCCCCCATCAACTCGACCAGGTGCTTGACGATGGACAGTCCCAGGCCGGTGCCGCCAAAGCGCCTTGTCGTCGAAGCCTCGGCCTGCACAAAGGGTTTGAACAACTGGGCCTGAGCCTCCTCGGAGATCCCGATGCCCGTGTCGCGCACCGACACTCGCAGGCAGGGCGTGCCGTCTGGGCTTTCGCTGCGATTCAAGCTCAGGCTGACGCCGCCGGTCTTGGTGAACTTGAGGGCATTGCTGAGCAGATTGACGAGAACCTGGTTCAAGCGCTGCCGGTCACCCAGCAGCAAAGCCGGCACCCGCTCGTCCAGCGTGATGGTCCAGGCCAGGCCTTTGGCACGGGCCTGGTCGCCGAGCACCGAGTCGAGCTCCAACAGCAGTTCGCCGGGCCGGTAGGGAATCTGCTCAACACTCAGCTCGCCGGCCTCGATCTTGGCCAAGTCCAGCACGTCGTTGATGATGCCCAGCAAGGAACGGCCGGCCACCTGAAGCTTGCCGAGCAGGTGGCGCTGGTCCGTGTCCAGCGCCGTGTCAGCCAGCAAATGAGCGACGCCGATCACGGCATTCATCGGTGTGCGGATTTCGTGGCTCATATTGGCCAGGAACATGCTCTTGGCCCGGCTGGCGCTTTCCGCCGCAGCAATGGAGTCTCGCAAGGCTGTCGTCATTGCATGACGGGCCGTGACATCCTGGAAGGCGCCCAGCAGACGCACCGGAACATCGGCTTCCCGGTGCACCTCCCCCATCGCGTGCACCATCAGCCGCGTGCCGTCACGACGGATGAAGGGCAGCTCCAGGTCCCAGCCGCCCCCGCCAGCCATGCTGGCTTGCACGGCCGCCTCGACCTGGGAGCGCGCCTCGGGCGGATAAAAACCCAAGGCCTCGTCCAGCGTCGGGCGGTAGCCCGGCGGCACGCCGTGAATGCGGCAGGTCTGTGCCGACCAGTACAGCGCCTGCGTGCGCAGGTCGAGCTCCCAGCCGCCCACACCGGCCAGCTCATTGGTGCGGTTGAGCAAGGCCTCGCTGCGCTGCAAGGCCTCTTCCTGGCTCTTGATCGCGCTGATGTCGATGTGGGCGCCGAACACCCATTCCGGCTTGCCCTCGTCGGTGCGCGAGACCACGCGCCCGCGGTCCTGCACCCAGATCCAGTCCCCGTTGCGGTGTCGCAGCCGTACCTGATCAACGTACTCTTCACTGCGCCCGTCCAGGTGATCCTGCAGCAGGCTTCGGGTGCGCGCCAGCTCTTGCGGATGGGCGATCGAGAGCCGGAACGCATGATCAACAGGACCCAGCTCAGCGATGGACCAGCCGATGCTGCTGGCCCACAGGTCGTTGATACGCAGCTCGCCGGTCTGCACGTTCCACTCCCAGGTGCCGGCATTGGTGCTGCGCATCAGCTGCTGCTGCCGTTGCCGGGCGCGCAGCAATTCCTGTTCGAAGCGCTGCCGCTCGCCGGCCTGGAAGATCGCCCAACTGAAGCGCATGTCGGCGGAGCGCTCGGCCGGCCGATAGCACTTGGCATTGAGCAACACCTGCAGCGGCTTGCCCTGCGCAGCGCGCAACTGAAGATAGACCTCATCAACCCGCCCGTTGCGCAGCAACATGGGCCACAGATGCGTCTGCAGAAAGATGCGTGATGCCGGCGGGAGCAGGTCCTCAATGCGTCGGCCCGACCAGCCTTCGTCAGGCCGTCCCGCCAAGGTTTCCAGCGCTGCATTCACATGCAGGATGCTGCCCTGACCATCGGTGATCAGCGTGGCGCAAGGCAGGTTGTCGAGCAGGTCCGCGCTGTCGAGCATCATCAGGGCCGGTCGGCTGGCTTGCCGAGATAGCGTTGCATGGCCTCGATCACCAGTTCGGGGTTGCTCATGTGAGCGCAATGCCCGGCTACATCCAGCACCTCCAAGGCGCTGCCTGCCAGATGCCTGTGCAAGTATTCGCCGACCGAGCGCGGAGCCAGCGTATCGTGCGCATGTTGCAGGATCAGACTCGGGCAGCGCACCTTGGCAAGGTCGGCGCGATTGTCGGCAAAGAAGGTCGCGCGGGCGAAGACACGCGCCCGATCCGGATCGGTGGAACAAAAGCTCTGTTCCAGTTCGGGCGCCGCGTCTCCGGCGCCTGAACTCCCTGCCACCACTGGGGCCAAATAGCTGGCCCAGCCCATGTAGTTCTGATCCATCAACGCCAGCAGCCCTTCCAGATCCGCGCGCTCGAACCCGCCCGTGTACTCCGGTGGGTGGTTCAGGAAGCAGGGCGAGGGGCCGATCATCACCATGCGCTCGAACAACTCAGGCCGCGCGAGATGGGCCAGCATCCCGATGCTGCAGCTCACCGAGTGGCCGACAAAGGTCACGCCGCGTTCAAGCCCGAGCGCGTCGCAGACCTCGACCACGTCCCTGGCATAGCCGTCCAGCCGGCTGTAGCGCACCGGGTCGAAGGGCGTCGCGTGCGACGCCGGGCCGCTGCCGGTGTAGTCCATCAGCACCTGCCGGTGCGTGGCCGCAAAGGCCGGGGTGATGCGCGACCACATGCCCTGGTGGCAGCCGAAGCCATGGGCATACAGCAGCACGGGGCCTTGTTCACCCACGACGGTGACTCGATTTCTTTGCAATATGTCCATGGTCTCGTTCCCTCTCGTGGCGTACCGTTGGGCAGCCAGTGCGCAACGCCGCGCAGCCAGCCCGAGGGCCGGCCGATTGTTGCAGTGAATGCGCAGGAGGCGGCACCCTTTCGAAAGGCCGCTTCAGAGCTTGTCGATCAGGCGCTGACGATCCAGCCCTCCACCGGATCGACCACCGCAGGCATGCCGTAGCCCGGCTGCCCGTCCGCCCAGCCGGCTTGCAGCAGGCACAGCACGGCGTCGAGCCGGTCGCCGCTGGCGTCGTCCACCAGTGCCTCGCGCTGCGCGTGGCTGAGCTTCAGGCGCAGGCCCAGGCGGGTGCGGCCCTGCTCCAGCGCTTCCAGCAGGTCCTTGCGGGCAATCAGGCGTTCATCGGTCTGTTTGGCGCGGTCGTCGCTCTTGTAGCTGCGCCGGCCCAGCACTTCGCGCGCCAGCAGGCCGGGATAGGCCTCCAGCGCCACGCGCTGCGCATCGCCCACATGCAGGCCCGGCAGATGCACGCCGGCCTCGATCAGGCGCGGCACGCCGGCGTGCAGCATGTAGGCCACCGGCGGGTTGACCCACTTCATCGACGGCGAGGCGCCGGCCGGAATGTCGGTGGCGCGATGGGCGAACTTGCCGCCCACCGGGCGGGCGGCGCAGAAGGCACTGAACTGGGCGCGGATCTCGGCGCGGCTCAAGGCGGCGTAATGCGCCATCAGCGCCGGCCATTGCGCCGGCCAGCCCAGGCTCTGCACCAGCTCACGCGGCAGACCGAAGGGAAAATCGAAACCGCCCAGCCAGGGGCCGGGCCGCTGCAGCAGCGCGGCAAAGTCATCCAGGCTGGGCAGGGCCTGCAGGCCTTCCAGCAGCAAGACCTGGCCCCGCCGGCGCCCCAGGGCCACGGTGATGGGTTTGCGACGTGTGGGCGAACTGCTGAAATCCACGCCCAAAAGCTGGTGCGTGTTGCTTGAAGCTTGGCTAGAGTGCATCGGCCGCACTTTATCGAGTACGGCGACCGGACGAGACCACAAGGACATCCCGCCATGAGCAACACGCCCGCCGAGAACACCAAGACCGATGAGGCGCCCAAGCCCGCCAGCTCCGCAGCCACGCCGCCATTGTTGGAGCGCCTGGTGGTCACCGAGCACAAGCTGCAACTCGGCAGGAAGACACTGCACTACACCGCCACCTGCGGCACGCTGGTGCTGCGCGAGCCGCAGATCAAGGACGGCGAGCACAAGGGCGAGCACACCCGCGCCAGCGTGTTCTTCATCGCCTACACGCTGAAGGACGTGAAGGACCCGGCCCAGCGCCCGCTGACCTTTTCCTTCAACGGCGGGCCGGGCTCGTCCAGCGTGTGGCTGCACCTGGGCATCCTCGGCCCACAGCGTGTGCCGGCGGACGAAGCGGGCAACTGCGGCGCAGCGCCATTCACACTCACCGACAACGAGCACACGCTGCTGCTGGACTCTGATCTAGTCTTTATTGATCCGGTGGGAACCGGCCACTCGCGTATGGCCGAGGGCCAGAAGGTGGCCGAGTTCCACGACTACCAACGCGACCTGGATTCGGTGGGCGAGTTCATCCGCCTGTACCTGACACGCTGGAGCCGCTGGGCCAGCCCCAAATACCTGATCGGCGAGAGCTATGGCACCACGCGCAGCGCCGGCCTGTCGCGCCATCTGCAGGAGGCGCACAACATCCACCTCAACGGCCTGATGCTGATCTCGATGGCGGTGGACTTCCAGACCCTGTCCTTCGACCATGGCAACGAGCTGCCCTACCCGCTCTACCTGCCCACCTACGCCGCCACCGCCTGGTATCACAAGGCCTTGCGCGAGACGCAGCAAAAGAAGCCGCTGAAGCAGGTGATCGCCGAGGCCGAAGCCTTTGCCAATGGCGACTACTGGCTGGCGCTGATGCAGGGTTCGCGCCTGGGGCTGGCCGAGCGCCAGCACATCGCAGAGACGGTGTCGCTGCACACCGGCCTGAGCACTGACTACGTGCTGCGCTGTGATCTGCGGCCCAACGAGTTCCGCTTCTTCAAGGAACTGCTGCGCCAGCGCGGCCAGACCGTGGGCCGGCTGGACAGCCGCTTCCTCGGCCAGGACCGCGACGACGCCGGCGAGCAGCCCGAGGAAGACGCCAGCATGAACAATCTGGTGGGCGCCTACGCCGTGGGCATCAACCGCCTGCTGCGCGAGAAGCTCAACTACGAGAGCGACCAGCCCTATCTGGTGATGGCGCCGCTGTGGAAGACCTGGGCCTGGAAGGATTTCGAGAACCGCTATGTCAATGTCGGCGACAGCCTGCGCCGCGCGCTGCATGCCAACCCGGCGATGCGCGTCTATGTGGCCAGCGGCTACTTCGATCTGGCCACGCCGCATGCCGCCGGCGACTACACGCTGGCGCATCTGGGCCTGCGCGAGAACCTGCAGGGCAATATCCAGGTCAGCTATTTCGAGGCCGGACACATGATGTACATCCACCAGCCTTCCTTGATTCAGATGGCGGCGGAACTGCGTGCCTTTGTGCGTGGCGATTGAATCCCACAGGGCTTGACGGCGGCGGCGCGGCCACCGATGCTGGAGGCAACATCTCGGTCCCGCGTGCCTCCATGAGCAGTGTCCCCGCCGCCAGCCCTACGGCATTCGAACAGCTTCTTGCCCAGGCCGGCATCGACGGCCTCGATGGCCGCTACCGTGAGGCGATGCTGCAGCTCGACCGGGCCTTGGCGATCTGCCCCGACGATCGCCCCGGCGACCGCGCCCGCGCGCTGGCCCTGCAGGCGCATTTCCATCCGCGCCTCGGCCAGCTGCAGGCCAGTGTGCGCTGCGCCAGCCAGGCCGTGGTGCTGGCCGAGCCCCTGGGCGACGACAAGGTGCTGGCCGATGCGCTGACCTCGCTGACCTTCGTCTATGCCCAGCTGCTGATGGGGCGTGACGCGCTGAGCTGCGGCTTGCGCGCGCTGGCCGCAGCACGGCGCTGCGGCGATGCGGCGCGCGAAGGCTGGGCGCTGAACCGCATCGGCGTCGCGCATGCCAGCCTGGAGAACCCCTCCCGCGCCTGCGAGACCACCGAGCAAGCCCTGACCCTGGCGCTGGACAACGGCCTGACCGAACTGGCCTTCGGCTGCCTGAACAACCTCGCCTATTTCTGGCTGCAGCGCCACAGCGACGCCATCAAGCGTGGCGACGCCACCATGCTGGCGCTGTCGCAGCGCCAGGCCCTTGAGCTGGCCGAGCAGGCCACGCGGGCGGCGCGGCGCGCCTCCAGCCCGTTCACGATCGCGGTGGCGCTGTCCAACCTCTGCGAGGCCCTGCTGATCGGCAACGATGGCGAGACAGCGCTGGCGCTGATCGACGAATACGAGGCCCTCTCGCAGCGCCACGGCTATGGCGAGTTGGCCCAGCAAGCCGGCACGCAGCGCGCCCAATTGCTGCGCGCCAAGGGCCAGCTGCGGCCCGCACTCGACAGCCTGCTGGCGCTCAAGCGCGGTGACGCCGGAGCACTGAGCCCGAAGCTGCTGCGCAGCGTGACCCGCGACCTGTACACGACCCACAAGGAATGCGGCGACTACCGCGAGGCACTGGCCGCGCTGGAGCAGCTGGTGGATCTTGAGCGCCAGATTGCGCAGGACACCATGGCGCTGCAGGGCGAGGTGCTGCTGATCCGCGAGGAAGTCACGCAAGCCCGGGAGCGCGCCGATGTGGCGCAGCGCGATGCCGAGCGCGAGCGCGAACGCGCCGGCGAGCTCGAGCGCGAACAGCAGCGCCTGCGCGACGAGGCCGCCGCCTGGGACCGCGCCGCGCATGAGGATGCCCTGACCGGCCTGCACAACCGCCGCCATGCTGACGCGATGCTGCAGATGCTGGCCGAGAACGCCCGCCGTGACGGCCGGCCGCTGGTGCTGGCGATGGCCGATGTCGACCACTTCAAGCGCATCAACGACGAGCATGGCCATGCGGTGGGCGACCGCGTGCTGCAGCAGCTGGCGCTGCTGCTGCGAAACGGCCTGCGCGATGCCGACCTGCTGGCGCGCATCGGCGGCGAGGAATTCCTGATCGCCCTGTTGAACATGGGCACGGCCAAGGCGCAGGAGGTTTGCGAACGTCTGCGCCAGTCGGTCGCCAGCCACGACTGGAGCGCCGTGGCGCCGGGGCTGCAGGTGACGGTCAGCATCGGCGTTGCAGCGGCCGACGAGGCGGTGGACGCGCAGCGCATGTTCGAGCGTGCGGATCGCGCGCTCTACGCGGCCAAGAACGGCGGCCGCAACCGGGTGGAGCTGGGTTAGTGTCCTGTCCCGCAAGTTCCTGCACATGAAGCCGCGTCTTCCGCGCCAGTCCTGCGTTGTGAATCCTCGCGATACCACTGGGTATCGCTGCGGTTCACGCCTTGGTCTGACACAGAATCCATCGGCTTCATTTTGTGTAGCTACTTGCGGGACAGGACACTAGCCAGCGTACAGTCAGCCGCGTTGCGTCCCCCACTGCTTCCTGCCATGAACCCTGCTCTCGTCGACGTGCTGCGCGGCAGCCATCTGGAATCGCTGCATGCCGGCGCGCTGGCCATCGTCGATGCCGATGGGCACAGCGTCTGTGCGCTCGGCGATGTCGAGCACCCGGTCTTTCCGCGCTCGGCCTGCAAGGTGCTGCAGGCGCTGCCGCTGGTGGCCAGCGGCGCGGCCGAGCGCTTCGGCTTCACCGATGCCGAGCTGTCCATCGCCTGCGCCTCGCACAACGGCGAGCCCGAGCATGCGGCCACCTCGCTGGGCATGCTGCGCAAGCTGGGCCTCGATGAGCGCGCGCTGGAATGCGGCACGCAGTGGCCCAGCCGCGAACCGGTGCTGCGCGGCATGATCGAACGCCGCGAAACCGCCAGCGCGCTGCACAACAACTGCTCCGGCAAGCATGCCGGCTTCGTCTGCCTGGGCTGCCAGCTGGCGATTGCCGAAGGGCGCGATCCGGCCGAGTTCGTGCACGGCTACATCGCAGCAGACCACCCGGTGATGCGCGAGGTGACGGCCGCGCTGGCCGCCGCCACCAGCACCGACCTGACACGCGCCCCGCGCGGCACCGATGGCTGCTCCATCCCCACCTTCGGCATTCCCTTGAAGCAGCTGGCGCTGGCCTTCGCCCGCGTCGGCACCGGCCAGGGGCTGAGCGAGGGCCATGCGCGCGCGGCGCGGCGCCTGCGCCAGGCCGTGGCGCGCGAGCCCTTCTATGTCGCCGGCTCAGGCCGTTTCGACACGCTGGTGATGCAGGCCCTGGGCGAGCGCGTGTTCTGCAAGGTCGGGGCCGAAGGCGTCTACTGCGCCGCGCTGCCCGAGCGGGGCTGGGGCGTGGCGATCAAGATCGACGATGGCGCGGTGCGCGGCGTCGAGGTGGTGATGGCCGCCGTCATCGAGGCCCTGTTGAGCCTGGACGACAAGCAGGCCGCGCTGATCGGCGGCTACGCCCGGCCCGTGCTGCAGAACTGGCGCGGCACCGAGGTGGGCAGCCTGCGCCCGACACCGGCCTTGCTGCAGGCGCTGTCGGGCTTCAGGCCAGCTTGAACACCGCCACCGTGCCGGCCAGCTGATCGGCCTGCAGCTGCAGGCTCTGCGCCGCAGCGGCGCTCTCTTCCACCAAGGCCGCGTTCTGCTGGGTCATGGAATCCAGCGTCTGGATCGCCTGGCCGATCTGGGCGATGCCGTCGCGCTGCTCGCTGCTGGCGCTGCTGATCTCGCCGACGATGCCGTTGACCCGCTCGATCGAGGCGACGATGGCCTGCATGGTCTGGCCCGCCCGCTCCACCAGCGCCGAGCCGCTCTCCACGCTCTCGCCGCTGCTGCTGATCAGGCTCTTGATCTCCTTGGCAGCATCGGCTGAGCGCTGGGCCAGCGCCCGCACCTCGGACGCCACCACCGCGAAGCCGCGACCCTGCTCGCCCGCCCGTGCCGCCTCGACCGCCGCATTCAAGGCCAGGATATTGGTCTGGAAGGCAATGCCATCGATGACGCCGATGATGTCGGCGATCTTGGTGGAGGACTGACTGATGCGCCCCATGGTCTGCACCACCTCGCCCACCTCCGAGCCGCCGCGCCGCGCCACTTCAGCCGCTTCATGCGCCAGCTGGCTGGCCTTCTGTGCCGCTTCGGCGTTGTGGCTGACGCTGGCGGTCAGCTGCTCCATCGCCGAGGCCGTCTCTTCCAGGTTCGAGGCGGCCTGCTCGGTGCGCATGCTCAGGTCCTGGCTGCCGATGGCCACCTCGCGTGAGGCGGTGGCGATGCCATCGGTGGCGCTGCGCACGCCGGACACCACCTCGCGCAGCGCCGTCTGCATCTCGTCCACGCTGCGCATCATTGCGGCAGTTTCATCGGCGCCCTGGGTCGAGATCGGCTGGCTCAGATCGCGCTGCGCGATCTGCCGCGCGCTCGCCACCGCCTCGCCCAGCGGCTTCAGAATCGAGCGCAGATTGAAGACGGTGAAGGCCCCGATCACCACGATGCTGATCGCCATCACCAGCATCAGCGACCAGCGGATGCGGGCCTCCTCCGCGGCCAGCCGGGCCACTTCGGCATCGGCATGCTCATCGATCAGCTTGGTCATCTCGGCCAGCTGCTTGTCGAGCTCGCGCACCGGGCCCTTGATCGGCTCGGTGGCCTGGTTTGCCGACGCGGTGTCGGCAAACTCGCCCTTCACCAGGCGCGCGTGAACGCCCTGGAAGCCATTGCGGTAAGCCTGCAGCGACTTCACCATCTCGGGCGGCAACTTCTTGACCGCCGGTGCGATGTCCAGCTTCTCGACGGTACCCAGCCCTTGGACCACCTTCTCGAAGGTAGCCTCCCAGTCGTTCTTGTAGCGTTCGACCAGCTTGGCATCGGCCAGATTGATCAGCAGGTCTTTTTCATAGCGGCGCAGATTGCCGACACCCGCTCGGATGTTTGCAAGATTGGTCAGCGACACGACATCGTGGTCGGAAAAGTGCTGGAATTGGGCGCGCGCCTGAGAGAGGCTGAAGAGCCCGAACCCGCCGACCGCAATCAGCATCAAGGCCGCCAAACCCGACAGGAAGAAAAGTCGAGTACGAATGGAAAAGCTCCGCAAATCCAGCATCGTGCACTCCTGCTCGGTCAACCGGTTCAACCACGCCTGCAGACTATCCCTTTGAGCAGCGTTTGAGAAGCGTTGACTCTGCGAACCTGTCACCGCTCTTGGGGTCAGGCCTTGCCGTGCAGATCCAGCATCGTGGCCGCGAAGCTCGTGGGCTGGCCCACCAGGGGGCTGCGCGCGCACTCGTCCAGCCGACATCGCCCGCCGACAAAGACCTGCGCGATCACGCTCCCCTGCGTGGCGAACACCAGGCCGTCCAGCAGCGCAGCATCAGGCAGGCCGAGCAGGCCGCTGGCCTGCGGGTTCAGCACCAGGAAGTCGGCGCGCGCGCCGGGCTGCAGGCCCCAGCGCTGCAAACCGGCCGGCGCGGCGCTGCCGGCGCGGCAGGCCTCGAACAGGCGCGCCGCCGTCGACGGCCGGCTCTGTGGCTGCGCGGCCACATTGCGCCGCTGAAGGCCCAGGCGCTGGCCATATTCCAGCCAGCGCAGTTCCTGCACCCAGTCGCGCGTGACATGGCTGTCCGAGCCCAGGCTGATCGGCACGCTCATCCCCAGCCAGCCGGGCAGGTCGCACAGGCCGTCGCCCAGATTGGCCTCGGTGCCGGGGCAGATCACGATGCCGGCGCCGCTGGCGGCGACTGCCTCGATCTCCTGCGGCGTGCTGTGTGTGGCATGCACCAGCTGCCAGCGGGCATCCGGGGCGAACTCGTTGCACAGGTATTGCATCGGCCGCTGGCCGGTCGCAGCCAGGCAATCCTGCACCTCGGCCTGCTGCTCGCTGATGTGGATGTGGATGGGCAGCTGCGTCTCGCCGACCAGCGCCTGCAAGGCGCGAATGTCCGATGCGTGCGCGGCGCGCAGCGAGTGCAGCGCCACGCCGGCATTCAGCAGCGGCCGTCCCGCGGCATTGATGCGCTGGCAGGCCTGCCAGACCCAGTCGGCATCGGTGGCGAAGCGGCGCTGGTCGGGCCGCAGCGCCGGCTGCGCGAAGCCGGCATGGGCATAGAGCACCGGCAGCAGGGTCAGGCCGATGCCCACGTCCTCGGCCGCCTCGGCCAAGGCCCAGGCCATCGCCAGCTCATCGTCGTAGCGGCTGCCATCGGGCTGATGTTGCAGGTAATGGAACTCGCAGACCTGGGTGTAGCCGCCCTGCAGCAGCTCCAGATAGAGCTGACGGGCAATCGCCTTCAGCTGCGCCGGCGTGATGCGCAGGGCGACCCCATACATGCGGTCGCGCCAGGACCAGAAGTCATCGTGCGCGCTGTCACGCCGCTCGGCCAGGCCGGCAAAGGCACGCTGGAAGGCATGGCTGTGCGCGTTCACCAGGCTGGGCAGCACCGGGCCGGCGAGGCGCTGCGTATCCGGCGGGCAGGTTTGAGCGGGCAAGACCTGGCCCCAGTGCCCGCGCGCGTCGACGCCCAGCAGCACATCGCGCTGCCAGCGCCCGTCCACCCAGGCCAGCTCGGCAAAAAAGCGGGCGGCGGCCGTCATGCCGCTGGCTTCCAGTCCAGCAGGGTCTGCAGCAGCTGGCGCAGCAGCGGTTGCACGCGCGCGGCCAGCACTTCGTCGTAGGCAAAGCTGCCGTCCTCGGCCATATAGCAGCGCCAGCACATTTCCAGCTGAACCGCGTGCCAGCCCTTGGCCGGCTGGCCGTAGTGGCGGGTGATAAAGCCACCCTTGAAGCGGCCGTTGACCACCTGCGTGTAATCGCTCTGCTGCGCCAGCAGCGCGCCCAATGACTCGGTGATGGCCGGGTCGCAGCTGCGGCCTTCGACCGTGCCCAGGTTCAGATCTGGCAGCCGGCCCTCGAACAGCCAGGGCAGCTCGGAGCGGATGCTGTGCGCGTCGAACAGCAGCGCATGACCATGCAGCGCCTTCAGCCGGCTCATCTCGGCATTGAGCGCGCGGTGGTAAGGCAGCCAGTAGCTCTGGCGGCGGCGCAGCTTCTCGGCCTCGTCGGGCGCCTGGCCATCCAGGTAGAGCGGCTCGCCGCTGAAGAAGCGCGTCGGGCACAGCTCGGTGTTGGAGGCGCCTGGGTACATCGGCGTGTCCTCGGGCGGGCGGTTCAGGTCGATCAGGTAGCGCGAGTAATGCGGCACGATCAGGCTGGCGCCCAGTGCCTCGGCCAGCTCGCCATAGAGGCGTTCAAGATGCCAGTCGGTGTCTTCCACCGCCAGCGCGCGCGGTTGGTAGCGGGGCTGCTGGTCCTCGGGGATGGCAGTGCCCACATGCGGCATGCTGATCAGCAGCGGCGTGCGGCCCTGGCGAAGTTTGAATACGGGGGCGTTCATGGTGTCGGTGGTTCAGTCAGTCTCTGCTGCTCTTGCCGCCGCAGACGCGCTGCAGCAGCGGATTGCGGCCGAAGAAATAAGCCAGCTCGCGCGGATGGGCCACGTCCCAGACGCAGAAGTCGGCGCGCAGGCCGGCGGCCAGTCGTCCGCGGTCGGCCAGGCCCAGCGCGCGCGCGGCCTGCAGCGTCATACCGCGCAAGGCTTCTTCCGGCGTCAGGCGGAACAGCGTGCAGGCCATGTTGAGCATCAGCAGCGGCGACAGCACCGGCGAGGTGCCGGGGTTGTGGTCGGTGGCGATGGCGATGGGCACGCCCGCCTCGCGCAGGGCCTCCACCGGTGGCAGCTTGGTCTCGCGCAGAAAGTAGTAGGCACCGGGCAGCAGCACAGCCACCGTGCCGCTGCGTGCCATCGCGGCAATGCCTCCGGCGCTGAGGTATTCCAGATGGTCGCAGGAGAGTGCTGCGAATTCAGCCGCCAGCTGCGTGCCACCCTGGTCGCTGAGCTGCTCGGCATGCAGCTTGACTGGCAGGCCCAGGCTCCTGGCCGTCTCGAAAACGCGGCGCGTCTGCGCCGGCGTGAAGCCGATGCCCTCGCAGAAGGCATCGACCGCGTCCACGAGGCCAAGGCCCTGCAGCTCTGGCATCCAGTCGCACAGCGCCTGCACATAGTCGTCCTGCCGGCCGGCGTATTCGGGCGGCAGGGCATGGGCGCCGAGATATGTCGTCAGCACGCTCAGCCCCAGCTCATGCCCCAAGCGGCGCGCCACGCGCAGCTGCTTGGCCTCGTCGATCAGGCTCAGGCCGTAGCCGGACTTCACTTCCAGCGTGCACACGCCCTCGCCCATCAGGGCCTGGGCGCGCTTGGCGGCCTGCTTGAAGAGCTCGTCTTCGCTGGCTTCACGCGTGGCAGCCACTGTGGAGCGGATGCCGCCACCGGCGCGCGCGATCTCTTCATAGCTGGCGCCCTGCAGGCGCAGCTCGAATTCATGCGCGCGCTGCCCGCCGTAGACCAGATGGGTGTGGCAGTCGATCAGCCCGGGCGTCACCACGGCGCCGCCCAGATCATGCCGGCGCAGCGTGCCCGCAGTCAGCTCAGGCGAGAGCTGGGCCGCCTCGCCCACCCAAAGGATGCGGTCGCCCTCGGTGAGCAGCGCGCCGTTCGCGATCCAGCCCCAGGGCACATCGCCGTCCAGCGTGGCCAGCTGGGCGTTGTGCCACAGCACGCGGCTCATGCCGGCAGCTCCTCGCGGCTCCAGCGCAGCCACCAGGCCGCGCCCTGCCCTTCGAAAGACAGCGCCTGATCGGCCGGCTGCTCACACCAGGCCAGGCTTTGCGGCGCCAATGCCATGCGCCGGGCGCCATGTACCAGCACGCCGCCCTCGGCCGTGAACAGGCCCAGCCAGTCAGCGCGGCCATGAAGCAGCGGCTGGGCGGCCGGCAGCAGCTCGAAGCGGCCCTGGCCGCGGCGGTGCATCGCATTGAAGTCGCGCGTCGGGCCGGCGATCAGCGTGCATTCGGGGCCCAGTGCGCCGTCAAAGCTCAAGGGCTCGTCGCCCGGCAGCAGCTCGTAGTCGTAGAGCCGGATGCCGGCGCCCTGCAGCACGGCGATCCAGCGCTGCACACCGTCAAAGGCCGAGAACGGCCCGTCCTGCTCGATATCGGCCACGCTGAAGCGCAGCAGCCAGTCGCTCGCATGCGGCCAGGCCAGCAATTCGCGCGTCCAGCCGCCGCCGTTCTTCCAGCGCTGCGGCTGCACATCGGCCGCACTGAGATGACTCCAGCTCATGCCTGAAAGCTCCCTTGCAAGAGATAGCGGGTGCCCGGATGGGTCAGCCGCACCGAGGTTACCGCGATGCCGCGGCTGTAGGTGATGCGCCTGACGACCAGGCAGGGGTCGCGCCGGCTGATGCCCAGCAGCTTGGCCTCCAGCTCGGAGGGCAGCGTGGCCTCGATGGTGTAGCGCGCTTCCGAGAGCGGCGCCACCGCCAGCAGATGTTGCGTCGGCGTGGAGGCGGCGAAGTCCAACCCCAGGTAATCCGGCGCCACGGCCGGGTTGACCAGGCGGTCTTCGCACTGGATGGCCACGCCGTTCTCCAGATGCACGATCAGGCTGTGGAACAAGGTGGCGCCGGTCTTCAGGCCGAACTCGGCGGCCTGCTCGGCCGTGGCGCGGGTCTTCTCCAGCAGATGCACACGGGCCTCATGCGCATGGCCGCGCTCGACGATCTCCTCGTGCACATCGCGCACCGTCAGCGAGGAGCTGATCTTGTGCAGCTGGGCCACAAAGGTGCCCACGCCCTGCACCCGCTCGATCATCCCTTCCTGCAGCAACTCGCGCAGCGCGCGGTTCACCGTCATGCGGCTGACCGAAAAACTCTGGGTCAGCTCGGCCTCGGAGGGCAGCAGATCGCCCGGCACCCAGCGCCCGGCAGAGATGCCCTCGCGCAGATGATTCTTCACCTTCAGGTACTGCGGCTCCGGGCCTTCGGGGGTCTTTCTCGCCATGGCGGCATCGTAGTTGACTTTACTTGTATAGACAACTAGAGTCGCCCTCCATCGAACACCGCCACGGAGATCCCCTCATGAGCGCACAAGCCCGCACCGTCCGCGCCCCCACCGGCACCCAACTCAGCTGCAAGAGCTGGCTGACCGAAGCGGCCTACCGCATGCTGCAGAACAACCTGGACCCGGCGGTGGCCGAAAACCCGGCCGAGCTGGTGGTCTACGGCGGCATCGGCAAGGCCGCACGCAACTGGGACTGCTTCGAGGCCATTCTTGAATCGCTGAAGATGCTGAACGAGAACGAGACCCTCTTGATCCAGAGCGGCAAGCCGGTGGGCGTGTTCCGCACCCACGCCGACGCACCGCGCGTGCTGCTGGCCAACAGCAATCTGGTGCCGCACTGGGCGACCTGGGAGCACTTCAGCGAGCTGGATCGCAAGGGCCTGATGATGTACGGCCAGATGACGGCCGGCAGCTGGATCTATATCGGCACGCAAGGCATCGTGCAGGGCACTTACGAGACCTTCGCCGAGGCGGGCCGCCAGCACTATGGCGGCTCGCTCAAGGGCAAGTGGATTCTGACCGCCGGCCTGGGTGGCATGGGCGGCGCGCAGCCGCTGGCCGCCACCTTTGCCGGCGCCTGCTCGCTGAACATCGAGTGCCAGCAGTCGCGCATCGACTTCCGCCTGAAGACCCGCTATGTGGACGAGCAGGCCAGCGACCTGGACGACGCGCTGGCTCGCATCGCCAAGTACACCGCCGAGGGCAAGGCCATCTCCATCGCGCTGCTGGGCAATGCCGCAACCATCCTGCCGGCCTTGGCCGAGCGCTGCAAGACCGATCCGCGCTGCAAGCCCGACCTGGTGACCGACCAGACCTCGGCGCACGACCTGATCAATGGCTATCTGCCGGCCGGCTGGAGCGTCGAGCAGTGGAAGGCCGCTGCGGCCGACCCGGCCCAGCACGCCGAACTCAAGCAAGCCGCCGCCAGGAGCTGCGCCCAGCATGTGAAGGCGATGCTGTTGTTCCAGGCCATGGGCGTGCCCACCGTCGACTACGGCAACAACATCCGCCAGGTGGCACTGGATCAGGGCGTTAAGAACGCCTTCGACTTCCCCGGCTTCGTGCCCGCCTATGTGCGCCCGCAGTTCTGCGAGGGCCGCGGCCCCTTCCGCTGGGTGGCGCTCTCGGGCGACCCGGAAGACATCTACAAGACCGACGCCAAGATCAAGGAACTCTTCCCCGAAGAGACCCGCGTGCACCGCTGGCTAGACATGGCGCGTGAGCGCATCGCCTTCCAGGGCCTGCCGGCACGCATCTGCTGGCTGGGCCTGGGCCAGCGCCATCTGGCCGGCCTGGCTTTCAACGAGATGGTCAAGTCGGGCGAGCTGAAGGCGCCCATCGTGATCGGCCGCGACCACCTGGACTGCGGCTCGGTGGCCAGCCCCAACCGCGAGACCGAGGCCATGAAGGACGGCAGCGACGCCGTCTCCGACTGGCCGCTGCTGAACGCGCTGCTGAACACCGCCGGCGGCGCCACCTGGGTGAGCCTGCACCATGGCGGCGGCGTGGGCATGGGTTTCAGCCAGCACAGCGGCGTGGTGATCGTGGCCGACGGCAGCAACGCCGCCGCCGAGCGCCTGGAGCGCGTGCTGTGGAACGACCCCGCCACCGGCGTGATGCGCCATGCCGATGCCGGCTACGAGATCGCCGCGGCCTGCGCCAAGGAGCGCGGCCTGAACCTGCCCATGCTCAAGGACTGACCCCATGACCCGCTTGGAAATCACCCCCGGCCAGCTGACCCTGGAGCAGCTGCGCGCGATCCGCGCCGGCGGCCTGACGCTGAGCCTGCATGCCAGCGCCCATGACGCCATCCAGCGCAGCGCCGCCGTGGTGCAGGCCGCTGCCGCTGGCGATGCCCCCGTCTACGGCGTCAACACCGGTTTCGGCAAGCTGGCCTCCACCCGCATCAGCAAGACTGATCTGGCCACGCTGCAGTTCAACCTGATCCGCTCGCACTGCGTCGGCGTGGGCGAACCGCTGGCGCCTAGCGTCGTGCGACTGATGCTGGCCACCAAGGCGGCCTCGCTCGCGCGCGGCTACTCCGGCGTGCGGCCCGAGGTGGTGCAATGCCTGCTGGACGTCTTCAATGCCGGCCTGATTCCCTATGTTCCGGCGCAAGGCTCGGTGGGAGCCTCGGGCGACCTGGCGCCGCTCTCGCACATGACGCTGGCGCTGCTGGGCGAAGGCGAAATGCTGGTGGACGGGCAGCGCCTGCCCGCCCTGCCCGAGTTGCGCAAGCACGGCATTGCACCGCTGGTGCTGCAGGCCAAGGAAGGCCTGGCCCTGATCAACGGCACGCAGACCTCCACCGCGCTGGCGTTGGAAGGCCTGCTGCGCTTCGAGAAGGTGTTCGCCTCGGCCATCGTTTCTGGCGCGCTGAGCCTGGATGCAGCGCGTGGCAGCGATGGTCCGTTTGATCCCCGCATCCATGAGGTGCGCGGCCAGCCTGGGCAGATCGAGGCGGCGCGCGCCTACCGGCAGATCCTCGCCGGCAGCGAGATCCGCGCCTCGCACCAGGAGGGCGACGAGCGCGTGCAGGACCCCTATTGCCTGCGCTGCCAGCCCCAGGTGATGGGTGCCTGCCTGGACCAGGCCCGCTATGTGCGCGATGTGCTGCTGCGCGAGGCCAATGCGGTGACCGACAACCCGCTGGTGTTCGCCAGCGAGGACGGCTCGGCGGCAATGGTTTCGGGTGGGAATTTCCACGCCGAGCCGGTGGCGCTGGCCGCCGACGCGCTGGCCTGCGCCATCGCCGAGGTGGGCGCCATCGCCGAGCGCCGCATCGCGATGCTGATCGACGCTGGCGTCTCGCGACTGCCGCCTTTCCTGACCGCCAACGCGGGCCTGAACTCGGGCTTCATGATTGCCCATGTGACGGCCGCCGCCTTGGCCAGCGAAAACAAGAGCCTGGCCCATCCGGCCAGCGTCGACAGCCTGCCGACCAGCGCCAATCAGGAAGACCATGTCAGCATGGCCACCTTCGGCGCGCGCGCCTGGGCCCGATGCTGGACAACACCGCGCACATCATCGGCATCGAGCTGCTGGCCGCCGCGCAGGGCATCGAGTTCCTGCGACCGCTGAAGAGTTCGGCCGCGCTGGAAGAGTTGCACGCGCTGGTGCGCCAAAGCTGCCCGCCGATGCCCGAGGACCATTACCTGGCGCCTGACATCGAGCGCGCGACGGCGCTGGTCTTCGATGGCGCCCTGGCACGGCTGGTGCAGCGCGAGGGCAGCATCACGGTCCTGCCCTGAGGCCTCGCCCGCTCTCGCGGGCGGCGGTGCTGCCGCTGCTGTGGGGTCCAGGCAGCTTCGCCGTGCAGTAGGATGGCCCCAACTCCTTGCCGCCCAAAGCCACACCGCTCAATGCCAGCACGCCCCCTGTTTCAAAGCCTCGGCGTCGCTGGCCTGCTGGCGCTGCTTGCAACGCAGGCTGCGGTGGCCGCGCCGCCGGCTTCGCCAGCACCCTCGCGCAACGTGGTGGTGTTGTGCCTGTCTGAGTTCCCACCCTTCAATGCCTCCAGCCTGCCCGAAGGCGGGCCACTGGCGCGCGTCGTGGCCCAGTCCTTCGCGCGCGCGGGCCTCAAGACCGAGCTGCGCTTCCTGCCCTGGGCCCGGGTGGTCAAGGAAGCCGAAGCCGGCGAGTGCCTGATCGCCGGACTGTGGCGCAACGAATCCCGCGATCAGATCTATGCCTATGCGCGGCCCTTCTTCCAGATGGAGCTGGGCTATTTCGGCCTCAGAAGTGCGGAGCGCCCCGGCGAATCGGTCAACGAATCCGTGGCATCGCGCATCTGCGTGCAACGCGGCGCCTACCTGCCGCCGGCATTGACCCCGATTCAAGGCCAGTTGCAGCTGCACACCGACATGCCCGGCTGCATGCGCATGCTGGAAAAGGGTCGTGTGGACATCGCCTTCGGCGCGCGCGGCGCAGGCCAGCATTACCTGGAGAGCCAGGCCGGCCGGGACCTGTTGAACGAAGTCGAGTGGAAAGGCCCACCCCTCGAGGTGAAGGAACACCTGCTTGCCGTGCGCAACACCCACCCGCAGCGCGACTTGCTGCTGCAGAGCTTCAACCGTGGGCTCAGCCAGCTGCAGGCGGACGGCAGCTATCAGCGCCTGCTGAGAGCCGGCGGACTCACACCGCCGTGACGCTCCAGAACCAGCCCGGCCGCCGCTGACGCTGTCGTGCGATGGCCGCACTGCAGCCGGCACAGTTGGCATGACTCCTGCGATTCCTCCTGGACCGTGCACTGGCCCTGGCCGCCGCGATCTGCGGAATCAAGGGCCGGGTACCGGGTGATCCCCGAGAGCCAAGCCCAGGATCACGCACCATCATCGACAAACCCCAGTCCGATCGGAGTCACACGCACCATGAAGAAGACACTGTCCCTGCTCGCCCTCGCCGCACTGAGCTTCGCCGCCCAGGCCCAGGAAGTGAAAGTCGGCATCGGCATCTCCGGTTGGACCGGCTTCGCGCCGCTGACGCTGGCCAAGGAAGCCGGGCTGTTCAAGAAGAACGGCCTGGACGTGGCGATCAAGAAGATTCCGCAGAAGGATCGCCACCTGGCGATCGCCTCCGGCGACATCCAGTGCGCCGCCACCACGGTGGAGACCTGGATCGTCTGGAACGCCAACGGCGTGGCCACCACCCAGATCTTCCAGCTCGACAAGAGCTTTGGTGCTGACGGCATGGTGGTGCGCCCCGGCATCGCCAAGATCAGCGACCTGAAGGGCAAGACCGTGGCGGCCAGCGCGCCGGGCACCGCGCCCTACTTCACGCTGGCCTGGATGCTGAAGAAAAACGGCATGTCGCTCAAGGATGTGAACATCGTCAACCTCGAACCGCAGGCCGCCGCCAACGCGCTGATCGCGGCGCCGGCGGGCTGGATGCGGGCATGACTTACGAGCCCTTCCTCAGCGCGGTGCGTGCCAAGCCCGAGGCGGGCAAGATCATTGCCACCACGCTGGACTATCCGATGGTGATGGACACCTTCGGCTGCACGCCCAAGTTCCTGGCCGAGAACCCCAAGGCCGCCAAGGCCCTGGCTGACAGCTACTTCGAGGCGCTGGCGATGATCAAGGCCGATCCGAAGAAGAGCTTCGAGATCATGGGCGCCGACGTCAAGCAGACCGGCGAGGCCTTCGAGAAGAGCCAGGCCTTCCTGCGCTGGCAGGACAAGGCGGCCAACCAGAAGTTCTTCGCCGGCGAGCATGCCGCCTTCAGCAAGGAAGCGGCCGAGCTGCTGCTGGAGGTGGGCATCATCAAGGCGATCCCCGACCTGTCCAAGCTGGCCGACACCCGCTTCATCCAGTAAGGCATGCGTCCCCTGACCCCGGTGACGCCCAAGGCCCGTGTGGCCTTGGGCCTGAGTTTCTTCGTCGTCTTCGTTGCGCTGTGGTCGCTGGCCACCTTCGGCGGCTATGTGGAGAAGACCTTTCTGGCCGATCCGCTGACCATGCTGAAGTCGGGTTGGCTGCTGCTCACCACCATGGGCTTTGCCGGCGACATCGGCATGACGGTGTGGCGCGTGTTGGGCGGCTTCCTGCTGGCCACCGCGCTGGCGCTGCCGCTGGGCGTGGCGATGGGCGCCTACAAGCCAGTGGAGGCCTTCTTCGAGCCCTTCGTCTCGTTCGCGCGCTACCTGCCGGCCTCGGCCTTCATTCCGCTGCTGATCCTGTGGGTGGGCATCGGCGAGGCGCAGAAGCTGGCTGTGATCTTCATCGGCAGCTTCTTCCAGCTGACGCTGATGATTGCCGTGACGGTGGGCAATACCCGGCGTGATCTGGTGGAGGCCGCCTACACGCTGGGCGTCAGCGATGCCAGCCTGATCCGCCGCGTGCTGATCCCCGGCGCCGCGCCCGAGATTGCCGAAACGCTGCGCATGGTGCTGGGCTGGGCCTGGACCTATGTGATCGTGGCGGAGCTGATCGGCGCGTCCAGCGGCATCGGCCACATGATCACCGACAGCCAGGCTCTCTTGGCCACCGACCAGATCATCTTCGGCATCATCGTGATCGGCCTGATCGGCCTGGTGAGCGACTTTGCATTCAAGGCCGCGAACCGCGCCCTCTTCCCGTGGGCCCAGCTGGGGCGCTGACGCCAATGACCAAGAGCATCCTCTCCATCCGCGGTGTGTCCCGCACCTTCCAAAGCCCCGGCCAAGGCGCCACGCTGGCCTTGCAGGCCACCGATCTTGATGTAGCCGAGAACGATTTCGTCACCATCCTCGGACCCTCAGGCTGCGGCAAGAGCACGCTCTTGCGCATCGTCGCCGGGCTGGACCAGCCCAGCGAGGGTCAGGTCTTGCTGGACGGCGCGCGGGTCAGCGGCCCTGGCGCCGACCGCGGCATGGTGTTCCAGAGCTACACGCTGTTTCCCTGGCTCAATGTACTGGACAACGTCTGCTTCGGCCTGCGCGAGCGCGGCTTGCCGCGCGCGCAGCAAGTCGAGATCGCGCAGGGCTTTCTGGCCAAGGTCGGTCTGCAGAAGTTCGCGCAGCACTACCCCAAGCAGCTCAGCGGCGGCATGCAGCAGCGCACCGCGCTGGCCCGCGCGCTGGCCAACACGCCGCGCATGCTGCTGATGGACGAGCCCTTCGGCGCGCTGGACCACCAGACCCGCGAGCTGATGCAGGAGCTGCTGCTGTCGATCTGGGAGCAGGAGCGCAAGACCGTGCTGTTCGTCACCCACGACATCGACGAGGCCATCTTCATGGGCTCGCGCGTGGTGGTGATGAGTGCGCGGCCCGGTCGCATCAAGAGCGATCTGCCATCGCCCTTTGCGCACCCGCGCCACTACCAGGTCAAGACCACGCCCGAGTTCGCTGCCCTCAAGCGCGAGCTGACCGAGCAGCTGCGGGTCGAGGTGCTGGCGGCGCAGGTCTGACGGGCGGCGCCCGTCCGGCGCCAGCGTGGCCTGTCCATCGGCGGATGCAGTCTGTCACATCCGGCGCGTCGGGGCGCGAGCGGCCTGCCACAGTGCCCGCTTTCATCCTGGGAGCTGAGCCATGACAGATCTGTTGCCGCGCCGCTGGCTGATGCTGGCCGTCACCGTTGTGTTGGTGTTCATGGGCGCCGCGGCCCATGCGGCCAGTCCCCTGGTCGATGCGGCCTGGCTGCGCCAGGCCCTGGCCAGCGCCCAGCCGCCGCTGGTGCTGGATGCCTCCCCCAGCCCCATGCATGCCGCCGGCCATATTCCCGGCGCCATCAGCGCGGACTTCTACCGCTACGGCTCACGCGAGCTCGACGCCGCCGGCATGCAGGCCCGCCTGCGCAGCTGGGGCCTGAGCGAAGGCAAGCGCCTGATCGTGATCCACGACCAGGGTGGCGCGATGATGGCGCCCTGGATCTTCTACGAGCTCTACCGCCACGGCGTGCACCCGAGCGCCTGCGCCTGCTCGACGGCGGCCTGGCCGCCTGGAAAGCGGCCCAGGGCCCCATCAGCACCGAACCCACGCCGACGCCGCCCGAGGGCGATCTGCGTGTCTCGACGCTGCGCGAGGAGGCGCGCGCTCGCCTGCCCGAGTTCCTCGCAGGCTCGGGTGATCCGCAGGGCCATGCCTTGCTGGAAGCGCTGGACCCGCCCTACTACTACGGCGGTGCCAAGTTCTTCAACCGGGGCGGCCATGTGCCGCATGCCAAGCTGACCCCGGTGAGCGACTTCTTTGGCCCCGACAAGCGCTTCAAGCCGCGTGCCGATCTGCAAGCCATGCTGGACCATCTGGGCGTGCGGCGCGAGCAGCAGATCTACAGCTATTGCGGCGGCGGCGTGGCCGCCAGCGTGCCCTTCTTCGCCCTGAAGTTCCTGCTCGACTATCCACGCGTGGCGCTCTACCAGGGTTCGCAGAAGGAATGGCTGGAGGACGCACGCGGCCTGCCGCTGTGGAGCCATGCCGAGCCTGCCTTGCTTCGCGATGCCGACTGGCTCAACGGCTTCAGCAACACCATGCTGCGCACCTTCAGCCACAGTCCCATCAGCATCATCGATGTGCGCCCCGCCGAGGCCTATGCCAAGGGCCATGTGCCCTTTGCGCTGAGCCTGCCGTTCGAGCGCTTTCAAGCCGGCCTCGCAGCGCCCGAGCGCCTGGCCGCGCTGCTGGGGCCGGCTGGCGTCGATCCGCAGCATGAGGCGGTGATCGTCTCGGAGGGTGGCCTCAACAAGCGCTCGGCGCTGGTGTTCGCCTTGCTGGAGCAGCTGGGCCAGCGCAAGGTCTCGCTGTTGCTGGAGTCGGCCGAAGAGTGGGAACTGCGCGGCCTGCAGCTGAGCCGGGAGCCACTCGCGTGGGCGCCGCAAGCCGCCGCTGGATCCGACCATCGCGCCGGTCGACTACCAAGCCAGGCCTCGTACCGTCCTGATGAGCAGCGCAGCACTGGCGGCCACGCCGCCCGCTCATGGCATGCCTCGGGTCTACCTGGCCTTGGGCTTGAACCCGCCTGGTGCCGCGCTGCCGGGCAAGCTGGTTCACCTGCCTTACGCCCAGCTGCTCCAGGCCGGTGGCCAGCCCAAGCCCGCGCATGAGCTCTGGAGTCTGCTGTCGAAGGCCGGACTGCCACGCCACGCCCAGATCGTCACCATCGGTGACGACGCCGGCGAAGCAGCCATCGGCTACTACCTGTTGCGGCGGATGGGGTTTGCTGATGTCAGGCTGGCAGCGCCCTAATGCGTGGACGCAGCGACAATCCCCTCTTCTTTCAACTTGGGGCCTGTCGCCCAGCCTGCCGTGCGAAGACTTGTCCTGCTGGTCTTGATCCTGCTGAGCCTGGGCCGCGCGCAGGCCATGAGCGTCAGCTTCATCAATCCGGGGCGCTCGGACGAAGCCTTCTGGCTGGCCGCCACGCAGGCCATGCAGGCGGGGGCGAACAGTCTGGGCGTCAAGCTGGAGGTCTTGTACGCCGAACGCGAGCCCGAGCGCGCGCTGCGCCTGGCGCGTGAGCTGGCCGGACGGCCGCCGCAGCAGCGGCCCGACTATGTGCTGCTGGTCAACGAGAAGGGCACGCTGGTCACGAATGCGCAAACCCTCGGGGCAGCAGGCATCAAGACCTTCGCAGCCTTCAACGGGCTGCTGCCCCAGGAACGCAAGACCTGGGCGCCGCGTCAGAGCCTGCCGCTGCTGCTCGGCAGCCTGGAGCCCGGGGCACGCGAGGCCGGCTACCTGACTGCCAAGGCACTGATCCAACAGGCCTTGCGCCGCCATCCCAGCGGCCAGCTGCAGATGCTGGCGATCGCCGGCGACCGCTCGACGCCAGCGTCCATCGCGCGCAACGAGGGCATGCGCCAGGCGGTGGCCGAAGCACCGCGGGTCGAACTGGCCGAAACCGTGTTCGCCGACTGGCGCCGCGACATCGCGCGCGAGCAGATGCAGGGCCTGCTGCAGCGACATCCTCATGCGCGACTGGTCTGGACCGGCAGCGACCAGATGGCTTTCGGCGCGATGGACGCCGTCAACCTGGCAGGCGCAATACCCGGTGTCGACCACCATTTCTCCTCAATCAACACCTCCAACGAGGCGATGCAGGCCCGCATTGACGGCCGGCTCGACGCGCTGGCAGGCGGCCACTTCATGGCCGGGGCGTGGGCGCTGCTGATGCTGTACGACCACCACCACGGCAAGGACTTCATCGACGAGGGGCTGGAGCTGGAGCGGCCGATGTTCGCGCTGTTTGACAAGACCGACGCCCAGCGCTTTCTGCAGCGTTTCGGCAGCGGCATCCGCGAGCTGGACCTGCGCCCCCACAGCAAGCACCTCAATCCGCAGCTGCGCAAGTACAGCGCCAAGCCGGGCCTGTTGCTGAAACACTGAGGGCGGCGCTCGGGCTCTGCAAATACTCTGAGCCCGGCGCAGGGGGTTGGCGCCACAATCAAGGCACTGCTCTCAAAGGTTGACTGATGAAAACGCTTCGGCTGTGCCTGATCTTGGTGCTGGCGCTGTGTGGAACAAGCAGCCATGCGCTGCGGATCACCTTCATCAACCCAGGGCACGCCGACGAGAGTTTCTAGAGCGCAGCCACCCAGGCCATGCAGAGTGCGGCCCGCAGCCTGCGGCTGGAGTTTGAGGTGCTGTATGCCAAGCGCGATCCGGCAACGGCCCTGCGGCTGGCGCGCGAGTTGACGACACGCCCGGCCAGCGAGCGCCCCGACTACGTGCTGCTCGTCAACGACAAAGGCTCACTGGTGCCCTGTGCGCAGGCGCTGGGGCAGGCCGGCATTCCGAGCTTCGCGGCCTTCAGCGGGCTGCTGCCTCAGGAGCGCAAGCGCTGGCAGCCCCGCAAGACCCTGCCCCTGCTGCTGGGCAGCCTGGAGGCCAGCGACCGCGAGGCCGGCTTGCTGACCAGCGAAGCCTTGATCAGCAAAGGCCTCAAGCAGCTGAGCCCGAGCAGCGATGGCCGGCTGCATCTGTTGGCCGTGGTGGGCGATCGCTCGACGCCGGTGGCCGTGCATCGCTACGAGGGCTTGCGCGCCGCGATGGCCCGCTATCCGCAGGTGGAATTTGACGGCACGCTGGTCGGCAGCTGGCGGCGTGAGGACGCGGCGGAGCAAGTGGCGCAGCTGCTCAAGAAGCACCCCTCGATCCAGTTGATCTGGGCCGGCAACGACCGCATGGCTTTCGGCGCGATCGATGCGCTGCGCGCAGCCGGGCGACAGCCGGGCAAGGATGTGCTGGTTTCGGCCATCCACAGCTCGCGCGAAGCCGTGCAGGCGCTGCAGGACGGCACCATCGCCACGCTGGCCGGCGGCAATTTCCTGGCCGGCGCCTGGGCACTGGTGATGCTGCATGATCATCACCATGGTCGCGACTTCATCGACGAAGGCCTGGAGTCGGTGCAGCCGATGTACATGCTGTTCGAAGGCCAGGATGCGGCCGTCTTCCTGGCGCGCATTGGCGACGGCGTGGAAGCGCTGGACTTCGCGGCCCACAGCAAGCAGCTGAACCCGCGCGTCAAGCGCTACAACTTCAGCCTCGCGACGCTGCTGCGCTGAGGCGCGGCACGCTCAGCGCGCCTTGACACGCGCGCCGTCGGTCAGGCCTTGCGGCGGATACACCACCACCGTCATGCCGGCGTCCAGGCCCTTGCCGATCCAGGCCACCTGGCTGTTGCGCGCCTCCAGCTGCACCTCGCTCAGGCGGGCGCGGCCGCCCTCGACCTTGAACAGCGCATGTCGGCCCGGCTCGGCGCCCGGTAGCGGGAACACCGCGCTGACCGGCACCAGCAGCGCACCCTCCTGGCGGCGCGTCATCACCTTGACCGCGACGCGGTAGCCATCGCCCAGGCCCTGGCGCTGTGCCAGCGGACTGGTGAGCGCGATCTGCACCCGCACCCGCTGCTCTTCCACCCCCAGCGCCGAAACCTTGGTGAAAGCGCCCGGTTCGACCCGGCTGACCTGGCCCGCCAAGGTGCCCGGCCCGCCCCAGCGTTCGATGCGCACGGCCTGGCCGGCTTTTAGCTGCAACGCATCGCTGCTCAGCAGCTCGGCCACCACCTCCAGCCGCGCGGTGTCGCCCAGCTCGATCAGCGGTGTGCCCATGGTCACCATGGCCTCGCTGGGCTGCTGCACCCGCAAGACCTGACCCCCGACCGGCGCGCGCAGCTCGAAGCTCTTGCCTGCGCCCTGGCTATGAGCGCC
>JACDQM010000119.1 GCA_015657635.1 Roseateles sp.
GGCAACTTCGCCAAGCCCGGCTATTACTGGGGCTATGAGAGCACCGAGTTCAACAAGCTCTTCGATCAGATCAGCAACGCGCCGCGCGAGAGTGAGCGGGCCCGCCTGCTGGGCGATGCGCAGCGTCTGATTGCGCGCGACGCCGTGGCGGCTTGGCTTTACCAGCCGCAGTGGATCACCGTGGCGCGGCGCCAGGTCAAGGGCTTGTGGACCGACATGCCGATCTTCGTCAACGATGTGGCGGGTTTGAGTGTCGAGTGAGGCGCAGATGAGCGCCCCCTTGCACGAGCTGTCCGCGCAGGCGCTGCTGGCCGGCTACCGCAGCCACGCCTTTTCGCCGCTGGAAGTTGCGCATAGCCTGCTGGCCCATGTCGAGCGCTGGGAGCCGCAGCTGCGTGCGCTCTATGCCTTCGATGCCGACGCGGTGCTGGCGCAGGCGCGTGCCAGCGAGGCGCGCTGGCTGAAGGGCGCGCCGCTGACCGTCGGCGGCCTGACGCTGGACGGCGTGCCGGCGACGCTGAAGGAGAACATCGCCAGCCGTGGCACGCCGGTGCCGCTGGGCACGGCCGCCACCGAACTGGCACCGGCGCTGGAAGACGCGCCGCCGGCCGCGCGCCTGCGCGAGGTGGGCGCGCTGCTGCTGGCCAAGACCACCATGCCGGACTACGGCATGCTCAGCTCCGGCCTGTCCAGCTTCCACCCGCTGACGCGCAATCCCTGGGACCTGAGCAAGAACCCGGGCGGCTCCAGCGCCGGGGCCGGCGCTGCGGCAGCGGCCGGCTACGGCCCGCTGCATGTGGGCACCGATATCGGCGGCTCGGTGCGTCTGCCGGCGGCCTGGTGCGGCATCTTCACGCTCAAGCCCAGCCTGGGGCGGATTCCGATCAAGCCGGCCTTTGCCGGCCGGGTGGCCGGGCCGATGACGCGCACCGTTAGCGATGCGGCCCTGCTGATGGCCGTGCTGAGCCGACCCGACTGGCGCGATGCGATGAGCCTGCCGGCGCAGGAACTGCCCTGGCTGGACCTGGAGGGTGATCCACAGGCCCTGCTGCACTGCAAACGTATCGGCCTGCTGATGGACGCCGGTTGGGGCCTGCCCGTGCAAGCCGAGACAGCGGCTGCGGTGCAGGCCGCCGCGCGCCTGTTCGAGCAGGCCGGCGCCAGCGTGCAGCCGCTGCCGGCGTTTTCGACCCGCGCGATGATCGACGGCCTGGACCGCTTCTGGCGCCTGCGCTCCTGGCTGGATATCTCGGCCCTGCCGCCGGAGCGCCAGGCGCGCGTGCTGCCCTATATCCGCGAGTGGGCGGCTGGCGGCGCGGGCCTGAGCGCGGCCGATCTGTACCAGGGCTACAGCCAGATGGCGGCGCTGCGCGACGCGGCGGTGGCGGCCTGCCAGCCCTTTGACTACGTGCTCTCGCCGGTCAGCCCGGTGGCCAGCTTCCCGGCCGAATGGGCCGGCCCCACCAACGACCCGGCCCGGCCGCTGGAGCACATCGCCTTCACGCTGCCCTACAACATGAGCGAGCAGCCGGCGGCCTCGATCAACTGCGGCTGGGGCGCGGACGGCCTGCCGATCGGCCTGCAGATCGCCGGGCGGCGCTTTGACGATGTGGGCGTGCTGCGCGTGGCGCGCGCCTTCGAGCAGCTGCGCGGGCCGCAGCGCGACTGGCCGCAGGCGCCGCCTGCGCTTGAGCGCGAGGTGGACGGAGTGGCGGCGGACGATGTGCCGCTGATCCGCCGCTCCAAGCCGATGGCGAATCGGGGGCGGGCGGGCTATTGATCCGGCGCGATAGCGCGCCTGGCTGCAGCGGCGCGCGCCTGAGCCGTCTTTCAGCGGCAACAGGAACTAGAGACAACCCGCAAAGCGGTCTTTGATCCTGCATTTCGACCTCTGCGGCGCTGGCCGTGGTGGTAGATTGGCTCGCCTCGGCCAAGCGGCCGACGTGCTGAGGACGATGCCATGCCCTTCGAATTGCCCGAGATGCTGAACCACTACCTGCTGCCGCTGCTGATTGCAGTGCCGCTGGCCATCGTCGTGCTCGTCATCAGCAGCCGCCGCGGCGACGAGGCGGACCGCCTGTCGTCGCAGCAGCCCGGCGATTCCGAGCCGCCCAGCCAGCCGCCGGTGGCGCTGCAGCGTGCGGCCACCGCGCCGGTGGCGCCCAGCCCCGCCCAGCCCGCTCCTCCACCCGCCGGCCCGGCCTCGGTGCTGCTGGTGGACGATTCCGCTGTGGCACGCGCCAAGCTGGGCAAATTGTTTGCTGGCGCCGGCTACCGTGTGACGCTGGCCAAGGATGGCGTCGAGGCGCTGGAGCAACTGGCCCAGGCGCGCTTCGATGTGCTGGTTACCGATCTGGAAATGCCCAACAAGGACGGTTTCGAGCTGATCGCCGCCGTGCAGGGCAGCCTTGAAACCGAAGATTTGCCCATCATCGCGATCACCGGCCATGACGAGCTGCATGCCCGCGTGCATGAGATCCAGGGCCTGTACGGCCTGTTCAAGAAGCCCTGGAACGACCGCGAGCTGCTCAAGCGCGTCGAAGCCCTGGCCATGCTGCACCAAGCCACGGCCAAGGCCTGATACGGCTTCGCATTCAAACGCATGACTTTGTTGCTTCGGCTTGCCGTGCGATAGCACGGTCTTCGCCTTCGCGCCGCGTTCTGCGTTCGAATGCGAAACCGTATGAGCCGCGGCTCGTCAGCGGCTCACCAACCACAGCGCCGGCAGGGCCAGCACCAGGGCCAGGGCAAGCCCGGCCGTCAGCAGGCGGCTGCGCAGCTTGAGCGTTTGCACGGCTTCCACCAGACGCGCCTGCTGCTCGGCCAGCGACTCCAGCAGCGCCGCGCTCTCGGCCTGGGCCTGCGTCAGCTGGGCCAGTTCTGATTCCAGGTGCTGCACGCGCGCCAGCGCCTCGGGCAGTGAGGCGGGAGGCGCTGCGGGTTCGGCCGCTTCCGCCGCTTCCTTCTGAGTGCGCTTGAGCAGGCTGCGCGCGCCCTTGACCAGGGCGGGTGTGGCCTCGATCACGTCCGCCCAGGGGATCAGTTTCAGCGCGGTCATCCATGAGAGGGCCATAGGGGAGGCAGTTCCTGCTTCGGTTGAAATCTCAACGGTGCGCTGATTGTCAGCGCATTGGCCAAGGCATGGCGGTGTGCGGGCCAATACCGGCTGGCAGCGCGGCGCTGCTGTGCTGCAATCGGCGCACAAGAACGGGAGCAAGCGCTGATGAAAAAGAGCAAGAAGAAGATCTGGAAGACCACGAGCCTCGCCGTGCTGGCGGTGCTCGTCGTTGGTGTGGCCGGCGTCACCTGGCATGTGCGCGCCAAGCTGCCGCAGCGCAGCGGCGAGTTGCAGCTGACGGGCCTGAGCGCGCCAGTGACGCTGCGCTATGACGAGTTCGGCGTGCCCCACATCACGGCAGGCAATGAGGCCGACCTGTATCGCGCGCTCGGCTATGCCCACGCGCAGGACCGGCTGTTCCAGATGGAGATGGTGCGCCGCCTCTCGCGCGGCGAGCTGGCTGAGGTGCTGGGCGAGAAGCTGGTCGAGACCGATCAGCTGTTCCGCACGCTGGGCATACGCGCGCATGCCGATGCCTATGCAGCGCGCGAGTTCGCCCGCATCGACACGCCGGCCAAGAAGGCCTTGATGGCCTATCTGGACGGCATTAATCAATACCAGGCCAGCCGCCCGGCGCCGCTGGAGTTCGAGCTGCTGGGCATCCCCAAGCGTCCCTTCACACCGGCCGATACCGTCAGCGTGGCCGGCTACCTGGCCTACAGCTTTGCCGCCGCCTTCCGCACCGAACCCGTGCTGAGCCAGGTGCGCGATCAGCTGGGCGCGGACCATCTGAAGATCTTCGACCTCGACTGGCGGCCCGAGGGGGCGGTGCGTCAGGGCCCGCAGCTGGCCGCGGCCGACTGGCTTGAGCTGGGCCGCGTGGCGCGCCTCAGCCAGCAGGCGCTGGAGGCCGCCGGCGTGCCGGCCTACGAGGGCAGCAATGCCTGGCTGGTGTCGGGCGCGCGCAGCGCCTCGGGCAAGCCGCAGCTGGCCGGCGATCCGCACATCGCCTTCTCGGCGCCGGCGGTCTGGTGGGAGGCGCATCTGAAGGCGCCGGGCTTCGAGCTCTACGGCCACCACCAGGCGCTCAATCCCACCGCGCTGCTGGGCCACAACACCAGCTTCGGCTGGAGTCTGACGATGTTCCAGAACGACGACATCGATCTGGTGGTCGAGACGGTGAACCCCGCCCAGCCGGACGAGGTGATGCACAAGGGCCAGTGGGTGAAGCTGCAGACGCGCGAGGAGGTCATCGCCGTCAAGGGCAAGCCGGCGGTGACGCTGAAGCTGCAGCGCTCACCGCATGGCCCCATCATCAACCGCATGCTCAAGGACAGCGCGGGCCAGCGGCCAGTGGCCTTGTGGTGGGCTTTCCTGGAAACCGAGAACCCGGTGCTGGAGGCCTTCTACGAGCTCAACCGCGCCGACACGCTGGCAAAGGCCCGCACGGCGGCCAGCAAGATCCACGCGCCCGGCCTGAACGTGATGTGGGCCAATGCGGCCGGCGACATCGGCTGGTGGGCGGCGGCCAAGCTGCCGCAGCGACCGGCCGGGGTGAATCCGAGCTTCCTGCTCGATGGCGCCAAAGGCGAGGGCGAGAAGCCGGGCTTCCTGCCCTTCGAGGCCAATCCGCAGGAGGAGAACCCGGCGCGCGGCTACATCATGTCGGCCAACCATCAGCCGGCGGGCGGCAGCGCCATCCCCGGTTACTACAACATCTGGGACCGCGCCCAGCGCCTGGACGAGCAGCTGCGCGATCCGGCCAAGCGCTGGACCCCGGCGGCCCATCAGGCCCTGCAGCTGGATGTGCAGACCAGCTACGGGCCGCGCCTGCTGGCGCCGCTGCTGCCGGCTCTGCGTGCCGCGGCCGGCAACGATGCCGAGCAGAAGGGCCTGGTCGAGCTGCTGGCCGGCTGGCGCGGTGATCACCCGCTGGATTCGGTCGCCGCCACGCTGTTCAACCAGCTGCGCTGGGAGCTGGTGCGTGCCGCCATGGCGGATGAGCTCGGCGAGACCCATTTCGACAATCTGCGCCGCACGCGCGTGTTGGACCATGCCCTGCCGCGCCTGATGGCTGATGCCGCATCGCCCTGGTGGGACGACCGCCGCACGGCGGCGCGCGAGCGCCGCGACGACATCGTCAAGGCCGCCTGGGGCGCCACGCAGGCGCATCTGCGCACGCTCTTGGGTGTGGACAGCCAGAGCTGGGTTTGGGCGCGCGCGCACACGCTGACGCACCAGCATCCGCTGGGCAGGCAGGCGCCGCTGGACAAGCTGTTCAACGTGGGGCCACTGCCGGTGCCCGGCAGCCATGAGGTGCCAAACAATATGGCTCAGATGCCAGGTCCGGCGCCCTGGACCGTCGTGTACGGACCCTCGACGCGCCGCGTGATCGACTTTGCCGACCCGGGTCAGGCCTTGGGCAGCAACCCGGTGGGCCAGAGCGGCGCCTGGGGCGACGCGCACTACCGCGACCAGGCCAAGGCCCACGCCGAAGGCGGCTACCGCCGACAGTACCTGTCCGAGAAGGATGTGGTGGCGGCGACGCGCAGCACGTTGGTGTTGCGGCCCTGACGAATCAGGCGACCCTCGACGCGACACCTTGAGGATAAGCGAAGGTTTGAGCCTGAAGTCCGGGCCAGATGGCGCTTTACCGTGGCGGAACTAGCGAATAGAGTCCGTGCACATCGCCGGATCCAACAGCATCGCAGATGTGCTGCCGGCCAGGCTCTTCAGGGGAGTGTTGTCATGGTGATCGATGCAGGTCTTGCTCGTGTTCCAACCGTTCGTGCGCGCCTGATTCTTCTGGCGCTTCTGCAATGCGGGTTGATGGCGCTGTTGGCAATCTCTGGCATGCGGATGCTTGAGAAGGCCAATGAGTCCTTGCGAACGGTCTACGACGACCGTGTCGTGCCGCTGCAGCAACTCAAGCAGGTGGCGGACATGTATGCCGTCAACCTGGTGGACACCACCCACAAGCTGCGCATGGGCAGCATGGATGCCGCCACGGCGCGCCGATTGGTCGATGAATCGGCGTCGGTTGTGGCGCGGGAGTGGGGCGCCTACCTGCAGACCGTACTGGTTGAAGAAGAGAGTCGGCTGGTCGCCCAGATCCAGCCGCTGATGCTGCGTGTGGACCGCTTGCGAAACCAGCTGCGCGATGCCATCGCGGCTCAGGATGACGCGGCAGTTGACCGCCTGGCCAGGGATGAGCTCTATCAGGCCGTGGATCCGCTGAGCGACAAGCTCAATGCCCTGGTGGTGGTGCAACTCGAGGTGGCAGCCAAGGAGTACCAGCAAAGCCAGCGGCGGCATGCGCAAGCCAGTGGCCTGGCCTGGCTGGGCCTGGCGGTGGCCTGCCTGATCGGCTGCCTGCTTGCAACCGTCATCAGCAGCCGCATCATGCGTTCCCTGGGGGCCGAGCCCACTGCGGTGCGCGAGGTAGTACAAGGCATTGCCCGCGGTGCGTTGAACCGACCGGTGACCGTGGCAAGTGGCGATCAGATAAGCGTCATGGCCTTCATGCAGACGATGCAGCAGGGGCTGGCCGGCATGGTGCGGGAGGTGCGCTGCAATGTGGATGAGCTGCATGCCGCCTCTTGGCAGATCGCCCAAGGCAATCTCGATCTGTCCAGCCGCACCGAGGAAACCGCCGCCACCACCCAGCGTGCGACCGCGCGCTTATCCGAGGTGATGGGGCGTCTTCAGCAGCGCATCTTGCATGCCGGCGAGGCGCGTGAGCTGGCGCAGGGCACGTATGCGGTGGCCGAGAAGGTGGGCGCCCAGATGGCCCGGACTGTCGAAGCGATGCAGGGCATCAATGTCGCCACGCGCCGAATTGCCGATATCACCGGCGCGATCGACGGCATTGCCTTCCAGACCAATATCCTGGCCCTCAATGCGGCCGTTGAGGCAGCCCGTGCCGGCGAGGCGGGCCGTGGCTTTGCCGTGGTGGCGGCCGAAGTCCGTGTGCTGGCCCAGCGTGCGGCGGAGTCTGCGCGTGAGATCAAGTCCCTGATTGCCGAGACCACCGGCCGCACCGAGTCGGGCACGGCCCAGGTCGAGGCCACCGGCCTGACCTTGCAGCAGATGGTGGCCGAGATCGAGAAACTCAGCAGCCTGATGCTCGGGCTCGACAGCAGCGCTGGCCAGGACGGGCACGACATCGATGAGCTGCAGCTGCAGCTGCAGGAGATGGACCGCGTGGCCCAGCAGAATGCGGCCTTGGTCGAGGAGATGGCGGCCTCTAGCGAGCAGCTCAAGGACCAGGCCGGCCGCCTGGCCCTGGCGGTGCACGTCTTCAAGGTCTGAGGCCCGTGCGTTCGCGCCGCGCAAGGCCGGTGTGAGGTTCTCGGCGCAGGGACAAGGAGTCCTTCATGGCCACGATCAAGTACATCGCCACCGACACTGCGCCGCTCTATGCGGCCGACACCGGCAGCAAGCTGCGCCTCGAACTGCTGTGGGGCGATCAGGCCCAGCTGCTGGAGGCGGGGGCGGCGCGTTCCAAGGTGAGCGCGCGTGGCAGGACGGGCTGGGTGGACAACAAGGCGCTGGGCGACCGCTCGTTGCTGGAGATCTACATCATCGACGTTGGCCAGGGCGATGGCATCCTGGTGCGCACGCCCGATGGGCGCCACATCATGATTGACGGTGGCTACGAGCGCAGCAAGCAGCCCAGCGGCAAGAACGCCGCCGACTTCGTGGACTGGAAGTTCGCCAAGGACTACGGGCTGGAGGCGATCAAGCTGGACGCGATGATCGCCTCGCACTGCGATGCCGACCACTATGGCGGCCTGGCCGATCTGCTGGACGTGGCGCAGACCGATGAGCTGGATGCGAAGTCGGTGCAGGTCGAGGCCTTCTATCACGCAGGGGTGGGCTGGTGGGTCAACCCGGCCAACAAGCAGCGCTGGCTGGGCGCCACCTCGACGGACAAGAAATGGCTGACCCAATTGATGGGCGCGCGTGCTGCCGTCCTGGCCGCGCTCAAACCCGAGGCCCAGCCGCGCTTGCAGGGCGAGTGGGCCGAGTTCATGGGCCATGCAAGCAAGGCCCGCACCGCGGCCGGCAAGCCGACGCCGTTGCGCCGGCTCAGCCAGAAGGACCGCTTTCTGCCGGGGTTCGAGGGCAGCAATGGTGGTGTTGCGGTGCGCGTGCTGGCGCCGGTGGAGCGTCAGGTCGAGGGCAAGCCGGCGCTGCGCAGCTTCGGCAGCGCGGCCAGCAAGAACACCAATGGCAACAGCGTGCTGCTGCGCCTGGACTATGGCCGCTCGCGCATCCTGCTGACCGGTGATCTGAACACCGAGAGCCAGCGCGCGCTGCTGGACGATTACGCGGGCGCGCGCATGGAGTTCCAGTGCGATGTGGCCAAGGCCTGTCACCACGGCAGCGACGACGTCAGCTATGAATTCCTGGCGGCGATGCGGCCGGCGGTGACCGTGATCTCCTCGGGCGACAGCGAGGGGCACGACCACCCGCGGCCCGCCATCGTGGCCGCCAGCGCCACCACCGGCCATCTGCAGGTCGAGGGCGACAAGCTGCTGACGCCGCTGATCTACTCGACCGAGATCGCCCGCAGCATCCAGCTCGGCCGGCCCCTGCGCTTGCGTGCGCCCGATGGCCATGTGCACGAAGGCGCCGATCTGGCGGCGCTGCGGGTCGAGGCCTCGGTCACCAAGCCGGGCGATCTGAATCCCAGCAAGGTTGAGCGCTCGATGGGCTCGACGCTGGTGGTGGCGGGCCTGATCTACGGCCTGGTCAACATCCGCACCGATGGCGAGACCATCCTGTGCGCAACCCTCAATGAGGCTGACCACAGCTGGCAGGTGCGCAAGCTGAAGTCCAGGTTCTGAGCGGGTAGGGCGCCTTGTCGGCGCAGCGATGCACGCATCCTGTTCGCCACTGCACCAGCCTGAGGCGATTCAAGCGCGCAGCGGGGGGTTTAGAGCTGGCACGGAAGCTGCTCATACAAGAGCATTGTTTGACCAGTTGTCTCCTCCACTGCCCGAAAGAGTGGATTCAGCCCGGGGCTTTGAAACCCCGGGCTCTTTTTTTTGCTGACCCTGCTTGCAGGGCCGGGCCTGGACGCTGAACTCAGGCCTTAGAAGCTGGTCCAGTCGTCGTCAGCCCCTGCAGCGACGGCAGCCGGCTTGGGTGCGGCGGCAGGCGGACGAGGCGCCGCAGCGGCCTTCCTGACGGCGGTCGCGGGCTTGCTGTGGCCGGCAATTGGCGCGCGCGCGGGTGTCGGTGCGGGCTTGGCGACGACAGGGATCGGCGTGGGCTTGCCGGTGGCCGGCTGCAGGCGCTGCGGGATCGAATGGCTGCCCTGGGTGAGCTTGAAGAATGCCACCGTGTCGACCAGCTGACGGGCCTGTGTCTTCAGGCTTTCTGCAGCGGCGGCGCTTTGCTCCACCAGCGCGGCGTTCTGCTGCGTGGCGCGGTCCATCGTGGTGACCGCTTCGCCGACCTGAGCCACGCCGGAGGCCTGCTCGTCGCTGGCGGTGCTGATCTCGCCCATGATGTCGGTCACGCGCTGGATCGCGGTGACGATCTCCTGCATCGTCGCGCCGGCCTGGTCGACCAGGCCCGTGCCCTGCTCCACGCGCTCGACGCTGGCGTTGATCAGATTCTTGATCTCGCGCGCCGCCTCGGCGCTGCGGCTGGCCAGGCTGCGCACCTCGGACGCAACGACTGCGAAGCCGCGGCCATGTTCGCCGGCACGCGCTGCCTCGACCGCCGCGTTCAGGGCCAGGATGTTGGTCTGGAAGGCGATGCC
>JACDQM010000011.1 GCA_015657635.1 Roseateles sp.
CGCCGGCAACGCCCTGGTGTTCAACCCCGATCCGGTGCAGCTCACGCCGGTGTCCAACGCGCTGATCGTCTACTCGCTGGTCACCCCCGGCTACCACTTCCCGGTGGATGGCTCGGCGCTGGTGATCAGTGGCGACGACGAAGGCGAGGAGTTCCCGACCGCCTGGTATGTCAATGCCTCCATGCTGGCCCTGAGCGACCGCAACGACAACGCGACGAGCTACAAGTACACGATGACGGTGATCAATACCCAGACCGGCGCCAAGATCAGCACCGACCCGACCATCGTCAACGATCCAGAGAAGTAAGCCGGGCGCGGGCCACCCCGACACTGCAGCAGCAAGGCCGGCGACAATGCCGGCCTTGTCGTTTCAGCTTCGCCCCGCCCGGCGCCCACCCCATGTCCTTCGCTTCCCTCGGCCTGATGCCGGCCCTGGTGCGCGCCGTCGCCGAGCAGGGCTATGCGCAACCTTCCCCCATCCAGGCCCAGGCCATTCCAGCCGCGCTGCGCGGCCAGGACATCCTGGCCACGGCGCAGACCGGCTCGGGCAAGACGGCGGCCTATGCACTGCCGCTGATGCAAGCGCTGCTGAGCCGGCGCGCCGAGCCGCATCCGCGCAAGACCCAGGCCCTGGTGCTGGTGCCCACACGCGAGTTAGCCGTGCAAGTGGGCGAACTGCTGCGCGCTCTGGTGCCGGCCGTGGCCCTGCCGCCCCGGGTGGCGCTGCTGTTCGGCGGCGTGTCCATCAATCCGCAGCTGATGGGCTTGCGCGGCGGTGCCGAGATCGTGGTGGCCACGCCGGGCCGGCTGCTGGATGTGATCGAGCACAACGCGCTGTCGCTGGGCCAGGTGCAGACCCTGGTGCTGGACGAGGCCGACCGCCTGCTGGACCTGGGCTTTGCTGAGGAGCTGGCCCGTGTGCTGGCCTTGTTGCCGGCCCAACGGCAGCTGCTGCTGTTCTCGGCCACTTTTGCGCCGGCCGTGCAGGAGCTGGCCCAGCGCCTGCTGAAGCCCGATGCGCTGCGCATCGCTTTGGACGAGCAGACCGAGGCGGCACCCGACATCGTGCAACGCGCCATCGCGGTGGATGCGCCACAGCGCACCCAGCTGCTGCGCCACTTGATCGTTAGCGAAGCCTGGCCGCAGGTGCTGGTGTTCGTGGCCACGCAGTACGCCACCGAGCTGGTGGCACACAAGCTGGCACGCGTGGGCCTGCGCGCCGCCCCCTTGCATGGCGAGCTGAGCCAGGGCGCACGCAGCGAGGCGCTGGCGGCCTTCAAGGCTGGCGAGCTGCAGGTGCTGGTGGCCACCGACCTGGCCGCGCGCGGCCTGCACATCGCGCGGCTGCCGGTGGTCGTCAACTACGACCTGCCGCGCGCCGCGGCTGACCACACCCACCGCATCGGCCGCACCGGCCGCGCCGGTGAATCAGGCCTGGCGGTGAGCTTCGTCAGCGCCGCCACCGAGGCGCACTGGCGCCTGATCGAAAAGCGCTGCGGCCTGCCGCGCACCCCGCGCGAACAGATCGCCGGCTTCGAGCCCACCGAGGTCGCCACGCCCGAGCAGGCGGTGGGCGGCGTGAAGAGCAGCACCCGCAAGAGCAAGAAGGACAAGCTGCGCGAGGCGCAGGCGGCAGAAGCAGCGGCGGCGGCTGACACAAAGCCCAAGCGCTGAGCGGGGTACCCAGCAGCAGGCGCGGTTTCAGTCCTTGGCGTTGCCCCAGGGCAGCGAGGCGGCCTTGCGCCCCGCAGTCTTGCGGGTGCGCTGCACCGATTCAAAGGCATCGCGGGCGCCGGTGCCGATGCTGACGAACAGGCTGACCATATCGCTGACGCTGTAGGCCTCGGCATCCGGGCGGAACTGCTTGACGGCCTGCGCCAGCATCTCGCGCGCCACGCCGGGGTGGGTGGCGACGATCACGAACATGGCGCTGAACAGGTCGGGGTAGATCTCGCACAGCGTGCGGATGCGCTGCAGCGCCTGGGCCGGCGCGGGGCGCGCACCCGGCACGAGCCAGGCGACGTCGTCGCCAGGCGCCGCCGCTTCATCAGCAGGCGCGGCGGCATCGGAAGGGTCGGCATCGGACATCAGCATCACCCCACAACATGGTGTCGTTCGTCTGACTATATCGGCCACTGCCGCCCGGACTTGAGCCGGCGGCCATCCCGTCGCCCCAAGCGACGGCCCAGCCCGCCGCGGCTGCAGTTGATCGGATGCCCCTGGGGCGGCCTGGGCGCGCTGGCTAGAGTGCGGCCCATGTTTCGAACCCGGCCAAAGAAAGCGAGCCCGTCCATGACTGCACCGATGCTGCGCCAGCGCACGCCCTCAGCCTCTGCGCGCCCCCATTCGTCCCCGCGCCAGCGCGGCGGCGTCCTGCACCTGCTGCTGGGCGCGGCGCTGTCTGCCGGCACAGCACTGGCCCAGGCGACCGAACCTGCCGCCCCAGCGCCCGGCTTCAAGGCCGGCATCGAGGCCCATGGCCAGGTCAGCGCCGCCGACCTGGGGCTGCCGATCTTTCCCGGCGCCCGCGTGCAGCGCGACAAGCCCGACAGCTCGGGCCAGGTGGCCCTGGGTCTGTGGGGCGGGTCCATGAGCTTCAAGCTGCATGCCGCCAAATACAGCAGCCGCGCACCGATCGAGCAGCTGGCAGCCTTCTACCGCGAAGCCCTGGCCGCGCACGGCACGGTGATCGACTGCAGCAGCGGCAAGCCGGTCGCCCTGTCCGCCGCGGCCGCATCGGCACCCGGCGACAGCAGTGCACTGAGCTGCGATAACAAGAAGCCCTCGGTGCCGGGCGAAGTGATCTACAAGGTAGGCAGCGCCAAGAACTTCCGCCTGGTGGCGCTGCAGCCTCCGCAGGGCAGCAGCAGCGGGGTGAACTTTCAGCTGGTGCGCATGCAGAGCCAGGGGCTTTGAGGCGGCTGCAGCTTCAGCGCTTGCGCGGCGCCAGCACCTGGGTGTCGGCAAAGCCGTCGGGTGGCAGGCTACCGGGATTGGAGTCAGCGCCCAGCACCGGCAACATCACCTCGGGCGCTGAGGCCTGCACATCAACGCGCGGGCCATGCGGCCGGCTGGCGTGGCGCAGATCGCCCAGTTCCTTTTGCAAGGCCTCGATCTGCTTGCGCGCCTGCGAGGCCTGCTGGGCGGCGAACTCCCGCGCCTTGTCGACCTTGTCCTGCCTTGCGGCCGCGGCACGCAGCTGTCGGCCAAACCACCACTGCGCTGCGCCCCAGGCCGCACCGGCCCCGATCACGAAGGCTGCGCCGACCACCAACGATTGCTGTGCATCCAAGATCATGACTTGCCGACTCCCGCTGTCATTGGCCTGTGATGCCGACTGTAGCGAGCCAGGGCCGCAACCCCCTACTTCGAACAGGGGACAAGCGCACGGGCGGCCGTGCAGCTTTTAACGCAGCAGGCGCAAGGCAGCGATGGCCAGCCAGCCCAGCACGAAGTTCAGCACCACCAGCTTGTGGATTTGTGCCGCCGCCTGGGCCGCCAGCGGCCATTGCGCGCCCGCCACGGCGCGCTTGAAGCGCCGGAAGCCGGCGAAGTAGATGTGGCCGAACACCAGCATCATCGCCACGCCCAGCAGAGCCATCGCCTGCCAGCCCAGCGGCACGCTGCCGACACCGCTGGCCTCGCGGGCGGCGCGGAACACCTCGGCATACATCTTCGAGCCGCTGAACAGCAGCAGCGCGACCGACACCCACACCGCGATGAAGAAGCGCTGCCAGATGCGCAGCATCAGCTGCGCCCGAGCCGGGCCTTCCATCAGCGCCTGCACCGCCGGGCGCAAGGCAAGCAGCATGAAGGTCATGCCGCCCAGCCAGACGATGGCGGCGACAAGGTGGAGCAGTTTCAGCAGGTCGTACATGGCGGTCAGCGGCTGGCTTGTTGGCGAGGGGCCCGATTGTGGCGGCCGGGCAAAGACCTTGCGCGCCGCGGCTCTGCGGCGCGCCCCTCACCTCCCCCGCTCAGAGCTTCTCACTCTGGCCGCTGCGCGGCTGCCACTTCAGCAGGCGGCGCTCGATGCGGCCGATGGCGGCGTCCAGCGCCAGCGCAAAGGCGGTCAGCACCAGGATGCCGGCCATCACGGTGTTGATGTCGAACACGCCTTCGGCCTGGTGGATCAGGTAGCCGACGCCCATGGCCGAGCCGAGGTATTCGCCCACCACCGCGCCGACGAAGGCCAGGCCCACCGAGGTGTGCAGCGAGCTGAACACCCAGGCGGTGGCACTGGGCAGGTAGACATGGCGCAGCAGCTGGCGCTGGTTGGCGCCCAGCATGCGCGCATTGGCCAGCACCACCGGGCTCACTTCCTTGACGCCCTGGTAGACGTTGAAGAAGACGATGAAGAACACCAGCGTCACGCCCAGCGCCACCTTGCTGGCGATGCCGAGGCCGAACCAGACCGCGAAGATCGGCGCCAGGATGATGCGCGGCATCGAGTTGGCTGCCTTGATATAGGGCTCCAGCAGGGCCGAGGCCATCGGCGACAGCGCCAGCCACAGCCCGCCGGCCAGGCCGAAGGCGGCGCCGAAGGCAAAGGCCAGCACGGTCTCGATCAGCGTCACGCTGAGGTGGCGGTAGATGTCGGCGTCGGTCACGAACCAGGCCCAGATGCGACCAGCCACCTTCAGCGGCTCGCCGAAGAAGAAGGCGGCCTGCTGGTCGTTCTCGAACACGAAGTTCGGCAGCAGGCCCGGCGCCGTCAGCACATACCAGAGGCCGAACACGGCGGCCAGCAAGGCGGTCTGCCAGAAACGCAGATGCTTCATGATCCGGCCCTCCCGCTCTTGGGCTGCAGCTGCTGCTGGTAGCCCTTCAGCACCTCGTCGCGCAGCACGTCCCAGATGGCTTTGTGCAGCTCGATGAAGCGCGGCGTCACGCGCACCTCGGCCACGTCGCGGGGCCGGTCAAGGTCCACCTTGAAATCCCCAATCGGGCGCGAACCGGGGCCGGCGCTCATCACCACCACGCGGTCGCTCATCGCGATGGCTTCGTCCAGGTCATGGGTGATGAAGAGCACGGCTTTCTTCTTCTCGGCCCACAGCTGCAGCAGCTCGTTTTCCATCAGCTGGCGGGTCTGGATGTCGAGCGCCGAAAACGGTTCGTCCATCAGGATGATGTCGGGGTCCAGCGCCAGCACCTGGGCCAGCGCGGTGCGCTTTCGCATGCCACCGCTCATCTGGTGCGGGTAGCGGTCGCCGAAGCCGCCCAGACCGACGCGGCGCAGCCAGTCGTTGGCATGCGCATCCGCCTCGGCCGGCGCCATGCCGCGGAACTCCAGCCCGGCGCGCACATTGGACACAGCGCTGCGCCAGGGCATCAGGCTCTCGGCCTGGAACATGTAGCCGGCACGCTTGTTCAAGCCCGACAAGGGCGCACCGAAGACGTCCACCGTGCCGGTGCTGGGGCTGAGCAGGCCGGCCGCCATGTTCAGCAGCGTGCTCTTGCCGCAGCCGGTGGGGCCGACCACCGAGACGAACTCACCGGCCGCCACCGTCAGCTCGACATCGCGCACCGCGGTGTAGCGCTGCGCGGGCTGGTCCGGGCTGACGAAGGTGCAGGAGACGCCGCTGAGCTGAAGTGCTGCTGCGTCCGTCATCATTTCTTGGCGGCAGGCTTGGCCAAGGCCTTCTTGACGAAGTCATTGGTATTGACGGCCGCCAGGTCCACCTTGGCGCCGGCCATCTCCTTGTCGATGCTGGCCAGCGCGCGCAGGGCCGTGGCCGCGCCTGCTCGGGGAACATGCCGTCCGGCGACAGCGCGCCCTTGGCGGCCAGGAAGGCGTCGATATAGACCGCGCGTCGCCCAGCAGATAGTTCTCGGGCACGGTCTTGATGATGTCGGCCGGGCCGGCCTGCTGGATCCACTGGTTGGCCTTGACGATGGCCGTGGTCAGCGCCTGCACGGTGGCCGGGTTCTTGTCGATGAAGCCCTGCGGCGCATACAGACAGCCGGCCGGCATCGGGCCGCCGAAGACCTGGTCGGCCTGCGCAACGATGCGGGTGTCGGTGACCACCTTCAGATCGCCGGAGCGCGCCAGCAGCGAGATCACCGGGTCCAGATTGCTCATCGCATCGATCTGGCCGCTGCGCATCGCCGCCACCGCGCCGTTGCCGGCCCCGACGCCGATCACCGACACATCGGAGGGCTTGAGGCCGGCCTTGGCCAGCACGAAATTCAGCATCACATTGGTGGACGAGCCCGGCGCCGTGACGCCCACCTTCTTGCCCTTCAGGTCGGCGACGGACTTGAAGTTGGGCATTGTCTTGGGATTCACGCCCAGCACGATCTGCGGCGCACGGCCCTGCAGCACGAAGGCGCGCAGGCGCTGGCCCTTGGTCTGCATATTGACGGTGTGCTCGAAAGCGCCCGACACCACATCGGCGCTGCCGCCCACCAGGGCGCGCAGGGCCTGCGAGCCGCCGGCGAAGTCCACGATCGTGACTTGCAGGCCCTGCTCCTTGAAATAGCCCAGCTGCTCGGCAATCGTCAGCGGCAGGTAATAGAGCAGGTTCTTGCCGCCCACGGCCAGGGTCAGCTGCGGCTTTTCCAGCGCCTGGGCATGGGCGCTGCGCGGCAGGGCGTTGAGCAGGCTCAAGCCGGCCGTGGCGGCCAGCAGATGACGTCGTTGGAGGCTCATGGGCTTGTCTCGCTGGAGTACTTGTTGTGCGCTGAATGTAGCCCAGCCCTTCGCCGGTGCGGCTCAGGGTCAGCCACGAGCGGCGCGCATGCCGCACAGCGGCCCTGGCATCAGCTGACAAGGGGATGCATGGCCTGAGCCCGGCGCCCGACACTCCCGGCCACACACCAGGAGGACAGCCGTCATGCTGATCGTGAGCAATCGTGAACTCAATGTCGAGCGCACCGGTTTCAGTGCAGCGTTTGAGCCCGGTTCAACGCAACTGTCAGTTGCCGAAGCCAGTCTCTCCGCAGCTGGCCAGTGGATGCTGCAGGCAGCGCTGGCTGATGCCGGGGACGACCAGTTGGTGAAGGCCCTGCTGTCGCGCTTTCGGATAGGTCGACCGGTCTTGGTCTATCTGCACGGCAACAACAACACACCGGAGCGCTGCTTCGAGCGTTGCGCCCGGCTCGAAACGCTCTACGGCTATGAGGTGATCGGCTACTCCTGGCCCTCCGAGGGACTGATGGCGGACGGCAATCCACAGCCGCGCCTGCCCCCGGGAACCGGCGATACAGATGCCGGCGATCTCGATGGCGTGACACGCGAGAACCGACAAGACAACCCCATCAAGCGAAAGCTCGCCCGCTACCGCCAAGCCAAGCGCAATGCCGAGGACGGCACCGATGCACTGGCTCGCTTCATGCGCCTGCTCGGCGTCGCGCGCCTGTATGCGAACACCCAGCCCTTCAGCCTGGCGGTTCACAGCCTGGGCGTCCATTACTTGCGCTACACACTCGAGCTTCCGGGGGCCAGCGAAGCGGTCAGCACGGCTCACAACATCGCACTGCTGGCGCCCTGCGCACGCGCCAGCGGACATGCGGAGTGGCTGGCCAAACTCACACCTAAGGGCCGGGTCTTCGTGACCTATAACAAGGGCGATTCCGTGCTGCTGGGGGCTTACATCGCGGATGGTGAACAGCTCAAGCTGGGTACAGACCCGGGTCCAGACAAGCTGCTGGGCAGCAAGCGGGTCCGATACGTCAGCTTCAGCCGGGCCAAAGTTGGTCCGGGAGGTCATGGCTACTTCGTGATGGACAACATGCCGACGAAGACTCAGCGCCTGTTTCAACGCATCTTCGGCTCGCTGCAAGACATCCAGGCGGGGGAGTCTGACAGAAAGGTGTACCCGCTCGGATGCGACGCTGATGGTCTCACCTGCTACATGGCCAAGCCCGAAGAAGACCCCAGCGATGGCGGCTGATCAACGGCCGCTTCGCCGCTACTGCAGCGCATGCCCCCAGCGCTCCCAGCGCGGCGCCCACCACGCCACCGTGATGTCCGCCGACACCAGCACATGGTGCGCGCGGCCCACCAGCAGATGGCGCGGCACAGCGCCAAACACGCGCGAATCGCCGCTGTTGTCGCGGTTGTCGCCCAGCATGAAGTAATGGTCCTCGGGCACGCGCAGCGGGCCGAAGCGCAAGGGACGCTGACTCAGGCCGCCGACGCCGCCATCTGCGCGCAAGCCTTCCAGCAGTTGCATGCGCCGGCTGTGGCCCGCCACTTGCTCGGTGAGTTGGCTTGCGCCCACGATCCAGCCCGGGCCGACTGGCTCCAGCACCGCCTGCGCATCGCGGTAGGCCGCGGGCTCGCCATTGATGCGCAGCTCGCGTTGCCCCTCGTCCAGCTCGATCACATCACCCGGCAGCGCCACCAGGCGCTTGATCAGGCGGGTGCCATCGGCAGGCGAGAAGAACACCACCACATCGCCGCGCTGCGGCTCACCGGTGCGCAGCAGCGACCGCGTGCTGAGCGGCGGCTTGAGGTCGTAGGCGGTGCGGTTGACCAGCACCACATCGCCTTCCAGGATGGTGGGGCGCATCGAGCCGCTGGGCACGGGGTTCCAGTCGGCCACCGCCGTGCGCAGCAGGCCGAAGCAGAGCAGGAAGACGATGAAGCCGCGGTTCTCGCGGGTCCAGTGGCGCAGGGTGCTGAGAGCTTGGCGTGGCATGGTGCTGCATGAGGGCAAGAGTTGGCGTGACCGAAATGTCGGCATACGCCGCCCGCCGCGCCGCCGCCGCGCGGCGAATGGCCGGTTTGGCCGCTTGGGTGGGCCGGGCTGCGGAATAATCTGCCGATGCTGCGCCGCTGAACGGACGCCGCCCGAGCATGAAACCCATTGCCTCCCATCTCCCTCTGTTGCTGCTGCTGTGCCTGAGCCTGGCGGGTTGCGCCACCCTGCCCGGCAGCGCGCGGCTGCAGCTCGGCCAGAGCACGCGCGCCGAGGTGCTGAGCCACTACGGCACACCGCACCGGGTCTGGCCCGAGGCGGATGGCGGGCAGACGCTGGAATACCCCTCGCAGCCCTTCGGCCGGAGCTGCTGGATGGTCCGTCTGGATGCCGCCGGCCGCCTGGTGTCGGTGCATGACCCGCTGCGCGACGAGGCCACGCGCTTTGCCGCCGTCGAGCCCGGCATGACGCCCGAGCAGGTCAGCCGCCGCCTAGGCCAGGAGCGCAGCCGCGTGTTCTTCCGCTTCAGCGGCGAGGAGGTCTGGGACTGGAATGTGCCGCCCGACCAGAGCGGCTATCTGCTGCGCTTCAACGTCCACTTCAAGGACGGCCGTGTGCTGCGCATGACGCAGAGCATGGAGTTCCCCACCCGCGACCGCGACCCGCGCGACTAAGGTCTATCGTCAACGTGCCTGTCCCGCCCAGCTGTCGATGGCCTGCGCCAGTTGCCACAGGGCCAGCCGATGTGCAGCGGCAAGGGCGTCCGGGCTGGCATCGGCGGTGTCCACTGCAAGCCGCGTCTCGCCGACGCGGGCCGCCAGCCGGCCGGCAGGATCGACCAGCACCCAGCGGGCCGATAGCACCACCTGGCGCGGCGCCTGCTCGCCCGCCGCCTCGAACTGGCGCAGCTCGATGCGCAGCTGGCGGTCCACCGTGACGCCCGGCGGCGCCGGCGCGCGCCAGACCTGTTCGGTGCCGCGCAGGCGCGCCAGATCGGCCAGCAGCAGGCGCGGCACGGCGTCGCGCAGCGGCTCGGCCCAGCGATGGCCCTGCAATGCCTGCAGGCCGGCGCGGCCGCTGGGGATCACCAGCGCATCGCGGTCCAGGTAGTCGGGCAGCTGCACCGTCGCCAGCGCCCAGCGCTCGCTGGCTTTCAGGCCGGGCGCGGTGATGACGCTGCCGGCCGGCGGGTCGGCGCGCAGCTGGTAGAGCTGCACCGGCGGCGAGCTGCCGCAGCCCGACAGGCTGAGCAACGCCAGCAGCGTCGACAGCGCGAAGCCGGCCAGGGTCAGTCGGCGCTTGCGGGGATCGGACATCGTGGCTCCCTCCGGTTTCTCTTTTTGCTTCAACGTCGGCCCTTGAGCATGGACTCGGGCTGCTGATCGAGCGTCTCGGACAGCTCGCGCAGCGCACGCGCCGCGCGGGCCATGTCTTGCAGGCTGCGCTGCAGGTTCTGGCTGAGTGGCGCATCCTCCGCCGTCATGCCACGCACCGCGGCCGCGGCGGCGCCCAGCTCATCGGCCGAGCGGCGCAGGCTCAGCACCAGCGGCGCGTCGGGCGCCACCGTGGCAGCCACGCCCTGGGTGGCGGTGTCGATGCGCTTGAAGGTCTCGTCCACCCGCGCCGCTGCACGGCTGACATCGAGCATCGCCACACGCGTGGCCTCGGCCGCGCCCTGGGCGCTGTTCAGCACCGGATCGGCCTGCCGGTTGAGCTTGTCCATCAGCGCGCGCATCTGCGCGGTGGCCTGGGCCACATCGCGCAGGGTCTGGTGCAGCTCGGGGTTGGCCAGCAGGCCGCGGGTCGAGCCGGCGATGGCCGAGATGTCGGCCACCAGGCGCTTGATGTCCAGTTCTTCCACCTGGCTGCGCAGTTCCTGGAAGGCGGTGGAGATGGTCGGCACCTCGTTGCTCAGGGCGGCATTGACACGCAAGGAGCGCTTCTCGGGATGAAAGTCCAGGTCCACATAGAGCTGGCCGGTCAGCAGGCTCTGCGTGGCGAGCTGCGCGCGCAGCCCGCGCTGCACCAGGGCCGGAATGGCGGCGCCCAGATCGCTGTCGCCGCCCTCGCCCACCACATTGCGCAGCATCTGGCGCTCCAGCTCGGCGCGCACCGGGATCACCACGCGGTCGCCCGACTTGTCGTAGGCCAGGCCGATCTCCGACACGCTGCCCAAGCGCACGCCGCGGAACACCACCGGCGCGCCGATCTGCAAGCCGTAGATCGAGCCGCCGAAGTGCATCACCACCACCTGCTTGCGCGTCCAGAGCTGGCCGCCGGCCAGCAGCACCACGGCCAGAAACAGCAGCACCAGCGCGCCGACCACGAACAGGCCCAGCAGGCCCGGATTGCCTTTGCGGCGGGCGCTGCTCATGCCGGAACTCCGCGGCGCAGGAACTCACGCACGTCCGCCGGCCCGTGGTCGAGCAGAGCCTGGGGGCTGTCCAGCGCAGACATGGTCTTCTCCTTTGCATCGAGGAACAGCGCGCGGTCGGCCACCGCGAAGATGCTGTGCAGCTCATGGCTGACCAGCACCACCGTCGTGCCCAGATGATCGCGCAGGTTGAGGATCAGCTCGTCCAGGCGCGCCGCGCTGAGCGGGTCCAGGCCGGCCGAGGGTTCGTCCAGAAACAGCAGCGGCGGATCGAGCGCCATTGCGCGGGCAATCGCGGCACGCTTGCGCATGCCACCGCTGAGTGCCGCCGGCGACAGATCAAAGCTGCCGTCCAGCCCCACCAGCGCCAGCTTGAAGCGGGCCACCGTCTCGATCTCGGCCTCGCTCAAGGCGGTGAACTCGCGCAGCGGCAGCATCACGTTCTCGCCCACGCTCATCGAGCTCCACAGCGCGCCGGCCTGGAACATCACACCGAAGCCGCGCTGCAGGCGCTCCAGCTCGCGCTCGTCGGCCAGCGCCAGATCGAGGCCCGCATGGCAGACGCTGCCCTGCGCCGCCGGCTGCAGGCCGATCAGCGCGCGCAGCAGCGTGCTCTTGCCGCAGCCGCTGCCGCCCATCAGCACCAGGATCTCGCCGGAGCGCACGTCGAAGTTCAGGCCCTGCATCACCAGCTTGTTGCCATAGGCGAGCCTTAGGTCGCGCACCTCGATCAGCGGCGGGGGTGTCGGGTCGTCCATCATCACCAATCCAGCTTCTGGAACATGATGGTCAGCGCCGAGGCCGCCACCGTGATCCACACGATGGCCTGCACCACCGCGGCGGTGGTGGCATCGCCCACGGCCTGTGCGCTGCGGCCCGCATTCATGCCCTGACGGCAGCCGGCCAGCGCCACCAGCAGCGCATAGACCGTGCCCTTGAACAGGCCGATGCCCAGATGCGCAAAGGTCAGCGATTCGCGCGAGCGGCTCAGATATTCAAACGGTTCCAGATCGAAGATGCCCACCGCCACCACCAGGCCGGCGGCACAGCCCACCAGCGCTGCATAGGCGGTCAGCAGCGGCGCCATCAGCGTCATCGCCAGCACGCGCGGCAGCACCAGGTGCTCGACCGGGTTCAGACCCATTGAGCGCAGCGCATCCACTTCTTCATTGGCCTGCATGCTGCCCAGCTGTGCCGCGAAGGCCGCACCGACCCGGCCGGCCAGGATCACGCCGGTCATCAGCGCCGCCACCTCGCGCACCACGCCCACCGTCACCAGATCGGCCATATAGATGTGCGCGCCGAAACGCTGCAGCTGGGCCGCGCCCATATAGGCAATGATCAGCCCGACCAGGCCACAGACCAGGGACACGATGCCCAGGCTGGCCGGCCCGGTGGCCTGCAGCTGGAACATCAGATCAGAGCGGCGCATCGCGCTGCGCCCGCGCAAGGCCCGCGCCGCCGCCTGCAGCACTTCGCCAATGAAGACCAGCGAGGTGCGCGCACGCCGCATCCGCAGGCTCATGTGGCGCCCGATCTGCACCAGCAGGCCTTCAGGCGGCGCCGGGCGCAGCGGCGCGCCCTGGCCCGCCAGCTGCAGCACCTCGCGCAGACCCTCGGGCAGGCCGGCGATGTCCAGGCGCATGTTTCGGTCCGCAGCCAGGGCCCACAGCGCGGCCGCCAGGCCACTGTCGTAATCCGTTAGCCGGCTGGTGTCGATGCTGAGCAACTGGCCGGCCGGCAGATCGGCCGGCGGCGCTGGCAGCTGCGCCCGGCCGCGCCAGTCACCGCTGAGCTGAAGTTGCAGGCCGCCGGGCTGAATGAGCCATTGCGCCTCGGCTGCCACCATGTCGGCACTCATGGCCGGCGCCCCGGCCTGCCGGTGCAGCGCGACAATAGCGACGCGTGCGCCCAGCGCCGCTCGGGCGCAAGAACAACCGGGCCGGCAATCGAGAAAGGCATCCTGATGGCAAGGCGTGGTGGACAGGCTTTGCATTCTCAGCCCGAAATCGCGTCCAGACGATGACGCCGCTCATAAACTCTTGGCGCCGCACGCAGCGGACGGATCGCCAGACTGATCGCCAAATAGCCGAAGAGAACACCGATGACCTATCTGCTCGCCCTCGACCAAGGCACTTCCAGTTCGCGCGCCATCGTCTTCAGCGCCGATGGCGCTGTCGTCGCGATGGCGCAGCAGGAGTTCCGCCAGATCTTTCCGCAGCCCGGCTGGGTCGAGCATGACGCGATGGAGATCTGGCAGACCCAGCTGGCCTGTGCCCGCGATGCGCTGACCCAGGCCGGACTTCGAGCCGCCGACATCCGCGCCATCGGCATCACCAACCAGCGCGAGACCACGGTGGTGTGGAACCGCAAGACCGGCGCGCCCATCCACCACGCCATCGTCTGGCAGGACCGCCGCACCGAACCGACCTGCGTGCGCCTGCGCGAGCAGCCCGGCCTGGCCGAGCGCGTGCGCGACACCACCGGCCTGGTGATCGACCCCTACTTCTCCGGCACCAAGCTGAAGTGGATCCTCGACCATGTGCCCGGCGCGCGTGCGCAGGCCGAGGCCGGCGAGCTGGCCTTCGGCACGGTGGACAGCTGGCTGCTGTGGCAGCTGAGCGGCGGCAAGGTGCATGCCACCGATGTCAGCAACGCAGCGCGAACGATGCTGTTCGACGTGCGGCGCAATGAGTGGAGCGACGCGATGCTGGCCGCGCTGGACATCCCGCGCGCGGTGCTGCCCGAGGTGTTCCCCTCCGCGCACCGTTTCGGCAGCGCGCTGGCCGAACACCTCGGCGGCGAGATCGCCATCGGCGGCATGGCCGGCGACCAGCAGGCGGCGCTGTTCGGCCAGGCCTGTTTCAAGCCCGGCATGGCCAAGAACACCTATGGCACCGGCTGCTTCATGCTGATGCACACCGGCAGCCACTTCCAGACTTCGGCCAATGGCCTGATCACCACCGCTGCGGCGCAGCCCGATGTCCGGCCCGCCTTTGCGCTGGAAGGCAGTGTCTTCATCGGCGGCGCGGTGGTGCAGTGGCTGCGCGACGGCCTGCACGCGATCAAGTCCAGCACCGAGGTGCAGGGCCTGGCCGAGAGCGTGCCCGACGCGGGCGGCGTGATGTTCGTGCCGGCCTTCACCGGCCTCGGTGCGCCGTATTGGAAGGCCGAGGCGCGCGGCGCCATCGTCGGCCTGTCACGCGGCAGCACGGTGGCGCATATCGCGCGTGCGGCGCTGGAGAGCATTGCGTTTCAGAGCGCGGCCCTGCTGCAAGCCATGAGCAAGGACGCCATGGCTGCCGGCGGCGCAGCGGTGAGCGAACTGCGTGTGGATGGCGGCGCCTGCGTCAACAATCTGCTGATGCAGTTCCAGGCCGACCTGCTGGGCATTCCGGTGGTGCGCCCCAAGGTCACCGAGACCACCGCGCTGGGCGCGGCCTATCTGGCGGGTCTGAGCAGCGGCGTCTACAGCGGTCTCGACGAGCTGTCCGCCAAGTGGCAGGCCGAACGGGTCTTCCATCCCACCTTGCCACGCGAGCGCGCGGCGGAGCTGATGGCCGGCTGGGAGCGCGCGGTGCGGCAGGCAGTCGCCGACTGAGGCGGTGGCGGCGGCAACTTCGATAGAACAGGGGATTCCGCTCGCCTTTGCGCCCGCCTAGCATCCGCGCCCAGCGGGTGAGCGCAGCAGGGGCTTCGCATCGCGCCGCCAAGGAGAACGCGATGCCTGCTTGCCTGAACCCGCGCCACCGACTGCTGACGCCACTTGCGCTGTTGCTGCCCGCGCTGGCATTTTCTGCACCTGCCGACGAGATCGCCCGCGGCGGCTATCTGGTGCGGGCCATGGGCTGCGCCGACTGCCACACACCGATGACGATGGGGCCGCAGGGGCCGGCGCCGGACTTCGCGCGCGGCCTGTCCGGCCATCCGCAAGGCATGGCGCTGCCCCCGGCGCCAGCAGCGCAAGGCCCCTGGGGCTGGGGAGGTGCGCTCAGCAAGACGGCCTTCTGGGGACCCTGGGGCACCAGCTACGCCAGCAATCTGACGCCGGATGCCACGGGCCTGGGCACTTGGACCGAAGCCCAGTTCATCGGCTCGATGCGAAGCGGCAAGCACCGCGGCAGCGGTCGTCCGGTGGCGCCGCCGATGCCCTGGCCCGCCTTCAGCCAGCTGAACGATGCCGATCTGAAGGCCATGTTCGCCTACCTGATGGCGCAGCCGGCCGTGCGCAACGAAGTGCCGGCTTACCAGCCACCAGCGAAGTAGGCCTGGGGCACGGAGGACTCTCGGGCAAAGGGCTCAAAAGCCCAGCCCCTGCCCCGCCCCCAGCAAGGTGGCCACGCCCAGCAGCGCAAAGATCGCCGCGGCCACGCCGTGCACCAGGCGCACCGGGATCTTGTGGGCGATGCGGTCACCCAGCAGCACGGCTGGCACGTTGGCAATCATCATGCCCAGCGTGGTGCCGGCCACCACGGCCCACAGATCGTTGAAACGCGCGGCCATCGCCACGGTGGCGATCTGCGTCTTGTCGCCCATCTCGGCCAGGAAGAAGGCCACGATGGTCGTGCCCAGCACGCCTAGCTTGAACTTGCCGCCGCCTTCGACCTCTTCGTCGATCTTGTCGGGGATCAGGGTCCAGATGGCCATCGCGACAAAGCCCACGCCGAGGATCCAGCGCAGCGCCTGCGGCGACAGCAGCGTGGTGATCCAGGCACCAGGCGCGCGCGCGCGCACCGACGAGCCGCTAGACGAGCTGACGAAGCGCTAGACGGAAGCATA
>JACDQM010000120.1 GCA_015657635.1 Roseateles sp.
AAGGCTCCTGCTCAGGGAGGAAAAGCAGGGAACGACCACCTTACGGCTATCATTCGGAATTAATTTTAGCAGAGTCGTTTCGCGAGCGTCTCTACGGGAAGTTGCGTAGATCGCGCAGTCCTTCACACGTCGCGGCCTGCCCCTTCGCACTGCTCACGGAGTCTGCCTTGTCTCGCGCCCACATCTCTGCTGCCTTTCCTGCTGCTCGTCCGCGCCGTCTGCGCCGAGATGCCTTCACGCGTGCCCTGGTGCGTGAGCATGCGGTCAGCGCCAGCGACCTGATCCTGCCGGTGTTCGTGCACGAAGGCGAGAACCGCGTGGAGCCGGTCGCCTCGATGCCCGGGGTGGCGCGGCTCAGCCTGGACCGACTGATACCGGTGGCGCAGGAGTGCGTCGATCTGGGCATCCCGGTGCTGGCGCTGTTCCCGGTGATCGACGCGTCGCTGAAGACGCCGGACGGCCGCGAGGCCACCAACCCCGACGGCTTGGTGCCGCGCGTGGTGCGCGCCCTGAAAGAGAAGGTGCCGGGTCTGGGCATCCTGACCGATGTGGCGCTCGATCCCTTCACCAGCCATGGCCAGGACGGCGTGCTGGACGAGCAGGGCTACATCTTGAACGACCAGACCGTCGAGATCCTCGCCAAGCAGGCCCTGGTCCAGGCCCTGGCCGGCGTGGACATCGTGGCGCCCAGCGACATGATGGACGGCCGGGTCGGTGCGATCCGGGCGGCGCTCGAATCGAGCGGCGCGATCCACACCAAGATCATGGCCTACAGCGCCAAGTACGCGAGCGCCTTCTACGGCCCCTTCCGCGACGCGGTCGGCTCGGCCGGCAACCTTGGCAAGGCCGACAAGAAGACCTACCAGATGGATCCAGCCAACAGCGACGAAGCGCTGCGCGAAGTGGCGCTGGACATCGCCGAGGGCGCCGACATGGTGATGGTCAAGCCCGGCATGCCTTACCTGGACATCGTGCGCCGCGTGAAGGACGAGTTCCGTGTGCCGACCTTCGCCTACCAGGTCAGCGGCGAGTACGCGATGGTCAAGGCCGCGGCTGCCAACGGCTGGCTGGACCATGACGCCGTGATGATGGAGTCGCTGCTGGCCTTCAAGCGTGCCGGCGCCGATGGCGTGCTGAGTTACTTCGCACTGGAAGCCGCACGTCTGCTGAAGCAGCAGCGCTGATGCGCATCTTCCACGTCCAGGGCGAGCACTTCAGGGAGCTTGAGGCGCTGCCCGAAGCGCTGCCGGCCGAAGGCTTTCTCTGGCTCGGCTGCGGGCGGCGCGAGTTCGAAGTGCAGGTGCCGACCGTGCAGACTGCGCTGCAGCGCTGGAACGCCGGGCAACTGGTGGACCTGCACGTCTCCGACCTGCTGAACCATCAACTGCCTTCTCACTTCGACTACACCTCCTGGTACGACCTGCTGGTGTTCCGCCGTCTCGCGGCGTCGCCGGGCAGCGAGCAGCTCTTCCTCGACGAGACGCATGGCACGCTGAGTTCGGCGCAGAAGGCGCTGGACTCGATCGACACCAGTCCGGTGGGCTTCGCGCTGTTCGACCGGGTGCTGTTGTCGGTGCATCCGGCCGATTGCCAGGTGCGCGAGCATTTCGCCGAACGGCTGGGACGACTGTCGCAAAGCGCTAGTGACTTCCGCGGCAGTGCGCGGCTGCCCAGCAGCTCGGCCGAACTGATGCTGCGCATGGTCAACCACATGGTGGACAGCTATCTGGAACTGCGCCGCCTGCTGAGCCGCCATCTGGGTTCGCTGCAGCACGCCTTGCTGGCGCCGCGCAGCCGCTTCACCGACTGGCAGGTGCTGCTGAATTCGCGCAACGCGCTGCAATTGCTGGAGGACACCTGCGAGGACCAACGCAGCGCAATGCAGGAATGGATCGACGCGCTGGACGACTGGCCACAGGCCCAGGACTTGCAACAGCGGCGCGAGCGCGAACTGCTGCGCGTGCGCTCCCGCGATGCGCTCGAACATGTGGAGCGCGTGCTCTCGCATGTGCGACGCCTGGAGGGCTCGGCCGAGTCAGCCGTGCAGATGCACTTCTCGGCCCTGAGTCATCGCACCAACGCCATCATGCGCACGCTGACGGTGCTGACCGCCATCTTCCTGCCGCTGAATCTGATCACCGGCATCTTCGGCATGAACTTCGACGCCTTGCCACTGATCCACAGCAGCACCGGCGTGTGGATCGCCTTCGCCCTGATGCTCGGCGTCGGTGCGGGGCTCGGCCTGTTCTTCTGGCGTAAACGCTATCTGGGCACTCAGCGCTGATACGGATCGGCGAAGCCCAGCGCGAGCATGATCTCGCTCTCGCGCGATTCCATCAGTTCGGCTTCGTCGTCTTCCTCATGGTCGTAGCCCTGCGCATGCAGGGTTCCATGCACCAGCATCTGCGCATAGTGGTCCGCCACGGCAATGCCCAGATCCTTGGCCTCTCGCTCGACCACCTCGGCACAGATCACCAGATCGGCACCGACCACCGGTTCGTGGCTGTAGTCGAAGGTCAGCACATTGGTGGCGTAGTCCTTGCCACGGAAATCGCGATTGAGCTGGCGGCCTTCTTCCGCATCGACGATGCGCACAGCGATCTCGCCGGGCAACTCCAGCGCGGCGCGGATCCAGCGAATCACCTTGTGGCGCGGCAGCAGGGCCTTGTGGCGCGGATCGGCAAACTGCAGCGACAGGCTCAACTCGGGGCGGCTCACGCTAGCTTCTCCTTGGCCTTGGCCTGCTTGTCGTAGGCATCGACGATGCGTGCCACCAGCGGATGGCGCACGACGTCAGCCGAGGTGAAGCGCGTGGTCGCGATGCCCTTGACGCGTGCCAGCACGCGCTCCGCATCCACCAGGCCGCTCAGCTGGCCCTTGGGCAAATCGATCTGGCTGGTGTCTCCGGTGACCACGCATTTGGCGCCGAAGCCGATGCGGGTGAGGAACATCTTCATCTGCTCGGGCGTGGTGTTCTGCGCCTCGTCGAGGATGACGAAGGCATGGTTGAGCGTGCGACCGCGCATGAAGGCCAGCGGCGCGATCTCCAGCTGCCCCTTCTCGAAGGCCTTGGTGACGCGGTCGAAGCCCATCAGGTCGTAGAGCGCGTCATACAGCGGCCGCAGATAGGGGTCGACCTTCTGCGCCAGGTCGCCGGGCAGGAAGCCCAGCCGCTCGCCGGCCTCGACGGCCGGGCGGGTGAGGATGATGCGCTGCACCGTCGAGCGCTCCAGTGCATCCACCGCGCAGGCCACCGCCAGAAAGGTCTTGCCGGTGCCGGCCGGGCCGATCCCGAAGGTGATGTCGTGCGAGAGGATCTGGGCCAGGTACTTGTGCTGGTTGGGCGTGCGGCCCGCCAGATCGGCACGGCGGGTGCGCAGCACCACGCCCTCTTCGGCGACAGCCGCAGACGGCCGGCTTTTCGACGCGGGCCCCAGATCGGCCAGCGCTTCGGCCAAAGCCAGCTGCAGGGTCTCGGGCGCGATCGCACGCCGGGCGCGTTCGTACAGCGATTCGAGCAGCACGCGGGCGCGCTCGGCGGCCGCCTTCGGCCCTTCGATGCGGAATTGTTCGTTGCGCCTGGTGATGCGCAGCGCCAGGGCCGCCTCGATCTGGCGCAGGTGCTCGTCGAGCGTGCCGCACAAATGGGCCAGACGGGCGTTGTCCAGCGGGGTGAATTGCAGTCGGATGATCAAGGCAGGGCTTTCTCTTGGCGGCGCAGTGCGCTAATTCACATTGTCGCCGTTGCAGCGGCCCCCACAAGCCCGGGGAGGCTCCTGCACAATGCCGCCATGCAGACGACTACTCTCGGCCGGGCTGGACGCAGCGGCCGCGCATGGGGCTGGACGGCCGCCTTGCTCTCCACCTCCGGCGCCGCATGGGCCGCGCCAAGCGCTGCGGCGGTGCCGGCGTCACTGGGCCTGACCACAGGGCTGGCGGGGATGTCCCTTTGCATGGCGCTGGTGCTCGCACTGCTGGCCCGCATGAACAGGCGCGATCGGCAGTTGCCGCTGCTGACGGCCCTGCTGGCAGGCTGGGCCGTTTATGCCGTGCACACGCTGGTGCTGGACGCGCTGCCGCAATTCACCGTGCTGCGCAGCGCCTTGCTGGCACTGCTGACGCTGCTGCTGGCGCGCTATCTGCTGAGCCTGCTGGGATGGCGCCGCGCCTGGCTGGATCTGGCGCTTTGGCTGCAGGTGCTGGCCGTGCCCTTCAGTCACCTGCTCGTCAGCGACGATCGCCAGGGCCCGCTGGCAGACAGCTGGGCCGCACTGATGGCCATCGAGGCGGCCCTCATCATCGCTGCCCAGCTCGCGCTGCGCCAACGCGAACGCAAGCGCCGCAGCCCGGACGCCCATGCCCAGCAAGACTGGCGCTGGATGTTGGGCTTCTCAGCGGCCAGCGCGGTGGCCTTGGGGCTTGAAGCCGTCGCACGCCTGGAGCCATCGCTGTTCGCGGGCACCGGCTTGCACAGCACGGCGAGCCTCAGCGTGCCCTTGCTGCTGCTGATCCTCGGCCTGCACGCGGTGCAAGCCAGCACCCGAGGACGCGACGAAGCTGAAGCCCAGCTGCTGGCGCTGGAGCAGAGCCAGCAGGAGCATCTGAGCGCGATGGAGCGCAGCTTCGCCGATATGGCCGAGCAGAAGCTGGAGCAGGTCACCGAGCGCGAGCGCAAGCGCATCGCTGCCGATCTGCATGACGACCTGGGCGCCAAGTTGCTGACCATCGTGCACACCAGCGAATCGGACCGCATCTCGACCTTGGCGCGCGAAGCGCTGGAGGAGATGCGCCTGTCCGTGCGCGGCCTGACCGGCAAGCCGGTGCACCTGATCGACGCCTTGGGCGACTGGCGTGCCGAGGTGGTGTCGCGACTGGGCCAGGCGAACATCCTGGCCGAATGGAAGTCACCGGCCGAGGAAGTCACGCACACGCTGCCGGCGCGCGCCTATGTGCAGACCACGCGCATCCTGCGCGAGTCGGTCAGCAACATCATCAAGCACAGCGGTGCGACGCACTGCACCGTCAGCTGCGCAGTTTCGAACGGCGACTTCCAGGTCGTCATCCAGGACAACGGCCAGGGCATTTCGACCGAACTCGACGGCCGGCTGGACAAAGGCCACGGCATGGCCAGCATGAAGTCGCGCGCCAAGCAGATGCACGGCCAGTGCCTGGTTGAGTCAGGCCCAGGCTGGGGAACCGTGATCCGTCTCACGATTCCGCTGTGAATCCGACGGCCGAGCCTTGAGGGCCGGCTGCTTTGGGACGATAAGGTCGAATCGACGGGCCCGCGGCCCGACTACATTCAGGGAACAAGAAAAGAGGCCTCACCATGAACCACATCCTGCTGCTCGAGGACATTCCGGAGATCCGCGCCTGGCTCAAGGCGCTGATCAAGCAGGTGTTCGCCAATGCACAGATCACCGAGTGCTCGCGGGTGCAGGATGCCCTCAAGCAAGTCGCCAGCCAGCGCTTCACACTGGCGCTGCTGGACCTGGGGCTGCCCGATGGCTCTGGGGTGGACGTGATCGCCGCTTTGCGCGAGCAGCAGCCCGAGGTGCAGTCCGTCATTGTCACCATCCACGACGATGACGAGCACCTGTTCCCGGCCCTGCAGGCCGGCGCCTTCGGCTATCTGCTGAAAGAGCAATCGCGCGAGCTGCTGGTGGAGCAACTGCAACGCATGAGCCAGGGCGAGCCGCCGCTATCGCCGTCGATCGCTCGCAAGGTGATCGCGCATTTCGCCAGCCAGCGTCGGCCGCAGCAGAACACCTTGCTGCACGAGGTCTCGCTGACCGACCGCGAAACCGAGGTGCTGCTGCGTGTGGCCAAGGGCTTCACGCTGCCGGAGATCGGCGTGCAGCTGGGCCTGTCGCGCCACACCATCGCCGACTATGTGAAGCAGATCTACCGCAAGCTGAATGTGAGCTCGCGCGCCGAGGCCGCGCTGGAAGCGCAGCGCCTGGGCCTGTTCGGGCGCAACTGAGGCAATTGCCAGCCCGACTGTGGCGCGCCGGACGCGCGCCACCGCAGAACACTGGACAAATATCCAGCCGGCCTGCGCCGAACGCGGATAATCCTCGACCATGATCGGCAAGCTCACCGGCGTCATTGCGGAAAAGTCGCCCCCGCAAGTTCTCATCGATGTGCAAGGCGTCGGCTACGAGCTCGATGTGCCGATGAGCACTTTCTACAACCTGCCGGGACTGGGCGAGCGCGCCAGCCTGCTGACCCACCTGAGCATCCGCGAGGACGCCCATGTGCTGTTTGGCTTCCTTACGGCTGAGGAACGCAGCACCTTCCGCCAGCTGATCAAGATCAGCGGCGTCGGCCCGAAGATGGCGCTTTCGCTGCTGTCCGGCCTGTCGATCGGCGAACTGGCGCAGGCGGTGTCCAAGCAGGAAGCCGGCCGCCTGGTCAAGGTGCCGGGCATCGGCAAGAAAACGGCCGAGCGCCTGCTGCTGGAATTGAAGGGCAAGCTGGGGCCGGACCTGTCACTGCCTGCCAGCGTCGCCAATGACAACCAGGCCGACATCCTGCAGGCGCTGCTGGCACTGGGCTATAGCGAAAAGGAAGCCGGCGCAGCGCTGAAGTCACTGCCCGCTGAAATCGGCGTCAGTGAAGGCATCAAACTGGCCATGAAGAAACTCTCGTGATGATGCCCCCGACGCTCACAATGTTCGCTGCCCCCCGCGGGGGCCTAGGCCTTTCTTGGGGCGGCCCGGCGAAAGGCCTGACATGAGCATCCAGACCGACGACTTCGGCGATGTGCCGCCGGCCGCTGCGCGGCGCATGGTCAGCGCCGCACCCAGCTCACCCAACGAAGAAGCGCTGGAGCGCGCGCTGCGCCCCAAGCTGCTGGACGAATATGTGGGCCAGGCCAAGGCGCGCGAGCAGCTCGAGATCTTCATCGGCGCCGCTCGCAAGCGTCAGGAAGCGCTCGACCATGTGCTGCTGTTCGGCCCGCCAGGGCTGGGCAAGACCACGCTGTCGCACATCATCGCGGCCGAGCTGGGCGTGAACCTGCGCCAGACCTCGGGCCCGGTGCTGGAAAAGCCCAAGGACTTGGCCGCCATCCTGACCAATCTCGAGAAGAACGACGTGCTCTTCATCGACGAGATCCACCGACTCAGCCCGGTGGTCGAGGAAATCCTCTACCCGGCGCTGGAGGACTACCAGATCGACATCATGATCGGCGAAGGCCCGGCCGCGCGCTCGATCAAGCTGGACCTGCAGCCCTTCACGCTGGTGGGTGCGACGACGCGCGCCGGCATGCTGACCAATCCGCTGCGCGACCGCTTCGGCATCGTCGCGCGGCTGGAGTTCTACAACGCCGAGGAGTTGCAGCGCATCGTCACGCGCTCCGCTGGCCTGCTGAATGCGCCGATGGACCCGGAAGGCGCGCTCGAGATCGCGCGCCGCTCGCGTGGCACACCGCGCATCGCCAACCGCCTGCTGCGCCGGGTGCGCGACTATGCCGAGGTGAAGGGCGACGGCCGCATCAGCAAGAAGATCGCCGATCTGGCGCTGGCCATGCTGGACGTGGACCCGCAGGGCTTCGACCTGATGGACCGCAAACTGCTTGAGGCCGTGGTGCACCGCTTCGACGGCGGCCCGGTCGGCCTGGACAACGTCGCTGCGGCGATCGGCGAGGAGAGCGGCACGATCGAGGATGTGATCGAGCCCTACCTGATCCAGCAGGGCTTTCTGCAGCGCACGCCGCGCGGGCGCATCGCCACGCTGGCCGCCTACCGGCATCTCGGCGTGGCGCCGCCGAAGTCAGCCGGGCAGTTGTTCGACGAATAGCAGCCCCGCGATTCAAAAAAGAACTCCGCAAAGAAAAAAGCGACCCGAGGGTCGCTTTCTTCATGTCCGATCCGAAGGATCAGAAGTTGTGGCGCACGCCAGCAGCCAGCGAGCTGAAGTCGCCCGCCTTGTTGGCCAGCTTGGCATCAACCGAGGTGTAGTAACCGTAGACCTTGGTGCGCTTGCTCAGGTTGTAGTTGTAGCCCAGCGTGAACTGGCTTTCCTTGGCTTGCAGGCTGGTCTTCTCGGCTTGGCCGTAGTTCACGTGGAACTCGGAAGCGCCCAGAGCGTACATGCCCGACGCGCGATACACGTCACGCTTGACGTTGTTGGTGTCGACGCGCTGGAAGTAAGCGCCCAGGGTGATGGCACCCAGCTCATACAGGCCACGGACGGCGAACTGGTTGTTGTTGCCTTCCTTGCTGTAGCCAGCGCCCAGGTGCACAGGGCCGGCAACGTAGTTGGCAGCCAGGTCAACGCCACGCTTCACGCCAGGAGCGCCTTCGCCAGCGGCGACAGCGATCTCAGCATTGAAACCACCCATGGTCGGGGTGAAGTAGGCAATCTTGTTGGCCGAGCGGAACGGGCCGCCGTACAGAGCATCCGACGAAGTGCCGGTGTCGTGGTTGTGCATGCTGATGTAGTCAGCGGTGGCGAAGTAGGAACCGGGGGTCCAGTTACCCAGACGCACGGCACCGAAGCCGCCGCTCAGCTGAACCGACGACTCACGGCCCCAGAAGGTGCCGGCAGCAACGCCGTTGTCGGAGTTGAAGCCATGCTCCAGCACGAAGGAAGCCTTCAGGCCGCCGCCGATGTCTTCCGTGCCCTTGAAGCCGATACGCGAAGAGTTGTTGGCCACGACCACCTTGCGGTCCTGGTTGGCAACCTTCTGGCTTTCAACCGTGGTGTTGACGCGGCCGTACAGCGTGACGGAGCTTTGGGCGAATGCCGAAGCGGAAACAGCTGCCAGTGCAGCAACGAGTGCAATCTTCTTCATAGTCTGCCTTTTAGAGTTGAGAAAGTGCCCGACGGAGATGCCGCCGGGCCGTGTTCGCAAAGCTGCGCGAGTATAAAAGGCTAGGGTTTAACCGAATCCGCACCGACGCGAAATTGCAACATCTCGCTGGTAAAGCTTTAAGGATGTCTTGCGGCACTTGTGAGCGCTGCATCGGCGGCCGGGCCTGGGGTTGAGCACAGTCTCGCCACGCCCGCCAGCCCGAGCACCAGGCCCAGGATGGCCAGCACCTTGGCCGGCAAGCCCAGCTGATGCGACCACCACAGAAACAGCGCCGTGCCCGCCAGCAAGAGCAGGAACAACAGGCCGGCCGCCCACTGCCGAGCGACCGGCACCCTGGGGTCATAGCGCTGAACCTGGTAGGGATCAAAGGCGTCATGCGCCGACGCAGCTCCGCCCGGCTGCCAATGCGCCGGCTCCCACCAGACGCGCAGCTTGTCAGACCAACGCGGCAGGCTGCGCATCTTGCGCCACAGTCCCAGGTAGACATGGGTGTTGGCCACCCAGGGGTTCCAGCTGCGCAGCGCCTCGCGCGTGCCGTAAACGCAAGGCTCGGCTTCCAACTCGTCCTGGAAGCTGCCGAATAAGCGGTCCCAGAGGATAAGGATGCCGCCGTAGTTCTTGTCCAGGTAGGGTTCGTTGACAGCATGGTGGACACGGTGGTTCGATGGCGAGCAGAACACCCGATCGAACCAGCCCAGGCGGCCGATCTGCTGGGTGTGGACCCAGTACTGATAGAGCAGATCGATCAGCGCCACCACGGCAAAGACCAGCGGCGGAAAGCCGATCAGCGCCATCGGCAGATAGAAGATCCAGCCAGCGATCCAGCCGCTGCTGGTCTGGCGCAAGGCGGTCGACAGGTTGTAGTCCTCGCTCTGGTGATGCACGGCATGCGCGGCCCAGAACAGCGCCGTGGTGTGGCCGAAGCGGTGGTGCCAGTAGTAGAGGAAGTCGTACAGCAGCAAACCGCTGACCCAGACCCAAACCGAATCACTGGACAAGGGCAGCCAGGCGGCGTGTTCATAGACCCAGACATAGATGCCCAGCGTGAACAGCTTGGTGGTGGCGCCGACCACCTGACTGAGCATGCCCAGGCCGATGCTGCTGAGCGCATCGTTGAGTCGGTAGGTGTTGCGGCCGCGGCGCTTGCCGACCCAGTATTCCAGCCCGATCAGCGCAAAGAAGATCGGGGTGACGAGGATGATGATTTGTTCAGCTTGCATGCCGGCCGGTGTGCGAGTCCCGCGAGCCTCAGGCGGCCGTGTCGTCCAGGCTCAGCCCCGCGAGATGGTTGTCGTCATTCCAGCCAACAAGCGTGAGGCCCGATTGCGAATAAAGCAATCGGTTGATCGACGCATTGCCGAGTGTCCAGGTCCGTGCAGCCTGAAGCGACTGGCGCGCCGCCGCGCGGTAAAGACAGTCCAGCACGCCGCCGTGCGCCACGATCAGCACGGTCTGCCCCGGATGCCGCGAGGCCAGCGCTTCGACGGCGGCAACCGCGCGCGCATAGAAGTCCTGCAGGCTCTCGCCGCCCTGCGCCGCGAACTCCGGGTCGCGGCGGCGCCAGCGCTCGCTTTCAGCGGGCCAGCGGGTTTCGATTTCCGCCCAGGTCAGCCCCTCGAACAGGCCGAAGCCGCGCTCGCGCAGACCGGGCTCCAACTGCAGCGCAAGGCCGAGCTGCTGGGCGACGGCCTCGGCGGTCTGGCGGGCGCGTGCAAGATCGCTGGCATAGATGACCTCCACGCCCTGCCCGTCCAAGGCCTGCGCCAGTCGGCTGGCCTGGGCCGCACCCAAGGGGCTCAAGGGAATATCGAGCTGGCCCTGGATCCTTGTTTCCCGATTCCAGGCCGTCTCGCCGTGACGAACCGCCAGCACGCTGGTGACCTGGTCCAGGCCCATGCTCAGACGCCCCAGACCATGTCCTGCCCCGCCGCATGGCTGCGCCGCATCAGCTCAAGCAAGGGCCAGGCGCGCTGGCGCAGGCTGATGCCCTGGCGCTGTGGCACCGGCTCGCCGCGCTCCTGCGCTTCGAGTTGCAGACGGGCGAACTCCGCCTCATCGTCGGCCACACCGCGCTCCAAGGCGCTGATGGCGGCCGGCAGCGACTCCAGCTCGACGATGCCTTGGGCCGCGGGTTCACGGCCCATCAGGCGCAGCACTTGATCTCCAGCCGGCCCATCATGATGACGTCCGCCGCTGCCTTGGATCTGAATTTGTAGATCACCGCCCACCCCCCTCTTGTTGTCGACCCCTGTATTCTGGGTCGAAACGTCCGGGGCGCCGCGTCAGCCGTTCTTGGCGATGCGTGCCTGCAGCAGCGACGGGCGCGCCTGCGTGCCCTGCGTGCGCTGAGCCGCCGTAGCGGATGCCGGCCAGACCTTCTCTTCAAAGCTGACGGCATCCAGCGCTGGCGCGTAGAGATAGCCCTGGAACTCGTGGCAGCCGGCCTGCTGCAGGAAGTTGCGCTGCGCCAGGGTCTCCACGCCTTCGGCAATCACCTGCAGATGCAAGGCCCGGCCGAGTTGAATCACCGCATTGACGATACCGGCGTCGCTTTCGTCGTCCGGCAGGCCCTTGACGAAGCTGCGGTCGATCTTCAGGCGCTGGATGGGAAAGCGTTTCAGGTAGCCCAGGCTTGAGTAGCCGGTGCCGAAGTCGTCGATGGACATGCAGACGCCCAGCGCTGCCAGCGCCTCAAGCCGGCGCAGCGCTTCCTCGGCATCGCGCAGCAGGATCGACTCCGTCAACTCCAGTTCCAGCAGCTCCGGGGGCAGGCCCGACTCGTTCAGCACCGCCGCCACGGTCTCGGCGAACTGGGGTTGCTGGAACTGCAGCGCAGAGACGTTGACAGCGATGGGCATGCGGCGCCCTTGGCGCAGCCATTGCGCTGCCTGCTTGACGGCGCGCCGCAGGACCCAGTCGCCAATGGCCATGACGAAGCCGCTCTCTTCCGCCACCGGGATGAACTCGGCCGGCGAGACCTCACCGCGCGTCGGGTCGCTCCAGCGGATCAGCGCCTCTGCGCCGATCACCTGGCCAGTGGACAGATCGATCTGAGGCTGAAAGTGCAGGCGGAACTGCCCTTCCGCCAAGGCCTGCCGCATCGCGTGATCCAGGCGCATGCGCGACAGCAGATCAACATCCTTGCGGGGCTGATGAAAGCGGAACGCCGAGCGCCCGCTCTCCTTGACCCAGTGCATCGCGCGCTCGGCGCTGGCCATCAGGTCCTCGACCGTGGACCCATCGCCCGGAAACAAGGCAATGCCGATGCTGCAGGTGACGGTGAAGCTGAGCGTGTCGAAGCTGAAGGGGCGCGACATCGCCTCCTGAACGCGCCGCGCCGCCAGTTCGGCGCCGCGCGCATCAGCCTGATGAATCAGCAGCGCAAAGTCGTCGCCGCTCAGGCGGGCCACGGTGTCCACTTCGCGCAGGCACTCTTTCAGGCGCAGCGCCACTTCCTTGAGTACCCGATCGCCGTAGCTGTGGCCCAAGGTCCCGTTGATCTGCTTGAAGCGATCCAGATCGACATCGAGCAGCGCGAAAGGCGTGCCCTCACGGCGCCCCATCGCCTGCGCATAATCCAGTCGCTCGCACAGCGCCCGGCGGTTGGGCAGCCCGGTCAGCATGTCGGAGTGAGAGAGCTCCTCGATGCGCTGATTGGCCGCCAGCTTTTCGCTCAGGTCGCGGTAGGAATA
>JACDQM010000012.1 GCA_015657635.1 Roseateles sp.
AATCGAGGTCTCGAGCAGCCGACGCGGGCTGCACCTGAAGAGCCCTGCAGCCCAGCGCCGAGTCACCGTGCGCGATGCACGCACCGTGAACTTGACTCTGGATTGGCTGAGGCGGCGGCGAATCGAAGGAGCCGCAGTCAAGGACCTGCTTCTAGCCGATCCTATTCTCCCTGGCCGCGTGCATAGCCCTCACCGGCTGCGCCGCCATCTGAATCGTCTGCTGAAAGCCTGCACGGGCCATCCCGACGCCACGGTGCACGATCTCCGTCATAGCGCCGCTAACGCCTGGATTGTGCCTCTTCTGTGCAGCAGCCCATTAACGGAGCCCTATGAACTGCAGCGGGTCGCCGTTTCGATGGGTCATGTGCATGCCGGCACAACCCTGCGCAACTATGTTCACAACTATGAGGAAGCACTGAGGATCCATCTGGATGCGGCACTTCGGAGCAGCATGTCATGGAGCAGCGGCGAGGCTGGCCGCCTCATGGGCCTTGCCGCCGAGGCACTGCGGCAGCGTAGCCACCGGAAGGGCGTGCCCGTCACTGAGCTGGCATGGCAGGCCCTGCTGGCTTCGGGCCACGAAGGCACTGGTTGGGAAAGAATCGACACCCCATGGCGATGGGATGCGCCACGAGCTCCTTCAGCATTGCGTCCGGCCTCTACCGCCTCCAGCGTGCCCGACACCCTGCGCATGATGCAGGTCCTCGCCAGCCGACAGTCCGCGGCGGCAGTTGCCGCGCACTTCAGGGTCGACATCGAGTGGGTGCAGGCGTTGGAACGGACGGCGATCCAGGTGGCCCACGAGGCCTGCATGCGCGCATGGCCCTTGAAGTTCGGCAGCCGGGCCCGCGAACCTGTCACCCTGGAGCAGGCCCTGCACGGGCTCTGCATCAATCTCGACCGGGCCACAGGCCTGCGAGGAAAGCACGCACAGATCCTCGAGTCATTGCTGACACACGACGACAGCGCGCTCCTGGAGCAGGCCTGGGAGTCATGGCGCGAATGCCTCCGCGGCCGCCAGCTCGCCCTTGACGAGCCAGGCAAGGCGCTCGGGCTGTATCGCTGGCTGAGAGCTGCCGGAGTCGATCCTGGGGCCCTGCGTATCTGCCATGAGGCTGACGACGCAAGGCTGATCGCCCGATTGACTTCTGAGTTCGTTGCCGTCTACGGCCAGCGCCCCAGGTTGCAGCCGAAGCGGCCGAGACCGTCGGCACCACGGGCACATCTGCAATGGGATCGCGAGCGTGGCAGAGCCATGTGGCCGGCGCGTCAGGAAGTCTCGACGGCCTTCACGCGTGGCTGTTTGCGCTAGGGGTTCACTTGCAGCTGGAGGCCGCTCATGGCGCACGCCCCTCGCTATAGGCCCATCGCGCGTTTGGCGATCGCCCCAGCGAGGATGGAGTTGGCGCTCGAGCAAGTGGAGCGACTGGTTGCATTACACCGGACCAATGCACTGGTTGACCTGCCATCCCTGAAGAACCTTCAGTCCAGCCGCCTCTGTCATGGACTCGTCGTCGAGGACAACCAACTGTTCGTTCAGCTCAGTCTCGAGGAGTCCTCACAGCTGGTTCTCGCCCTGGATCCACCCTCATCCGAAGATCCAGAGCCGGACCCATTTGCGGCCGATGTGGCCAGGGTCATGTTGGACAGAGAATCCGTTGAGGCACGCCTGCTGCTGTGCCTCAGCCATGGCGTGAGCCCAGTCCCCAGCGCAGCCAGCTCATCACACGACCCCGGCCTTCAGGAACTCAGGATGCGCATTCAGCGTGGCCTGGAGCCGGACGGGTCGGTGTCGTTTGCCGGCTGGCCGTTGGGTGCCAAGCTCCACGTGGGTGAGCTGCCCCGGCATCTGCCCAATGGTCCCCTGGTGACGATACGCGCCTGCGTGCGCGGGCTCAGGCGCAACTGGGTCACGCTGGATCGGATCGAGGTCGAGGCGAGCTCGACTCTGTCAACCGAACAGCGAGAGGCCTTGAGCCGCAGACGCCAGATCCAGGCATTTCGGCAGGGCGCAAACTTGCAGGGCCCGGATGCGGCAGCCAGGCTGGCCAGGGCAATGGAGTTGCGCGAGGTGCTGCATTTCCGGGCAGTGGCTGCCCTGGACTGGAGTACCGGCCGATCCAGCGCACTGGCCCTTCTGTCACTGTCGGACAGCGCCACCTGCCAGTCCGAGCTGGAGTTTTCCCATCTGCCCAGGCCATTTGATTGCGATGACGGTGCGGGGGGCCGAGAGCTGGCGATGCCGCCACATGGCAGGCAAGTCCAAGATCGTGAATGAGCGTGAGGGTCGTGCCGTATCCACGTCCACCGCCGTGACCAGCGGGTGCCCCGGGCCGACTGTCTTGATGGTTACCGGGAGCCCACGCCGCACTCTCTGGGAATCTGCGAGCGACTACGCGTCGATGCCTGACGGCGGTGTTGGCGCGACACGGACGGGGCGCGCATCGCATCGAGCCCAGTCACCCAGGACGGCGCTCGGTCGCTGCCGGGATCCACAGTCGGTGTCGAGAGGTCCGGTGCGTATGCCCTTGAACAGCACGCCGAGTCGATTCAATCCAGTGGCCGCAGGAGCCGACCGCGCAGATAATCTCGGGGCGCGTTAGACCCCAGCCCCTCATGGGGCTCAGCAAGTGCTGCCCACTCTTGCGCTGCCCCAGCATCCGCCGCAAGGAAGCGTCAGGGAAACAGGCCGTAAGGCCCTCCGAAAGTCATGTCGTCGTGCGACCGGCCCTGGACTTGCGCATGCGGACATTCTCCTGATGCCAACGCTCCATGATCGAACCGGCCTTCCAAGCCAAGGCCAAGATCAGCACGACGACCCAGAAGGCCGGATGACGCAAGAACTCCCACTCCATGTGTGGATCCCCTCCATTGGATCTGCCCCGACTCTTCTGTCGGGCCGACGGCATGACAACCTCGCCAGACCGCCTCACTGGCTGAGCAGTCTTGCGCCTGATCCGGAGAAAGTCAATCACGCCACCCTGACTGGCCGCAGCGATTTCTCCCCCGGTTGCGCCGTCGACGAATCACCTCCAAGCTGGGCTTCATGGATGAAAGCGGACCTCAGTTCTTTGGTCTTTCGACAGCAGAAGCAGCTTGGCTGACATGACAAGCTGCCGAGGACGCAATCCGATCGCACGGTCCGGCGGGCAATCCGGTTACAGGGCTGCTCTGCGGCCAGGTCGTGCCCCTCGATGCCGGCGATCCGTGACTGGCGCGCTTCCATTCGGAGATGGACAGCGAACTCCCGGGCCATCCTGCCACCTCGGCGTAGTTTGTCAGACGGTCCTGTGGGTGTGGCGCTTCGCGCTCCCGGCAGCTGCCGCCAGGTTGGCTGCGCACCTCTTTGAGAAGTCGCATGAAGGAGTGCAGCCCCAGCTCCTTCGGTCTTTTCGCAGGAAGACAGATAAGCTTGAACTTGGCATTGGCGCAGACCTCCTTCGCCAGCCGCTCGCTTTCAATCTGGACCTCTCATGGCACAAGCGCTCAAGCCCTTCGTCTGTGCTCGTGTCCGACGCCTTCTGAACGACGCGCCGTCGTATGAAGGCTGGCACAGCAACCGGCGGCCTCCGCAAGTGGGCGACGGAGGCACGATCATTGATGTACTCAGCTCGCCGAACCTTCCGGACAGGTACGTTGTGGAGAGTTGTCTGCCAGACGGCAGTTGCCTGTGGCTTGCAGACTTCCTCGAAGAGGAGATCGAAGTCGATCCTGCGCCGATGGGGTGATGAGTCTTGCTAGCGTCGTGCGTTCGGAGCGTTCGTTGCTTGCACCAGGTGACTGCGTAGGCCACCAGCCCCCCTACCGTTCGGAACGCATGCGCTGCCAAAGAGCCATCAGCGCATGCCCGCGCAGAACTTGTTGCAAGTCATCTGGAGCGGCGAAACGGAATTTGGCCTCAAACCGATCTATTGAGCCGCACTTGCGCACACTGGGACCAAACAAGCCCTGGAAAAATGAACTGCTGACCGCATAGATGCTCATCGGGATCAACACATCGATGTGATCGACACGATCTTCGCGATGATTCAGCTCAAGCCGCTCACGCACCGCCAATCCGCGGTCAAGTCCAACCCAAACCGGCCCATCCTCTTGAGAAAGATCGATAGTGAGATTGGTCATATTCCGCCCCCTCGAGAAACCCATGCTTGCAAACTGCGAAGGTTGGTCAAAGATCGTACACGGCATCGACGGATGGGTTGTAGCTCGAAGCCACCATGCGCCTGAATGAGTAACCTGTGACGCAGGCTCAAGGCGTCTATCAACTCATCTGCGGCATCTCCTACGTCAGTCCGGCGCAGCGCCGTGCTGCGTGGGATGGGGGCGATCCTCGCGGGGTGTAGTGAGCTCTGCGTGCAGGCTCGTCAACGGCATCCCGCGCGCTGTCAACACGGAATGCCAGACTTGCAGTTGACTGCAGCAGCGGCTCCGCGGCTCACTACTCCACCGGAACATCGCCTGATCGAATGGCCTCCGGGGATGTGCAATCGATGGCCCAGCGGCCCTTTGCCAAGGTGGCGGCAGCGAGGAGGTTGGGACACTTTTTGGCATCAGCACCGGCAAGAAACCAGTCGGAGCTTGGCAGGGCCGTCTCTGGACGACTGGAAAGCCTCCATGGCATGAATGCTTGTCCCACCATTTAGGAATCAACATGAACTGGAACATTGGACGACAGGGAAAGAAATGGCTCGGCGCAGAGGGCTTGGAAAAGCTAGAGAGTCTTCCCGTCCAGGTCGAGCTCATCAGAGGCAATCTATGTCTTAGTGACAGTGATCGCCGCACGCTGCTCGCGGCACTTCTCGAGAACACAGGCATCGACGAAGCGATCCAACTGGGCTCTCTTTCGGATTGGCAGCAGGCCGTCACGGCCCGTGCTGAAGCAGAGCATCAGCTGCGTGCATCTGACACCGATGAAGTGAAAGCGCCACGCCGACACTGGAACTGCCGGGTGATCGAGTTTCCTTCGGCTGATGACGAGGAAGAGACGTGGTACGCGATTCACGAGGTGCGCTACGAGAACGGCAGACCCGTCGGGTACACGGCAGGGCCAGCGGCAGCTGGCTGGACAAACCTCGATGGGCCGGATGCAGGGCTCACGCGGCTTGAACAGTTCAAGGAGGCCCTGCGAAAGCCGGTTCTGAAGGAGTCCGACTTCTCAAACTCGTGAGTGCAGCCCTGGTCAGTACCCAACCGATCCAAGCTGACTCGTTGCCTGGCGTGCACGGGGTCTGCATCCGCAGTCAAGGTGGCCAATAGCAACGAGGGAGAAAGGCAGGATCAGCCGCCCCGACGCCCCGGCACGCGCGGCCGACAGACTTGGGCTTGCGCCCTGGCATGACCGCCGGAATCCGTGCTGATCAAGAGCACGCCTGCTCGGAGTCGCGGGCATGGTGAGCAACACGCTCGCCGCGTTGAGGTGCACCTCCCCTGCCCACCAGGCCAACAATCTGTGTTCGGGTGCGCCTACGTTCGACCGCGGCTCAGCGACTCCCGCCGGGCAAGTTGAACCGTTCCTTGAGCGATCCAGGAAAGCATCTCCAAGGCCTCGCCCCTGTGACGCCTCAGGTGCCAGGATTGGCAAGCCGATCACCCCGCGATTCGCTGACAAGGTCAGCTGGCCCTGTCAGCACAACGCCCCTTCTGAGCGCCGCCACTTGCTCAAGGATTCTCTGTCTGCTTTCCTCGGGCACAAGCACCGCAAGCGGCGATGCTTGTCGCAACTGCTGTGCATGCGCGGTCGAAGACAGGACCTTCCGCCATCTGCGATCGGCCATGATGGCCTCCCATTCGCGCCACAGACTCATCGAGCGTGATCTGGGTTGGTCCGTGATCCATCGGGCCAGCACGCTCTTCGCTTGGTCGACCAGTTGCGGATGGCGCTTGATCAGTCGAACCGCCTCCTCATGAAGCGCCATGCTGCGCAGGTCCTGCTCACGATGCGCCGATCCTGAGGTGGCGATCTCTATCCGTATGGCAGGAGGCCGCCGCCTCGACCGCGCTGCAGCCGAGCCTGGCGGAGCTGGCGAGAGCGTGTCGCCAGCAAGCAAGGCCAGCTCACCGCTGATGCCTAGAGCGGCCATCACTCGAAGGTACGTCCCCATGGCCGGAGAAAGATCACCCGACTCCACAGCGCGTAGCGTCTTGCGAGTGATCCCTACGGCCGAAGCCAACTGCTCCGCGGTCATGCCTCGGGCCTTTCTCAAGGCACGGAGCCGGTCACCGAACTGCAGCAGCAGGTGCCGGTTCATGACGGATGTGTCAGCGCTCATTTGGGTAGCATAGGGACCAAACATTGCCATTTTGGATACTATAGTATCCCCTGGCATCGAAGTTGCCGACCGAGGCCGACGAATACGTCCAAACATCTCTATCCAGCCCGCCCTCGATGACGGTCGGCTCGAATGATGTCGCCGGGACTTCAGGGCCACGCCTGAACCCGGCCGGCATTTACGCGCAACGCCCCGTGTCGGTATCGGCCGAGCCATGATCGAGGGTTGACGCCTGCCAAAGTTCCTTCGAACGTTGTGCAGACTGGTGATTCCGCACCGCACGCGCCTACGCATCAAGGCGAAGCGAGGTCGTCATCAACCCGATGGCACGCTCAATTGCGCGGCAAGGGAGAGGCGACAGTTGAGTGGATCAGGCGCGGCAGCAGTCGATGCGGATTCCTGCCGGCTCTGCGATCGCTGACTTCGGGTGTGCCTGCGCTGCCGATTCCGAAAATACGCATGGGTGCGTAAATTACGCACCCATGCGTAATTTGCGGAATCGGTCGCCAGTTGTCCGTGCCCGAAGGAGCGCGGCGCTGCGATGCCAGTCCCGCTCCTCCAACAAGTCGCCAGACGAGGCTCTCACGTTCGCGCGATAAGTCACCATCGCCTGCACCGCGTGTAGCACGAGCTCAATAGCCTGCTGGGCAGGGCACAGAGGGTTGAGAGCATGTCGTCTTGCAGATTCGCGTCAGTCTGCACTCAAGATGTCTGACCCGCGGAGCTTCGGCTTTGCGTCACGCAGCGGCAGTCGCTACGCCGGCACCGGCAAGGAGACCCGCGAGATGTGCGCACTGGCAGGTGCGGCCTGGGTCAGGCTTGAGGTCCGCGAGGTGCGCGATGCGACCAGTCTCATTGCGGAAGAGGGGCGGAGCGAACGTCACAAAGGCCCCCCCGATGTCCCCTCAATACCCGAGACTGTCCAGGTCCAGCATTCACCAGGAGTTTCTGCCTCTCACTTCAATCTGTGCGCCTGAACGCCAGCGCTGGAATCGACACCGTCGCACCTCATCGAGGCCGACCTCCAGTCATGCGGGAATGGCATGCAACCGACGCGATAGCAATTCACCTGCGATCAGGCAGGCAGATCAAGCCCTCATGGGTCACATTGGCGGTCACGATCCCCCGAGCGGCGAGCCTCGATGACCTCCCGGCGCCACCGTTCGGCGACCGTGCCGGCTTTCCAGACCGCAGCCAGGATCAGCGCGATGATCCAGAAAACTGCTTGTGACAGAAACGCAAGATCCATCTTGCGAAGCTCACTCACCGCTCAACATGATCGCCCCAATGGTCTGGCACCCATCGCCAGTCTTGTGACCCGCCACGCGTCATAAGCCCTTGCGAGATCAGTTCAGTCGCCGCCCCCCCGGGACTTCCCCCCTGTGCCGATCCGGATCCAGCGCGCCAGGAGTTCATCGATAGCCGCGTCACCACGGTGAGAGGCGAGCACGGGCTCGGTCACCCTGAGCCAAGGGCCGAGTGTCTCCTTGAGACAGTGCTGGCACAGATCGATCTGGACAGTGTTGCCGTCCCCGAAGATGGACCCATAGCCAGCGAGCAGGTCGATGCTGGCGGACTCATGGAATTCGACCTCATTAACCTCGGAAAGCCGGCCACAGCGATCACAACGGATCTGCTTCGTGTACGACTCCGGGCGGACATCCTTGATCTGCATCGGGCTACTCCATCACCGCAAGGCGGCAGACAACTCAGGGCACGATCCCATCCCAGTAATCGTCGCCACATGCTCGTTCCATGAAGGATGTGCATGATAGTAGGGGACGAAACCGGAACTTGCGGCTCAACTCGAGCTCACTCGAGATCAGCCGCATCCTGCCCGCCAGTTGTGCGGCCAGACGAACTTGCCGCGATGCAGCCGCCGGGCCACCAGCTGGCCTCCGAAACGCTGGTCTTGCCCTGGACGATCTCCAGCACCAGCGCCGTTTTGCGCTTGGCTGTCCAGCGCTTGATCTCTTCGTCCATCAACGTACTCACGGTGTCTTCCTTTCAACGGTAACACCTGAGCAGGTTTTCACTGGGTCAATACAGTTAGCAGCAGGCTTCTCCGACATCTACCTGAAAGCGCCGACACGCAGCGCGACAGCGAAATCGGACGGCAGCTATGAGCTTGGCAGGAGTGAAAGGAGAAACGTACCCTCGCGGCTCTAGAGCTGGCCGCGCATGCCGAATTAGTCCGCCACGGGCGGCGTTAGTTCATCATGCTGGCGAATCCATGCAGATCAACCAAGCGCCATCCAGGCGCACTTGGGGCTGGATGCTCAAGAGATATTGCAATGCGCTGCTCAGGCCACGCCGCTTCTACATGCCGTGGCAGGCCAGACACCTCGTGTTCGATTTCCGGCACAGCCCATCCCTGGCTTCTTGCGAGTCCCAGAGCACCATGCAGGGCCGGATCTGCATACCGCATGACAGCGTTCCATGTCCCATCGAAGATGCCGGCAGAGCACCGCAACCGATTGATCGCTTTCATCTCATCCCGAGGCACATACATGTGATCATGTAGGGGCTCCATGCGGTGACATGCCTTGCAAAGCACCTTGAGATTCGAGCGGGCGTTGTTGCCCTTCACTCCGTCAATATGATGCACATGAAGCAATTGCCTCGCGTTTGAGAGATTGATCTTGCAGCCTTCACAAGTCCAGTTGACAGCCTCTCTCAAGTTGTCAGAGATCTCCCGCCAGTTGGCGGCGTAGACGGAGGCGCCGGCTTCAACCTTTGTGCGCACAGGCAAAAACCTGAAGCAAGATGAGAAAGTCTCGAAGAACTCGTTGAGATCGAAGCTCTCACGCAACGCCCGTGCTGCTCGATTGACTTTGGCTTGCTTGTAGTTGAGCATGTTCAGGCAGTTCTGGCAGACATACAACTTGGCTTGCCCAGTCAACTCCCTCATGGTCATGTCGATGCCACTGAGCGCAAAGTTGCCACTGACATCGGTTGTGGCTATGTAGCGCTCGAAACGGCCAGAGCTCCTCATGGTCTCGAGCGTGCCGCAGTAAGCGACATGGAATTTCTTCCCTGCGTCGCGGTTGCCTTTCAGGACCTCTTCTATCTTGTAGCCCTGATCTGGGATGTACAGGAGGATCTGTCGGCCCTCGAAGGCCAATAGACCAGAGACGAACTGCAACTCGTCAAGCTTGACCTCACGGCCACCGATCAGCTCGGCTTCAATGGCAGAGATAGCGCTTGCGCGGGTGAGCGCGAATGACTGTCGCTCAGCACCCAGGCGGTTGGCGATGTTCCAAAGCTCAGAAAAGTCATGAGTGATCCGCATGATCAATCCTGAATCAGTCGCCTGATCGCTGTTTCAGCATTGGAGATAACTCGAAACGTTACGCGTCGAGAGCGCTCCGAGTCTTCATTTCCCCTGTCATCAAGAACCAGTCGGCTGGACGATAGCCCGACTGCAGCAACGTTTCTTCTGATCCACGCTTGATCGCCTGGTGATGCCTTGAGTCCTTGCACAAAGAGCAGCACAGAGCGCGTGCGGGACTGAGACAGCTCCATGTTCCTGAAATAGGCTTCCTCGGGATTGACCCCGACGTTCCATTGAGAGCTGGTGTGCCCCTCAATCCGAACCTCATTGATGGATTCCTTGAAACGGTTCAGCACCCTCATGTAGCGTGGGAAAAAGTCGGTCAAGACATCCTTGAACTGAGGGCGCATTGCTGACGATCCAAGACCAAACAGTATGTCTGGCGACTTGAATTCGAAGGACAACGTGTCTCTATCAATTTCCGCGTTCCATCGCGCCAGATCCGGCTCGAACTCCTTCTTGAGGGCCTCATAGAGTGCCACTTGGTTGTTCTGATATGCGACAGCGACTTCTTTGATCTTGTCGCGCTCAATCAAGGCATGGCGCATCAGTGCGATGCTGATGAACAGGAAAACCATCATCAATCCAGACATCAGGTCAGACACGCTGACCCAATGCTCTGATGTCTCATGGTCAATCTTGTTATTTCGTGAGCCGAAGAATTTGTCCATGGCAACAGACTTCCTGATCAGCTTCGCTCGCTGTTGCGGTTGTAGCTATCAGTCAAATGCCGCGCGATGGTGGCCAACGCCGCCCCCAGTTCCTGAAGCGCAGCATTGAGCTGTCGACTCAATGCTTCATCAAGCTGGCGAAGCTGCGCATTCACTGCTTCGTTGGTGCGATTGACGGCATCCTGGATTTGGCGGTCAAGGGCCTGCAGGGTTCGATCCGCATTCTGGGCGACCGTCCGACTAGTCTCGTCTGCCAGACGCAGCGAATCGGCGCGAGCCTGATTGCTATGGTCGATAGAAGCTTGAACAGACTGCTGCGCGCTGTTCAGCATGGCCTTCATCGCCTCTTGGGATTTGGCACTCACATTGCGCGAGCTCTCTTCAACAGTCTCCATGGCTGTGGAGATGGCCGTCGTGACGCCCGTGCGAATACGTTCAGTATTCAGGCCCAAGAGCTCCATCGCATTCTTGAGTTCCTCGGAGATGTGTTCTGACTCCGTGGCAATGGCTTTGGCATTGCTGATCATCGCCTGATTGGTCTGCTTCACTGAGTTCTCGAAGTCTTGCGATCCATTGATCAGTGCGACATTGACCTGTTCGGCGCCCGTGAGCAACTGCTGGCCAACCTCTTCAAGCTTTGACTGGATCTGCGGAACCGCCACCACCGCTTGATCACGCATCTTCACAAATGCATCCAGATGTCGATCCAGCTCGGCTATCTGATGCTGGTTGACGACCAAGACTTCTGCAAGGGCTTGCATATCCGCAGGGATGCGTGCCGTCTCATCCTTGATGGATTGGACTGCGACCTTTGTTGCACTGATGGACTCAACACCTTGCTCATAGAGCCGGGCCATGGCTTCGAGTTGAACCATGTAGTTCGCTTGCCAATCAACCAGCTTCTTGACGGACTCATCCAAGCGCTTGAAGTTATCGCCGAACTGCTCAGTCAAGTTCTTGTTGAAATCAACAATGACTTCTTTAAGTGCTTCGATAACCTGCTGGGTCGCCGACTTGGAGAGCATTTCTGCAAAGTCTCTCATCTGCCCCCACAGCTTTTCCTCAAAGGCCTCTTGCCGCCGGACCAACCCAGAGCGGAAATCGGTGACGTCGGTTCGCAGCATCTGAATCTGACCGACCATTGACCGCTCATCATTCCCACCGATACCTTTGGCAATCGTGGTGAGCTCAACATGCTGTTTCATCAAGATGGCATGAATGTCCTTGGGGGCAATGTCATCTGGGGAGGCACCTTCTTCGCGCTGCTTGCTTTTGTCCAGATGGCTGGTCTGGAGGATCTTGAACCAGATGGCGAAGCACATGCCGATCAGGCTGGTGACGAATGCAGTTTGAAGGCCTCGAAGCAACTGCTCAATGCTGCCGTCAATGTGCTTGGTATCGAACTGAAGAAGCCCGATGAAGATGCCAAGAAATGTCCCGAACAAGCCCGTTGATGTCATCAGCGACGGCGCGTACTCGACGAAGTTGCTTCTATCGGACTTCAGACCTGCCTTGGCAGCAAGGAATGTGTACAGGATCGCAGCGAAGAAGAGGAGGTTCAGTGTCCAGGTGAACTCTCGCGTGCCGAAGATTTCCATTGACCGTGCCTAGTTAAATCCAAATGTTGCTGTGTTCACTGACGTTGGTTTGCCCGCGTGCTCCACGCCATGTCGATGGCTTGGGCAGAGGTCCCGTGAGTTTTGCTATCTATGCATATGCCCGTCGTTGCAGGTTGCGTATCACATCGGGGCTGACCATCTCCACAAGATTGAACTGGGAAGCCACCTGGTACATCGAACCTGCGGGAGCGCTTCGATGCAACCCCCTGGCATCACCGGCAACACACTGGAACGTGGCCGGCTTGACGCACGGGGCCTCAAAGCTTCGTCGGAAATCCAGTTCTGCAAGAGTAGGTGTCTCGAGCTGACCGGCCGGCCAACGATGCGCACTGTGCGTTGAAACGAGACACCCGTCCAGGACCGAAAGTCTCGCCTGCGTGGTCGAGCAGTCGACTTCCTTGAAACCCGTAATTCGCTCAAACCAGTCCATGATGCCACCCGCTCCCGAACATGAAGCCGCTACTCAAGTGATCCGTCTTGGGTAAATGTTGCTGGCGGCAAGCCGCAGATGCCAGAGGCAGATCTCGGTCGCGATACCAAGTTGGCGCGAGAGCTAGAACCTTGGCACATCTCTAGAGTGCCCACCTCTTCTCTGCCAAGGCAGGATGTGGGCTCCCCGTTCGCTTCGTGTGCAACTTATTGATGAGGCTGCGCAACCAGAAAAATAGCACTCCGAAAGCAGTCAGAAAGACTACCTTTATGAGCATCAATGCGAAGATTTTTCCCGTATCAAAGCCGGCAGCTTCAGGTCGGAATAGCAAAGCTAAGCCTTCGATCACCTGTAAGACCTGAAGCGCAAAAAACAATCCAAATACTCCGCGAACGAATCGCAACGCTGCAAACAAGGGAATCCTCCTGTAAACCAACCGGTTGAAGTGAGCAACTCATTGGCCGACGTCGCGTCGACCCGCTGCGTCAAGGCGCCTGCCGTGACGGACGACTAACTTAAGAGTTACATGCAGTAGTTTGCCTCAGCTTTGACTTGGTCGCGGCCTCATCCGCTCGCGGCATCACCGATGCAATAGAGCCCTTCGCCGAGGGTGGCCGCTGAGGAACTTCTCGAAAGGATCGACGGCACACGCTGGCAATGGTTGCCCGGCAGCCGAAGCTCTGTAGGCATCCAGCAAAGCCGCCATGAAGTCCAGCAGCAGGCCCTGGATGCTGTTGTCCACGGCAAAACATGCATGGCCATATGGGCACTTCAGACTTGAGCGCCGGACCTGCGACTACACCGACCGGGCGCAGCTGGCGGCGGAAATCCCCGGCCCTAAAGGCGCGAGCCATAGAGCTAGCGCGTCAGCGTGGTACCTAAATGGCGGCGGTTGCCTTGCCCAAGCCGACATTCAACCTTTCAGTTGGACTTGACGCTCGGCCGTTTCGTCCCTTCGACGCTTGTGCGCCATATGTCACGTGTTGACGATGTTGAGGCCAGTCCCTGTGAAGGATTTGATGCGGTTGCTCGACATAGGCCCATCGCTGGCTTTAGTAAGGTTTGGCTGAGGCAAACTACGCCCTTCAATTCGTCTGTTAGCACATTCTTTACAGCATATGACCTCCCACGGACACATGTGCTGTGAGTCCAAGGCATCTGATTTCAGGTAGGGAGGGAGCTTTGAAAAGCAACTACGCTGCGCTGCTTGCTATAGCAGCAGTTCTCAACACACAGGCTAGCGATCTCAAGATCGACGCGGCCAAAGCGAACGCATATGTCGGCCAGTACGTCATGGCTTGTGGAAAGCTGACACAGGTGAAGAGGTTCGCGAAAGGTATCTATCTGACCTTCGGACCTCAGTTCCCGAAGCAGGATTTGACCGGCGTGATCTGGGCTGATGCGGTTCCGGCCTTCAACCGGCAATTTGCTGACTTGGACAGCTTGCAAGGCAAGAGCGTTTGTTTGCGTGGAAAAGTCGAAACGTACAAGCAGCATGTACAAATTCAACTGGTGACGCCGCAGGACGTCTCAGTCGAAAGGTGAGCGCCTCTGACCTGGGGGATCCCGATGCAAGCCGACAAGTTCACACGCAGGTACCGATTCGCCGACTGGCTCAACCCGGAAGTTCCTGTGGCTGCTGCCGGCGTGTATGCGTTAACTCAGGACGATGTCTTGAGCGACTTCGAGAAAGTCTGACGACTTCTGAAGCGGGCGATAGGCCAGGGCTTCAGCACAGCCAGCCGGCAGCCGCTTAAGTAATCCGCCAACTCTGCAGCGTTAGGAGCCCGTCGGCTCCAGCCGGCGTACTCACGGAGTGCGCCATCAAGGCGACGTTCGGTCGGCGAATAGCGCTGGCTCCAGCGGCGCCTGTATGAGGTACAGCTGCCCTTGGGTTGCAGTTGGGAGGCCATCCGATCCGACGACTGGTTCTTGGCCGCGAGAACTGGCGCAGCCGCCCCTGAGCAGGCACCAACTCAGTAGGACGCTACGCTTGAAAGCAGTCGCTCGACGTCCGAGTTCTGGTGCGAAAGTGGGCGAAGACCGCTGTAGCTCTTCAAGGGCAGCTTTCATCACGAGAAAACTGATCCATTGACAGTGGACCATTCGAGGTGGCTTCCTACGGTCTGCCAATGCAAGCCCTTGACCTTCAGCGGCGAACCCTCTGATCCAGATGGCGATACTCCCACTCTGATGACGCATGGTCACACAGGCATTGATAACACATAATTTGCATTGTTAAGCTTATCGCTTAAGATCCTCATACGTTCTGATATCAGTGCGAGGCCGATGATGACTGACATGATGCTGGGAGTATTCACGCAGGAGTTCCTTGAGGCGCAAGGGCTTGATGGATGCTCGATCACGTTCGAGCCATATCACGCAAAGGTGAGTCGTCGTGCCAAAAGATCCAATGCCAAGATTGCCGTCAAGAAGGATCCGAAGACGGTGCCCCGCCTGGCCAACAAACTGACTGTGCACGACCTGACAGAAAGGCTGCTGAGTCTGTCGGAGGATCTGATGGCGTGGACGGAGAGCCCTGGAAGGCGCTACAGACCAACGCTCTTTGACGCATCGGGGGACCTTGTCAAAGTTGAAGCTCTGCTGGGTGAGCTGCGGGGGCGAGCTGCCGCTCGGCAGCAATACGGAATGGATCGTGCGAGGCGCCTCCTGACGAAGGCGCTCAACGAATGTGACCGTCTATTGGAGTCGTCTGAAGTGAACAAGCTCATCGTTGCCATGCTCAACGAGCGCCAATGAAAACACACACGAAGATCAAGGTGTCGCGCGTTCGGTCTATCTCTTCACGAGGACATCACGAAGTCCATGGCCCCCTGCATGTTTCCGGGCGCATCGTGTGTGGCGGGAATCTGACCATCCACGGTGACCTGCATTGCGCAGGACCACTCATGTGTCTGGGTCGCCTTGATGTGCGGGGAAGCCTGACCTGCGGGGACATGCTGGTGGTGGGGGGCAGTGTCGTGGTCGGTGGTGACCTGCATTCGAAGTACCTAAGAGTCGCCGGTGGGTTCGACTCGGAAGATGGTGCTGATGAGTTTGCTCAAAACATACTGGCTTGGATGCCGAAACGTTCCCAGGGCGTTCCGTTCGATTTCACGCCCCCGCGATTGCTCTTGGCTGACGAAAGCGTCGCTTCCGAGCTGGTCCTTGAGGGTCGCACGGCTGATGCTTTGTCGGTCGCAGCAGACTGCTTCTGCGAGGGTGTCGATGCGCAAGGAGGCATCCGCGTTGGAGGCGTCTTCAACGCGGATGATGTCGACGCCTTAGGCTTTTCGATCTCGGCTCAATCGATCTATATCGAAGGCGACGTGTTCTGCGGCTACTTGGAGGCCGCTCGTGAGATTACCGTCGACGGAAACCTCCAGTGCGTCAACGTGGATTGCATGCGTCTACGGGTTTGCGGAGATGCCATGGCAGAAGAGGCCATCGTGGTCACTGCGCCAGACAGACATGAACTGGCCGACATCGAGTCGACCCTCTATCAAGTCGAGTCGGGGAATGATCCGATGGAAGCAGTTGCCGCTGAAGACTTGGTCGTGTCGTTGCAGTGCGGCTCGATTAAGGCGGGTAGCGTGAGCGCTGCCGGGTCCATACGTGCGGACCGTGCGATTGAAGTTCAGTGCTACCTTAAGGCCAACTGCAGTATCACTTCGGGCCAGTCAATTTCGACGGGCAAAGGGTATGGGGTGCTGGCCGGGATTGGTGTACCTCGGGACCGCTGGTTCAGTTCCGGCTACGTTTGCGCGCCCGAGAAGCCTCGGTGCATCCTGACAGGTGCTTTCCGGGCACTCTCACGGCGTCGACGTGGATGGGCGCTCAAGCCAAAGCGCTAGCGTATGGCCACGCGTGTTGGCTCTTCTCAGCTGCAACCCGGTAAGCCAGATGATGCTCCAGTTGGCTGAAGGGAAGAGCCAGAGTCGCACACAAGAATTTGCCGACGCTGCCAATCGAGCGAGCCTGTAACAGGGAACGTCTCAGGTCAACACCTGACTTCGTGTGAACATCGACCCTAGCCGGACTACACCATGGATATCTACCGTATCACTGCGCAGGACATCAAGAATGGTATGCGCATGCCTGGTCAAACCTTTGAACTCGTCGCAGGGCTAACGGAAGAGGATTTCATCGCATATGGCCAGTGGTACGGAGTAGTTGTCGACGGAGCCGAGTTCAACCCGTTCCTGCTCAATCAGGATGGTCGCTGCCAGTACGCTGGCGACAGGGCTGAGCTCCGGAGCTGCAACATCGTAACGAAGCGCGTGGTCGTTGATGAAATCTTTGAACTGACCTGGGAGAACACCGCGGATCGATACGGATATCAGATTCTGGCCGTCAGTCGACTGAACACCTAACTCCATCCTCGTCCATCGCACCATGCGACTGAGATGGTGTCCGCCACATGGCCTAAACCCGATCCGTAATCTACATGGCAGACGCTGCATGGAAGCAATCGAGAGCATTAGATCGGGTCGGGACTTGATCCTGGTGCTTGGCTGCGTTGCCAGCAGTGGAGTACCTTGTGACTCACCACTTCTCGCTGCCATTCCACTGCGGCCAGAGATCTTGCGGCGGGTCGCGGAGCTGACTCGTATCTGCGAGAAACATGATCTTGTTAGCGTCACTGACACGAGCCTTGGCTTGGTGCCGTATTGGGACTTTCCTGAGACCTCGGCGGGTCACAGGCTCCCTACGGATCTGTCGTGCACCTGGACCGCTGCGGGGACGCTCCACTACATCACGCTCTATGGGCGCCTTCCTGACGAAGAGCTTGCGTACGAGCTGGCACATACAGTGATGTTCGATATGACAGAGTGGCCGCGCCTGGCTCGCAGTAGGCTGCGCTGGGACCTACGAGGGCACGACGATGATCCTTATGAGGAAGACGGGCTGCATAGGCGCATCCTCGGTCGGGCGACGTACTTGTTCGGGAGCTAAACGTGCCTCGAGGTGTGAGGCGACCTGGCGTCATGAGTTCCGTGGCATCGATGCATTTGCCTTCGCTGAGTCACCGCCTTGTTGGGCCAGGCAGACCTTCAGGTGATCTCTCAACAAGGGCCCAGGTGGCCCATATGCCGGATCGCTTCCGGCCGCACGCAAGGGAAGGTAAATATGGCCAGAGACGCTAGGGCACTGATATCTGCGACTCAGCTGATGCAGCTTGATGGTGGGGCAGAAGTCTTCGTTGTGCGGACCTTGCTCGCGCACCCAGACCCTGCGTCGGCGGGGTATGAAGAAGAGCACAGCCTGTGCCTTCTCGTCTTAGTGAGTCCGGACGAGTGGGCCAGGCGCAAGATGCGGGCCGAGTTAGCGATGTATATCGGAGCCCAGTGCTTGATCACGCAGCATCCCGGCGAGACTTGGGCGGAGTCGGTCCAGCATTCGCTGACGCAGTATTCCTCCGCGTTTACTGACGTTGTTGTGGCTTTGCCGGACTATTCAAATCAGGCCGCACGGCAAGTTGGACACCTACTTAATGGCTTGAGGTCTGCAGGACATCATGTGCTTTGCACAGCGCTCGCTGTAGCTGCGCGACCAGGGGAGTGGTCTTGTCTTGATGATGCTGTTGGGTTTGTCAGCGCGCAGGGCATGTCGCCTTCGGAGTGCGCCATCTGGCTTCATGCGGGGTTGGCGCAACTCTCCGCGCCGATGCTTATCGAGTGTGTTTCGGACCATGAGCTGGCCTTGGTGTGGGGCGACTCCTCGCGGCCTGCTCTCTTGACCATAGCCCACAGTTCAAGTCTGGCTGACCTCGGTGCCGACAAGGGAACGCACGCGACGCATGGAGTCGAAGCAGCCTTGGGGCAGGTGGCGGTCTTCTTACTTGGAAGTGTGCGCTTGAGTGACTACCGCGCACTCGTCAGGTCACTCAGAGGAATAGGGATTCACAGCGCGGCGATTGTGGCTCCAGCGGGGCTAATCGTATCGAACGAATCGGCAGGTGGCCTTACTTGTGTGATCGTCCGAGGTGAGCGCCTGTTGGAGACTGAATCACCCCGGCTTCTGTAGACACCTCTGAACATCAACCAACACCACACTCTCGACCCCAAATGCGCTGAGCGAGGCTCGGTTGCTCCACAAAAGGATTTCGATTTCCCTGGAACCTTGCAACAACCTCATGCCGCTCGCGCTCAGCAGCGGTGGTCGGAAAGCGCTGATGCCACCGCAACAGAACACAGAGGTTCCCCAGGTTAGGCTCTCCATCCCGAGTTAAGCGCCGCACCAACTCCAGGTTCGGCGTCTTGTCTCCCAGCGGATCACCTTCGTAGCGGACCGCGACGTACATCAGCATGCGCGCTACTTGCCCCTTTGCTGCGTCGCTCGGCTCCCAAGTTGCGGATGCGCCTTTGCCCCGTCGAGATGCGCACTCAGGGTAAGACTGACCACCAACATCGAAGTCGAGATTCCCACGGACAGAGTTGCAGCGAACGAGTTCAGCTGCCACATGGTGCGCATCTGTGTGGGCCCATTGATCCCGGCGCGGAAACGCTTTGGACTTCGGCCAGACATGCTCTCGGTTCCACTTCTGATCACAGCTTGACGGCGCTTTGCCTTCGGTGCACTCAGCGGGGATGGCGCGCCGGCTGTAGATGCCAACCACATGATGCACCTTGGCCGGGTGCCGGTCGGCTTCCTTGAGGACATCCCAGAGATCTCGGTAGCTCAACGGTCGATGGCCGCGGGCAGAGATTGTTGAAACCGCGCGCTTGAGCTCTTGGCCCTCAAGTCGCCCTAGCGTGGCGTAGGGATCGGCGGCGGCCGTTGCGGGGGTCACCGCGGAGATCACCGCAAAAAGAGCAGCGGGCAAGCATCGGGCAGGCATTCAAACAGTAATGGAGTTAGCGAGAACGGCGACTCTGTACGCCCATGGCCGACCGGCGATGCGACTGCTGTGCAGCGCTTGCCGTCGTTCGCGGCCGGATTGGGTGCGGCAGCTATGTGCCCATAGGAGCCGTTGGCCCACCGGGTGTCTGGCTAACCGGGGCGATTCAACATTGATTTCACGCGGGGTACAAATGTCCAACGTTTGACGACGCGCCCCAGGAGAAAGCAGTTGATGCACTTCGCGGCCACCATACAGCGCGTTTGCGTAGTCCGAATTGCTTGCCATTCGCTTTCCTTCATTCCAAGATGCTCAAGAGGGCTAGGGAGCAATCGTCCGAGCTCTTCTTTGCGAATGAACCTTCTAGGTTGCCGATCAAGATGCTCTTGATCTTCTTCCGGGAGACAGTCGCGTTCCACTCAATGAGCTTTGATATGGCTGCAGCAGGTTTGCCGGACTGCTTGTCGTACAGACTTTCAGCACTGCCGTCGCTCATCAGTGCGTAGCCCGAAGTTCTTGTGTCCAACTCACCGTGAAGCAGGCGAAGCCGGTCTACCGCCAAGTTGTCGGTGACGAAAACAGTGGTGTTCGCGTACTCCCCGTTTTCAGGGTGCGAAAGCGTCTGCGTGTTGCCCTCCTGGTCAACTTGGGCGATGACGCCATCACCCAGATGTCCAGCAATGAAACGTCCTCGCTTGTGCGCAACGAACAGAAGTGTTGAAGCAAGGTCACTCACTTCGCAAGCTAGTTTGGTTGCTTCAACCCGTATCGCCGCCATTAGGCGTTGATGGATGTATTGCTGGGCAGTCCCGTTACCAAGCTCGCACAATCCGTAGATGCGGTCGAAATTGGCTTCAAGCATCACCAGCGAAGCTTGAACCACGGCCTCGGCTCCGATCTCTGACCGTTTGCGAGAGCCTGCACCGTCAGCAAGCGCTATGCAGGCCATCGTCGTAGTTCGGCGGCCAGCGGTGAAGTCTTGGCAGGGCGAATGCGTCGCCGCATGTGACTTTCCAACGACCTGGGCGCTGGCAACCCTGTACGGATTCTTTGGCATCGATTCCAAGAGCCTAGACCTTGCCCCACGCCTGAATGCCGGCGACGTCCAGTTCGACCGACTCTCCTGGCATCGACTGAGAGACGCGTGACACGCTACGGCTCAGCCAAGTGAAGAACTCTCGGAAATTCAACCCCTGAAGGCGCAGCGGCGGACGACTCGGAGATAGTGTGGCCAACTTCGTCATGTTCGCTGCCTCACCGATTCCAATAGGGAAGACGGTCAACTTCTTGCTTGAGACAAGCGAGTTGATGCGACTGGCAGCAGCGGAAATTTCATCGGTCGGTTCGCCATCAGTCATAACGACCATCCATGGCTGGTAGTAGTCAACCCCAGCTCGCTTGTAGTCTTCCTTGCGAGCCTCAAGCAAGTCCAAGCCCATGATGACGCCAGCACCCATCGGAGTCGCTCCGTCGGCTGAAAGCGCCGGAATTGACTGATGTTCGACTGACATGAAGTCCAGCGCTTTTGATACCGATGCACCGAACGTGACGATGCAAATCTCTGCGGCGTACTGAGCAACATCGTCAGCACGAATGGCATCGAAGAACAACCTGACGCCGTCGTTCAGCTCCCTGATGGGCGCCCCCGCCATTGAGCCGCTGACGTCCAGTACCAAGCAAATTGGCACGCGGGCCGTCGGGTTCTCAACTAGATCTTCTTGCCGAAGTAGGTATTTGTCTTCCATCGCTCTCTCCCTCTACTGGTGGGCGTGCGCCCCGAACACATCACTTGAAAATTGCGCGCAACAGGCTGCCAAGCAAGCCTCCAAGCCCGCGAGATGACTGGGTTGAAGAACTCGATCTGTTTGCCGGCCTCGGCGAACCTGTAGTTGTTCGATGAGTCCGTCGAGGTTGTCTCGGGGGGATCCAACCCGTTGTCGATCTAGCTGTGTTGCCATAGCCGGATGATTGGCCGGTGTACTGTTCAGTTGTTCGCTTGCTTTGCCGTGCCAGATTTTCAACACGGACCCTGTTGGCACATTCCGCGCACCATACAGATTTGCCCTCGGCAGTCATCTTCTCAACTCTCCGTTTTGAGGCCGTGAAGCTGACCGAGCACTTTGCGCATGGGATCTGAACTGGGTCCCTCACTTGGAATGCCAGTGGGAACATTTCGTTCGGCAAGCTGCCACGTTCAAGCCGGTTTCGATAGTTGACAAGCAGTGAAGTCCACTCATCAACCCCGGTGCGCTTGTCTTCTCTGAATGTGTTGAAGAACGCCTCCCTGATCGGGTTCGGAAGATTCGCCCAGATGAATTGCCAAGTTCCTTGAGGCGCGGTCTTGCCTGATACCTCGGGGTTCTCCTTGCCGTTTTCCTTGAAATACCTGTACGGAAAGTTTTTTGACTTGATGTTCTCTGCCGGGGACCCTCCGCCTTGCTGCGAATAGGGAGGTTTTCCAGGGAACAAGATCATGAAGATCATGGTGGCAACAGCGAATAGCTCTTGGTCCACAGTTCGCAGGAACTCTGCGTAATTCTTCCCCTGAATCTCGGTGGGCGTGAAGTTCACCGTGCCGACCGGGCAGGGGAAGTTCTCGATCTGGAAGCTGTCCGTATCCACCATCCAAACAGTCGTGCTGTCCTCTGTGACCAAGAGGTTCATCGGATTGATGTCGCCGACGATGATGTTGAGACTGTGGAGGAAGCAGATGTGGTCGATGAATGTTCCCGCAACATTGACCAAGTCTCGCCGACTCCAGTTGGGGAATGTTTTCTCCAACTTGGGTTTGACGAACATTGCCGACTGCATGGTGAATCCAGTCGCCCGGGGCATCAGATAACCAACGAATTCACCAGCGCAGTTCGTCACAATTTCCGTTGGCCAGCAGATGCCGGGCCGGTCGATACGCCGACTTACCATCAGCTGTATCTTCTTTTGCTTCAACGTGGTCAGTCGATTGAGGTGGTAGATCTTGCAGACGTGCCCCGCCAGTTCTGTCTCGTAGATCGAGCCTTCGCCTCCCGCGCTAATCAACTTGCCAAGCCGGAATTCATGCCCGGTTGAAAGTTTGGCCACCTCGCCTGGCCCAGGGATGCTGCCCACAGAAATAGGCGCATCCACTTCATTGATGGGCGTCGTGCAAACCGCGAATCTTTTGGGAACTGGCGGGCTCGCAGTTGCCTGTTGATTCTGGAGTCCTGTAGACATCTGCTGCCGAGCATTTGGCCCGCGTTGCCGCGTGGGCGACTGCTCAGGACCGGTCCAAAAGGCTACGTTGACGCCCAAAGCCTCAGCTCGTACCTTCATGCCGTTATCCCGAGTTATCAGGACCATTTTGTAGGCCTTGGCTAGCTCGATGATCTTGGCATCATTGTTGGAGCGCGCACGAAATGCGTCCCTTCCAACAAGAAACACGGGGCCATCCTTGAACGGGAACTGCGTCAAGAGATCTTCGCCCTGCAACGCCTCGCCAGTTGGCATGGCCAGGAGCTTGCTAGGAGGGGCACGATTGAACTCTCGAAAGATCATTCGAGCGTTCATGTTTACTTGGGAATTTCCGGACTTGTTGAAGTCAAGTTCGTCGAGCACGGTGCTCGTTAGAAAAGGCAAGCCACCTTTGTGCCGGATTCGAGCCAACACATCAGGATCGTCAAGCAACACGCATGTATCGACAAGGACCTTCGCCGGGTCTTGCATTCTTCTTTCTCCCTTGCACCTGGGCGCGCCACATTATTACGGGCTACGCGGTCCAATTAAACACTAACCGACAGACGACGAAGCGTTTGGTGCCCAGCATTTCGGGGAATCGGAAAAACTTCACAAGTTCGTTCGAGGCTATGACGAGCGCAACCTACTCAGGATCCGAGTGTTCCTTGTTCTCCGACCGTACAAAGACACAGGCCAGGGCTGCTTCCAACGATGGTCGGCACGGTACGGCGGACGACTCAGCGCCGTCGACGTGCTGCAGCGGTCCGGATTCATTGAAGCTTTTTTATGCGGGCAGCGCAGACAGCGTTCGCTACTAACAATTCAAATACTCGAATCCCGAAGCGCACCGCGGCGTCGTGTCGCTACCGCTTCTTGCGTTCTTCGCCACTACCGCGATCCCGCCACAGGCTGGGGCTCACCAACCCAGTTGGGGCTGCGTGCGTCTTCACGAATATGGGCGCTGGCTTGGACAGGCCCTCTGCGCTGGCTGCCTTGACCATGGCCTCGATACTGGACTCTGGCGGACGGTAGCTCTGCAGCGATCTCCGTCTGTAGGGCCCTGGCTACCGCACTCACGGTGTCATGCGTATACGGCCAGGTAACGGCAGCCAGGTTTGATCGCCTAGGTCGTTTGGCACGTCGTCCGGATAGTCCTCGGGGTAAGCCTCTGGCTCTTGCGAGCGGTCTTCGTCCGGCACTTCGAAGGCCTCAGCGTTCACAGGGGGCATGCCGGCGTGGCTGTTGCGGCTTGCGTCAACTTCAAGGCGACGGTTGCCCGTAGACACCTTGAAGCTGCGGGCGCTGCCGATGCTTCTGATGCTTCCGATGCCGCTGGATCCTAGCGGAGGTGTGGGGCGCTTGCGGAGCAAGACCCAATGCACTTCCGCGCGCTCGATCAACCAAGCGAGGACGGCCCCGCGGTCGTCGCTAGTGATGGGCCTGTCGGTCGGTACGAAGACGGTGAGTGCGTGCGGCGCATAGACCCGCAGCCCACGCTCCACCGCAAAGTCTGCAAGGTCTTGTTTGAACTGGCGTTTCTCGACCTCGGTGAGGCTATGGGTCAGGATGCTCATGACCCAGGAGGCTGGGCAGCTCATCAACTGCGCGAGGCTCGGTGGCCGACAGTCACGGTAGCTGTCGCGACTACGGGTGAATCGGGCTGCGGCTTGCGCATCCGGGTTGCGTCTGAAAGCTGAATTCATTGGGTGTCCTTGGGTTCGAGAGGCACTCCGCCAATCGCAGGCATGAGTGCGCCCTCACGACCATCGTTCGGTCATGTCAGGGGTGACGGGGTTCCGCCGGAAGGTGCTTTGAATGGCTTGCGAGCAGCGCTCCGCCAGCCCGGCTTAGGAAGCGGCTCGCTTAAGAGCTCAACTTAGACAGCAATGCGCAGGGGCGGCGGCTGTGCGCCGTGGTTGGCGTCGTTGGCCGCGGACGGGCGGGCACTCAACGCTGGCGTGACAGTCGCGGAGACCGCAGAGGTGACGTTCGCCGTACTCAGCTGGCCTGACGCAAAGCGCGTGGCCAGGAGCCGGTCGATGGCTGAGCCGTCTTGCCGGGTCAGGTTGGGCACGTAGCGGCTGTAGACCTGGAACAGCATCTGGGTGTTGGCGTGGCCCAACTGGCGCGCCACCCACTCGGGCGCTTCGCCCGACGCGAGCCAGAGGGTCGCAGCGGTGTGGCGCATTTGGTAGGGGCGTCGGGGCTTCAGACCCAGGTGGCGCAGCAAGGGGTACCAGACCCGGTCGCTGAAGTTCTTGTTGTCCAGCGGCTGGCCTAGGCGGTTGCAGAAGACGTACTCGCTGAGTTTGGCGGTGGCTGCGTGCTGGCGCTGCAAGGCCTCGAGCACCGGTTGCGACATTTGGATCTCGCGCTGCGAGCTGTCGGTCTTGGTGTACTCATCCTCCCCGAGTACGAAGGTCTCGCGGATCAGGATCAAGCGGTTCGCAAAGTCGACGTACTTCCACTTGAGTCCGTGGACTTCGCCGGTGCGCATGCCGGTGAGGAAGCGCACGGTGAAGTAATCCTTGTAGTCAGCGCGCGAGGTACCGATGATTAGCTGAACTTCGTTGAGCGAGAAGGGCTCGACGTCGGTCTTGCGGACTTTGAGAGGCTTGAGGGTCGCACAGGGGGACACAAACCCATGCCGGTCGGCGGCTTCGTTGAGGATTTGACGCATGACAGCCAGGATGCCGTTGATGCGCTTGTTGCTAAGCCGGTTTGTGCCGCGGCCAGGCAAGGTGCCCAACTTTGTGCGGAAGGCCAGGATGTCGGCCTTGCTGATCGAGGCCACCGGTTTAGATCCGAACTCGGGAAGCAGGTGACCGTCGATCGTGCTGTTGAGGACCTTGATGTGTGAGCGGCGCCATTCGATTTGGTGCTCTGAGACCCATGCCGCGGCGAACTCGCTGAAGGAAGGGCTTGTGCAGCTGGCAATCGCCGCATCAACTGAACCTTCCGCGAGTCGAACGGCAGTGCCCGCCTGGTGCGTCTCGCTAGGCGTGCGGACAGCGCCTTGAAACCTGGCAGCCAGCGCACTTCCTGGAAAGAATTCCGCGTAATTGAAAGTCCCAGCGGCGATCGCCTCGTTCAATTTCTTGAGGACTGCTGCCGCCCTCTTGCGGTTGGCGGCACTATCTCCGAGCGCGGTTTGCTCGCGGCACCTCACGCCCCGGTAAGTGAAGTCGATGACCAGCTTGCCCGTTTCCTTGCGGACGTTGACCTTAGCCATGCAGCACAGTCCCGTTTGCCATTGGCAATCCGATGCCGGTGTCGATTGAGGTCAAGCGCATGTCACGCTCGATCGCCTCCCACACATAGAGGATCTTCCTTCCGCCGAAGGGTCGGAGGTAGTGCGTGCCCTCCAAGAGCACGCTGTCTTTCAGCCTCTCGCGGATCGTGCGAACGTCGTACTTGATCTTGGCGGACAACTCATCGGTCGTCAGATAGGTTTGGCTCATGCGCCCTCCGTTGCGGCAGTTGATAATCAAAAGCATCAGACGCAGAAAACTCGTAGCGTCTGATGCAAATGATAGCCACCGCGCGATGCTTTGCAAGAGCGTTTGATGACTATTTTTATCAACCGATGCAACAATACATCGCATGATCCGTTTTAAGCTCGCCGAGCAAATTGAAAAGAAGCAATTCAAGGAGTCGCGGCGAATCACGATTCAAGAGGTCGCGGAAGCCACGGGAATTAACCGGATGACGCTTTCGAAGATCCTGAATCATCGTGGCTACAGCACGGGCACTGACAACTTGGACAAGCTCTGCACCTTCTTCCATTGCCCCATTGAAGACCTCATCGAACACCTCGACGGGGATGGCGACGCGCAAGCGAAGTGAGCACGATGGGCATCTAGCAAGCAGCTAGCGAAATGTCGCTGCTGAAGCTGGGCAAGCCGACATAGCGCATGCCGACGCAGAGCCACGTGACACGCAGGCATTCTGGGTTGGCGACTTGGCAGGCGGCTTGAGGCTGATTTGAAACATTCGCGGCTCAAGACATCAGCGACCGCTACCGCTGAAAGCGGGCACTGGACGCCGCCCGCCTGACCGGCTGCTTCGCACCCTCAACCTGCCGCTCGGCGCTGATGTTGGTGCCAGGGCTGCCAGAGTGACTGGTAATGCACTCCGCTTCGCTTCAGATTGACTCGTCGCCACCAGCCAGCGGCGCGGCTGCCCACCCAGAAGCGGTCAGAGAATTTTTGGCGCCAGTACAGATGCAATAGCAGGCTCCACGGATGGCGGATAGGCTCCCTGCATAGCAGGCTTGGCCGCATGGACCCTCGTGAGGGTTAGCTAGCCACCGCCCTGCGGCGTCGCGCTCCCCTTGGGCTGATTGGTCACGCCGAACGGAATGTGCACCGACGGCGCGACCGCACTGGTGGACTTGAGATGACCGGATTGGTCGTCAAAGAAGATGTGCGGTTTGAGAACCGCCAGGACACGTCCCTTCTCAATTCCGCCGAGGAAGAACGCATCGTTGGCCATGACGCCCCAGCTTTTCAGAGTCTTTAGAGGGCGCTCATGTGACGGTGCGTTGCGGGCAGTGACGATGGACACCCTAACGCGATTCTCGTAGTCGGGGTTCAGCTTTTTGTGCGCCTCTTCAGCAGATTGGATCTTCGAGATGCGAACGAGAAAGTCCTTCAGCGGACCGGGGTGGTGCGGTTGTGTCACGTTCTCGACCTCATGGTCGTGAAACGCGGTCAAACCCGACGACTGCATGACGGACTCTGATTCATCGCCCGCAAGTACTCCGTCAAAGTCAAAAGCGATTCGAAGCGTCCTATCGGCTTCATCATCGTCGAACGTCGAGTCAAGCACGTGGCCGGCGGGATGGCCAAGGGCAATCGCTGCATCTACGTCGGGCTTGTGCCCAGAAAGGAACAGTGAGATGTTCAGCGCAGGAATGTAGTCGTACGGTGAGCGGCCCTGCATAAAGATGGCTCGGGTCATACCAAGGCCGTAGTGCTGGATCGTCTTCATGACACGCAATCCGGTGTCAGGATCGTTCCGCGACAGCAACACGACCTCGACCAAAGGGTCCTCAGTTGGCCGCTCACTGAGGTCGTTAAGCGACAGCAGACGTTTGATGAACGGAAAGGCAATCCCCTTGGGCAGAGGGACCTGCAGGTTCTCCTCCTGATACTTGCGGTATTGCTCTTCTCCTTCACGTCGAAAGACGGCGTCAGATTCGCTGAGATCGAATACGGCGCTGGATGCGACGCCAATTACCAATCGATTGTCCAGTTCGTATGGCACACGCCCCCCTTTTTTAGTTGTTCAACGGATGGCAGATGATAGTTGGCACTGCACATGCGTTTGAGCGGCATATGCATTCACGCTGGAGTACCTAGCTTCGCGCCGGCGCCGATGTAAAGCGCAGCAGGACCATTGGCTAGCGGTCCTTGGTAGCTTCCGCACCTAGCCGGCAGTATCAGTGCGCTGCCGCGCCAACGAACCGCCGCTCGGCACCCGAATCCGCTCAGGTACCCGCCTGATCCCACATCCAAGGCGAATGCACGCTAGGCTGGGAGCTGTCACTTGAGTTCGGAATGCCAATGACTGGTGCCGCCAAGACCAGTCATCACGAAGAGCTCAGCCTATCCGGCCGATTCCAATCAGCAAGCGGTAGTTCACGAGCACGTTCACTCCAGGCACTGGCAGAGCTGATGCACTCCTAAGATCCCACGCGTTTGCTAACCTATGGACTTAGGGAGTCAAGAACATGAACGACATCATCTGCCCGCACTGCGGCAAGGCTTTCAAGATCGACGAAGCCGGTTACGCCGATATCCTCAAACAGGTGCGCGATAGCGACTTTGAGCACCAACTCCACGAGCGGCTGGAACTCGCAGAGCGCGACAAACGGAGCGCCGTGGAACTCGCCCGTGCCCAGCTGACTGCAGAGTTGCAGAAGCAGGGGGCCGAACGGGAGGCAGAAATCCTGAGGCTCAAGACCCAGTTGGAGGCTGGCGAGGTAGCCCGCCAGCTGGCCGTAGCCCAGGCCCTCGGCGATGTCGAAAGACAGAGGGATTCCCTGATTAGCGAGCTGGACAAGGCCCGGCAGGAGACTCAAACGGTCCGGCAACTGGCTGAGGTGCAACGTATGGCCGAGTTGCAAAAGACCGCCGCCAGCAAAGACAGTGAAATCCAGGGCCTCAAGGCCCGGCTGGCAGAGGTCGAACTGTCTCAGAAACTCGCCGTCACCGAGGCGCTTGCCGCCGTTGAAAAGAAGCGTGACGAGCTGCAGGCCAGTCTGGCGCAGGCCCGCCTGGAAAAGCACCTGGCCGAGCAATCCCTTAAAGAGCGCTACGAAGTCCAGATCAAGGACCGCGACGACGCCATCGAACGCCTTCGCGACATGAAGGCGCGTCTATCCACCAAAATGGTGGGCGAAACGCTGGAGCAGCACTGCGACACCGAGTTCAACCGCATCCGTGCCACCGCCTTCCCTCGGGCCTACTTCGAGAAGGACAACGACGCCAGCACCGGCAGCAAGGGCGACTACATCTTCCGCGACACCGACGAGTCGGGGACCGAGATCGTGTCCATCATGTTCGAGATGAAGAACGAGAGCGATGCGACGGCCACCAAGAAGCGCAACGAGGATTTCCTAAAGGAGCTGGACAAAGACCGCATGGAGAAGGGTTGCGAGTACGCAGTGATGGTCTCCCTCCTGGAGCCCGATAGCGAGCTCTACAACACTGGCATCGTCGACGTGTTTCACCGCTACCCGAAGATGTATGTGGTACGCCCGCAATTCTTCATTCCAATCATCACCTTGCTGCGCAACGCGGCGATGAACGCCGTCAAGTACAAGGCCGAGCTGGCTCTTGTGAAGGCACAGAACGTCGACATTACTAACTTCGAGAACGAGCTCGAAGGATTTAAGGGCGCGTTTGCCAAGAATTACGACTTGGCTTCGCGCAGGTTCCAGACCGCGATTGACGAAATCGACAAGTCCATCGACCACCTGCAGAAGACTAAGGACGCGCTCTTGGGTGCTGACCGCAACCTGCGTTTGGCGAATGACAAAGCCCAGGACGTGACCATCAAGAGGCTCACCAAGGGCAACCCGACCATGGCGGCCAAGTTCGCAGAACTCAAGAGTCCCGGCCCCTCGGCTCAGGACTAACAGCCCCAATGCTCCCCTAGCGCGTCCTTCGCGCAATGTCCCGCTCGCCAGAGCGGCTGGCCTGATCGGCGGTCCGCTACCGGGGGGAAGGTCACTCATGCACCAGAAATTCCGTTACACGCTTCGCCACGATCTCTCCGTGGCGTGTGGGCTGTCGAGTGCCTATTCGAATGCCTATGACAGCCACCGTGTGAGCATCTACAGTAGGCAGGGTGCCGCGAATGCTTGCCCAGCTTGATGTAGAGCCGCACGGCGCGAAGCCGTTCCTCGTATGAAAGCATGAACTACCCTCCAGGTAGTCCAAGAAATCACCCACACCCCAAATCAGTCAGCAAGCGCCTTCAACAACGAATCCCGCCCGTCTTGATAGAACTCGATGTCTAGCTTGGTAGCCATTTCGTCCGATAGGTCGAACAACTGCCGTCGGCAGGATACTGGCAGAAGCAGCGCCTTTGCCCCTTTCTCTACTGCGATTTCGGCAAGCGTGACCGCGTTATGAACGGGTTCGATGGTTCCGCCCAAGGTCACTTCACCGACTACGACCAACCCCCCACGCACAGACTTCTTCAGCAGCGCACTCGACAGCGCAATGAGCGCACCCACACCGGTCTTGGCACCGGCCTTTGCTGCGTCGAACCCGCGCAGTTGCACGGAAAATTCGTGGGACCTCGGGTCACGGTCGCCGACCAACTGCTGAGCACGGGCGTACAGGTTCTGCTCGGCGCAGCGGATGGATTCTTTGAACGCGGCCGGTACGGGGTTGTTCAGCACGCGCACGCCGCTGCCAGGGCCCTCGTTGACCTCAAGCCTGAAGAGCCCTGGGTGCTCTTCGTCGCCGCCAGGGCTCAACACCCAGACTTGGCCGCACTCCAACGGCTCGTCGCCGATCCCACCCTGGCTCCGGAGCTCCGGCGTGCTGACGAATTTCTCGACGCCCTCGGCGCCCAGGGTGTAGCTGAAGTGGGTGTTGCGGAACTCGGCTGCGCCGATGCGCTTCTGCTGCTCCTTGACCCGGCGACGCACCTCGAGAGCCAGACGCACGGCCCATTCGAGGTCTTCCTCGCTGACCGCCATGTCCGAGCCGGGGTACATCAGCTTCAACAGGCCGCTCACGGTCTTGTTGACGCCGTTGAGGTCTCGGCCCGACAGTGCTCCGCCCCAGCGCACGCGCCCCTGCAGCGTCGAAACTCGGCTCTGGTTGCGCAGTTGGGTGAAGCACTCCGACAGGAAGTCGCTCACCAGGCCAAAGTGCGTGGTGAACAAGGTCGGGTTTAGCTTGGGCACGTCCCAACCCGGCAGGAAGCAGTGAATGCGGTCCATGAACGCCGTGTCGTCCCGCATCTCGGGCGGCAGGGGCCCGAAGAGGTGGCCGATGCGCTGCTGGTGCTCCACATCAACGTCGAAGTTGCCGACGAGCACGATAGAGCCGTCCGCCCTGATGCTCTCTTTGCCCCGGGAGAACTCGCCGCTCTCCATGTAGCCCTTCATGATGTTGACGCCGTCCTTCTGGTCGAAGGACACGCCGGACACCTCATCGAAGCACACCACGTCGTACTGGCAGACCAGGCCGCGTTGGCCGCTAGCGTTGTTGACGAACATACGGGCCACGGTTGCCTTGCCGCCTGAGATGAGGTGCGCGTAGGGCGAGACCTGCTGGAAAAGGTGCGACTTGCCAGTGCCTCGGGGTCCAAGCTCAACCAGGTTGTAGTTGCGCTCGACGAAGGGCACCATGCGCAGCAACAACGCGTCCTTGGCGCGCTCCGAAAGGGTCTCAGGTTCGAAGCCGACGCTACGCAGAAGCAGGTCGCGCCACTCTGCCGTGGAGAACTGCTCACGGCCCTTTGCCAGAACGTCCAGCACCTCGCGCTTCGAGAGTTGGATTGCCCGCAGTGCCTCGACACCGAAGGGGCGCCCGCCTTTCTCCTGCGCGATGGACGCGTCGTAGCCCAGGGTGACCTCGGCGTAGAAGCCGCCGGTAAGCATGCGCTCGTTCTCCTTGACCATTTCGGGCGTGAGCCGCACATCCGTGAGGCGCAGACTGGGCAAGGTGGCGATGTAAGAGTCGGTCTTGGAGTCTAGACGGGCTGTAACGATGTCAATAATCTTCACCGAGCCGGCCTCGCGTGCGCGGGCCTTGAAGAGCTCCTCCTCGCCGGCCTTCACCGTCCTAGAGGCCAGCTGTCGCTGGACGATATCCAGACCCTCCTGAATTTCGGCCTCGTCAGTGGTGGCGCAATAGCGGCCCAGTAGAAACTCGACCACGTACGTCGGCACCGGGAACTGGCGGCTGAACGTCCGCACAAGGTCCTTCCTGACCACATAGCCCTCGAAGGCAGCAGTCGCCTTCCTATCCAAGTCGTCGAGTTGCATCGTCAATCACCTATCTGCGACCTGTCTTAAGCCGGTCGCCCGCCATGCTGTTCTTTATCTCGATGCCAGGTAGCGAGGCAACGGCGTCGCACCTGGCCTAACTTGATTCATCCGCCCACCGTCGTGGCCTGCTTCTGGAGCACCTGCCCATCGGCTGCCAGAATCACGACCACAGCCGCAGCGCCCAGGTTGTCGTCGTCGGCCACCGCCACGCTGGCCTTGCCGGCCTCGAAGGGCTTCACGCTGGCCACCAGGCTTGAAGTTGCCAGCGCTGGCTTCGTCCGCACGTCGACCGTCAGTCCAGACGCCGTGCTGTCTACCTCGACCACACAGCGCAGGCCCTTCCAGCTCACCGTCTTGATGGTGGCTTGTGCTGTCCCTGCGGGCGCTGCTACTACCAAGTCCAGGACCGGCACCAGGCACTCCTGCAGGCTCAGGCCACCGTGCGCGTAATCGGCTCCAGCAACGAAGGACGATATGCCTGGCGCGTAGGCCACCTGGACATCTTTGCACCAATCCCAGCCAAAGGTCAGCGGCGTGCCGTGTGCGGTGTCTTTGAGGACCGCGCAGCGCCCCCAACGGGTCTCCGCTTGGTGCTTGGGCAGTTCCGTCTTCGGTAAGCCGCCGGGGACCAGCAGCCAGCCGTGGTCAGTGACGATGCGAATACGGCGCCACCCGGCATCGCGCAGTTCCTGCACCCGTTCAACCACCGCAGCAAGCTGAACGTCTACATCACGCGCAAGGCGAACGCCGTGCTCGTGGCCGTAATGGTCCAGGTCGCCCGATTCCGTCCATGCGCGTCCACTCGGGTCACCCGTCTCGTGCTTGTCCAGTGGCTGCACGCCGTTGTCGGTCAGCAGCTTCCTGAAGTTGTGACCAGAGAGTGGCTTACCGTCCGCCGCAACGCGGGGTTCGAACTCCACGTCGGCAGCTGTGCCCGACACCAGGCCGGCCACCGGTGAGCACCACGCTTTGCCGGAAGCGGTGACCGACGGCATGCTGGTCCAACGGGCAGCCAAAGCTGTGGTGCCCAGCCCGTCCAGCTCGGCACGCAAGCGCTGGGCGACGTCATACCGCAGGCCATCCACGAAAACTGTGCACGTGCCCGAATCAGCACCGAAAGCGTCGGATGCCGCCTGCAGCGCTGGCATACCCCCTACCTTCTTCACGGCGTCCTGCAGTCGCTTCGCTGCTTCTTCTAGCCAAGGCAGGTAGATAGCACGCACTGCGGCACCTACGGCGTCGGTGTCTGCCTTGGAGTGCACAGCGCCCAGGGCCCGCGTGGCCGCCTCGTCCACACGCCACCCGGACTGCTGGTAGCTCGCGGCCAGCTCTGAAGGCGTAGCGCCGATGGGCGCCGCAGCGCTGAGCTCCGCCAAACGGGCCAGATGCTCCAGCGCCGACGCCAAGGGCGACTGCCCCATGCGGGACCACAGCCAACCCCGGCGCGCGCCGTGCTCCTTTTCAGCGGTGGCGATGGCGGTGCGAGCCTGGGCGGCATCCATGGCTGCGCAGGCAGACAGCGAGTAGCGCAGACTTGCCTCGCCTTCCTCGTTGGCTTGCGGGTAGCCTGCCAAAGGTCCATTGGAGTCCATGTCCGGGAACAGCCCCGAATCCGGTGGCCGCACGGTCCGGAGCAGCGTCAGCACCTCTGGAAAGCTCGTGTACGAGTCCCGATAGAGCTCGGCCACGGCCGCCCACTTGCCTTCACGTCGCGCCAACTTCTCGGCGGCCACCAGCGGGCCGTCGCTGACCGGGTCGAAGCCGAAGTCGGACTTGGCCCGCTTGCAGAACACGTCCCACCGAACGCCTGCCCAGTCCTTTTCTGTTGCCTGAGGGGCTTTCATCCACACCAGCAGGTCTCGGGTCGGGTTCGGCGCAAGAAGGCTCAACAGCCACTCGGCATTGATTTGTCGGCCCTTCAGCTCGTCCACAGGTCTGTCGAGCAACACGCCGGCTGACAGCACCTGGGCCAAGGTTTCTTGCGTCGCTTTGTCCTGCGCCACATCCAGCCCAAGGCCGCCGTTCTTCGAGGACAGAAAAGCGCTCACGGTCCAGTCCTTGGCGTTTACCTGGCTCCAGAACACCCCCCGGTACTGCAGTTCCGCCAGCGGCTGCAGGTCTCGCGGGCAGCTCTCGATAGCCCGCAGCTCGGCGCGGCTCACCCCTGGCAGGTAGACGACGGGAACGCCCTGAAACTGCACCTCTGGCAACACACCGGCAATCGCGCACTTGAGCCACACGGCGGGTCCTCGACGCGAACTCGCATCAAAGCCACCAAGCTCAAACAGCCCCGGTAGCAGCGCCTTGAGTGCTGGCAGTGCGGCTTGCCACTGCCTTTCTTTGTCCGGCCAGAGCACGGCCGCAGCGGGCGCCGCCGTATGGCTGTTGCCTTTGGCAGCGGACCTGATGCAAGCGGCCAGCTGACCCTGAACCGTTGCTTCCCAAGCGTTGCCCGTCATGCGGCACCTCCCTGCAGCTGCTCTGCGTAGCGCGCGACCACATGGCCAAAGCTTTCGCGCCGGCCAACGGCGTCCGGGGCACGGTAAGCCTGGGCCAAGGACTGGAGCTCTGCGTCTGTTGCAGACGCGATGAAGGCGTCGTCAAACACTCGCTTGAGGACTTCCAAGCGGCGGTTTCGCAGGAACTCAATGTCGAGGCTCAGCAGCTCGGCCATGTAGCGCGCCGCATCGTCGAGCGGCAATATGGCTCCTGCGAGCGAGTAGTTGAATTTACGCTCGCATTCCGGGTCGAGGGGTGAGACGTGTCGAGCCTCATCGAACCCATGACCCTTTACATGACCGCAGTGCAACGGAGCTCCTGGCGCGGTCTCGCGGATGCAGGACGCGAACAGGTTGTCATACGCCAGGTCGAGATCCTCCCGCTGCTCTTGGGGGCGAAAGTGCTCGATATGGCTGTCGCCCAGCGAGATGCTCCGGCCGCAGTAGCAACAAACCTGCCCTTGCTCATCCAAGAGCGCCTCGTGCAGGATGCCCTTCTCAGGGTTCTGTAGGTTCCCGTAGTTGGGCTGCCAATCGTCGTTCGCTATCGCCTTCCAGGCCTCAAACTCTGGGGGCGGCGCTCCCTTCACAACGTGCCTCATCGTCCGACAACCTCCTTGCGCTTGAGCAAAGCCTCAGCGCCAGCGAGTTCCGGTACGTCCGGGGCATCTTGCTTCAGCTCGTCGATAAGTTGTCGCGCTTGCCCGAGGACGCCTCGCTCCAAGCATGCAAAGATGGCGTCAATGCGCTGCTTGACCTGCGACGTACGTGACGACGCGTCCATGACTTCTTCAAGCACCTGACCCGAAGTCAACCCATACGTTGCCTGTGGGTGGCCAACGAACTCTCCGTCCCGAAGAAGCACCACCGACTCAGGCCTCAGTTCACCAATCACCTGCGGTGAGTGCGTGGAAATCACGAACTGGCAGTTTGGAAACGTCGTCGCCAGCTTACCCATCACCTCTCGCTGCCAGCGCGGATGAAGGTGCAGGTCAATTTCGTCGATGAGTACGACTCCAGCGCCATCGTTCGGGTTAAGCAAACTCGGATTGAGGATACTCAGACGACGCGCCATGTCTCCGACTAACGCGAGCATGTTGCGCTCACCATCGGACAGCTGCGCAACACTGAACTCGAGTCCACGCTTCACCACCGTCATGCGCAACGGTGAGCGGCGAATTCGAAGGTCTCGGAAGTCCGTGAAGGTCGCAACGGCAGCTCGTACGGCTTCCAGGGCTCGGTCCCGATACTTAGGGTCGTCTCGGCGCTGCTCGTTCTCGTGGTCTTCGCGATTACGAAACCAGATGAAGAAGCGCTTGAAGTCCGCGCCGCCGTGGTCCAGCGCATCCTGATAGACCTCGTAGGGGTTGTTTCGTAGCTGCTCCCGCACGCGCATCGGTATGTCAATGGCGGCTCGGTTGACGTCGTAGTACACAGCCAAGGGCAGGTCGTACGGGTCTTGCCGGTCACCCTCGACATGCTCCCACTCGAGGTTCAAGCGCCGAACTTCCTCGTTGAGCGCTTCAAGTTCACTCTTGCGAAGTGGGTCGGTGTGCGAGCCCTTCTTGCGATTGGTGACGGTTGCCCACTTCACCGATTCGCCGCGCAGTTCAACACTCAGCTCGATGCGTGCGAACTCATCCCCCTGACGAATGTCGTCCAGGGCGATGGGCCGTGACTTCAGAGGGTGGCCGTTGAGTCGCCAGGTAAGTTGGGACAGCGCGATGGCCAGCGCGTCCAGCGCCGCCGACTTGCCCACCCCGTTGACGCCAACAAACGCGGTGACTCGTTCAGTGAAGTCCAGTTCCAGTCGCTTGATGCCCCGGAAGCTATGCAAGCTGAGTCGTTCGACCTTCATGGCGATTCACCTCGTGCTTTCTTCTTCTCCGCCACTGTCAGGTGGTGGTCGTTGATACGGTCGCCCTTGAATACCCGGAACCAAGGCGCGCTCTCGACGTCTTTGCCGCGGTCCTTGTCCCAGGTGATGTTGAGCTTGGGCTTCTTGTTGTGGCGCAGGACCTCGGCGGTCATGAAGGGGCGGATGTTGAGCCGTACGCCGTCGTTGAGGTCGGGATTCCAGCCGATGGGCTGCTCGGAGAGCTTCTTCCAGCGGATAAAAATGTCGTAAGGCGGCTCGCCTTCGAGGATGAGCTCAAGGCGGCGCTTCAGGTCCTGGGCGGCAGCCAGACGGGTTTGTGCGCCGTCGACGCCAGAGCGCACGCCGGCCTCCTGCTGGCGAATCCAGTCGCCCAGGTAGGTGTGGATGAGGCGCTCAAGCTTCTTGTGGTCGAGCTGGTGGTAGTTCACCAGCGCGGCGAAGCCGTCCTTCAGGCCGTCCCACACGTGCCAAATGAAGGGGCGGTGGTGGAAACGCTTAGCGTGCTGCTCGAAGAACTTTTCGCGCAGCCAGACGTCCAGGCCCTTGCCTGCGCAATCGGCATCGGCCAGCAGCTTGTCGAGCACAGCTGGCTTCCAGCTGCCGGGCTGCACAGTCTCCCAGGCGGCAATCAGCAGCTTGAGCAGCCGGTCGTGCGCAGGTGCCTCTCCGCGTACCGAAGGCAGGCAGACGATGCCGTCGTCGTCGGTATGCTCGGCCAGCTGGTCGCAACGGGCAATCCAGGTGCGGGCTTCATCGGCCAGTTCCATAGCCGTGTCGGTCTCGGCAGGCCAGCGGTAGCCAGACAAGCGCGCGACGGCGACTTGCAGCGGGTCAGTGGCGGGCTGCGGGTGGCCGTGGAACACCCATTGGGTGGGGTCGTCGGTGTACGGCTTCGGCAGCCCACTGGGGAAGCGTTCGTCCGCAACTCGCTGCCAATGTGCGAGGTCGAATGGGACTTTGCCGAAGGAAGACTCTGTGACGCTAAGCGCTTGGTCGATTGCACGAAGGTTCTCTTCAAGCTCTGGCGACTGGAAATAGGCGACGATGGCTGGCAGATGCGTATCTCGCTTTGGAAGCACGACCGCCCCTGTCCCGTCAAACCGAACACCAAGGAACATCGCCGGAACAGGAGTTCGAGTGACGGCAACTGCAATGCCTTTGCGCCCAACGGCGACTTTCCCCTTGTGAGCGGTCCCAATCTTGGCTAAGGCACCTTGTCCGCCTTCCCACTTCATCTTTGACGTATAGGGCATCGACTCAGCTTGAGGTGCAAGCTGGTAGTAGTCCCAAGTCGGTGCGTGCTGAGCTGTTTCCCAGAATCGGACAACAAAACGATTCGCGTCGGTAGTACTGACTCCCTGCAGAACATCAGCAAACGCCGAAAGCCTTGGCGTTGAGGTTCCAAGGTCTTCCAGCGCCACAGTGGCGTCAGGATTCGCCAATTGCCCGTTCTGACTGAGCGCAATGAGTTCACCTGTACGTAGGAGCGATGCCTTCTCCTGCGCCCCTTTAGGCTCGCTGGCATCAACTCCTCGGAGCTGAAACCCCCTCCCCGGAGGTGAGTGGGTTTGTGTCAGCAGGATGATGAACGCCCCCGCCGCTTGCGGACTGTCGAATCCACCTTCACCCAACCGCGCCAGCAGGTTCCATTGCACCGACTTCAGCAGCGTCTCTCGCTGCTTCTTGTAGCTCGTGAGGAACAGCCAGTTTTGCGGCATCACGATTTGCACCACGCCCGCACCCTGGTCTCGACTGAGCTCCAGGCAACGCTCCAGGAAGACGTTTGCCAGGTCGTTCTTCGCCTCGGAGTAGTGGGTCCCGCAGTAGTCCTTCAGGGCTTCAAGCTGCTTACCGCGCGTCAGGTAGGGCACATTGGTCACCACGAGGTGGTAGCGCCCATCCAGTAGCCTAGCCGCATCCAACAGACCCTTTGCAGTAAGCGCCAAGTCCCAGCTGTCGTCCTGCAACTCGCTAGCTTGCCCCCACAGCGTGGTTGGGTGCTCAGTGGCCAACGCACGCTGCAGCAGGTCGCGCAAGGTGTCGAAGCTGGACGTAGCCAAGTCGTTCTTCAGGGTGCGCGCAGGGTCCAGTAGGCTACCCAGCAACGGCGCCTGAGCAAAGCAGTCGTGCAACAGGCGCAGTTCCTGTCGCAGGTAGACCGCGTTGGCAGCGTCATCCGGCACCAGGGCCATCCAGTCCTCGGGCTTAGCCGCCACCTTCAGGCCGCAGCAGGCCACCTGCGGCGCCGGCATGTCGGCACGCACCCCTAGGGGATTGCCGTTTTCATCTGGGAAGCGCCAAGCCACCAGGGCGAGTGCGAAGACGGCGATTTCAACGCAGCGCGCGTCCAACTCCAGGCCGTGCAGATTCTCGGCCAGCACGGCGTCCACCGCATCCATCGCGCTCAGGCCCTCGGCAGCCATGCGCATGGGCACCAGCAGCAGGAATGCCGCCACCAGGAAGTGGCCCGAGCCGCAGCACGGGTCCAGCAGCTTGAACTCATCGAGCCGGTCGGGCCAGCCTTCGAACTTGCCGGCCGCTGGTGTGCCGTCTTCCAGTGTGCGCAGGTAGGTCAACGGCACCGGGCAGGTCATGTCGGGGTGGCGCGTCACCCACCAGGCGCCTAGCGAGTTGTGGAGAAGGAAGTCCACCATGTAGGGCTCGGTGAAGAGCTGGGTGACGGCGGGCAGCTCGTCGGCGCCAATCTTCACTTCCGAGGCGTTGACCTCGTCCTTGCGCTTGGCCTGCCAAAACTGGTAGACCCAGCCCAGGCTGTCGCTGGCCTTGAACACCTCGGAGGGCAACCCAGCCAGCAAGCGCTCCAGCTCGCGCTGATGCTCGGGAGCGAAGGCCAGCTCAAAAACAGGGCTCTGCGGCTTGAACACCTGGGGCAGCATGCGGGCGGCCAGCTTGCCGGCCAGCTCCCACTGGGTCTTGGCGCCCAGCTTTTCCTGCTCCAGCATGGCCCGGTCGTGGTCGACCAGGTTCTGGCAATCCTCCAGTGATACGGGAGCGCCCAGCTCCCACAGCAACAGGCCGTTCTCGGCCAGGAAGCGCGCAAACAGCATGCGGTGCCAGTGCTCGTAGGCGACTTCCCACACGAGGTGCTGCAACGGTTGGCTGTCGTCGTCGTTCTTCTTGTCCCCAAGTGCGCGGCCATGAGCGCGAAGGCGGCGGCGCAGCGCCTTGAATTCGTCGGTCAGATAGCCCGGGGGGCTGGATTCGCCGACGGCGAGTTGACTGAGAGCTGCTAGCGCGCCCTTTTCGGCCACGTCGCGGGCGGATTTGACTGTGGCTTCGAGCTGGCTGCGCAGTGGTTTGGCCAGGGGCTGGTTGCTGACGGTCGGCATGGTGTTCTTTGTCTTCCCTGATTCACGTAACGCGGGTAACGGCTGTTGCTACCCGGCTTCCCTACTGGTCGGTGTTGGCTGTTACAGCGCGACAGGCCCCTTCTGAAGCTTGGCGCTCAGCAGCGCTTCCACCTCCGCCAGCCAAGCCTTGAGTTCGGCTTCGTCGTTCAGCGTGCGCTTGGGCAGCGAGACGTGGACGACGTTGGGCTTGAGCAGCTGCACCGCGGCATGCCGCGCCGCCTCGAAGCGGCTGGGCAAGGCCTGGGTCTTTGAGACCCAGTGGTCTAGGTCGCAGTCGTCCAGCGCGTCTTGCAGTTGCTCCGGCGTACTGGCCGCCACGGCAGGAGGCGGCGTCAGGTGGTGCTTGGCCGTCAGGTCGTCGCGCTGCGCGTCGTTGAGCTTCTTCCACTCGGCGTCCTGCTGCAGCAGGGTCTGCTGCTGCGCGAAGCCTTGCTGGAAGGCGTCCAGCTTGGCCTTCAGGGCCTGGCGCAACAAGTCAACCGCCTCGTCCAGCAACGGCCGCACAGTGTCCGGGTCTGCCAGCAGGCTGCGCTGAGCTTCGATGGCGTCGACTTCGGCCTTTAGCTTGGCGTAGGGGCCAAGGGCCTTCGCCTGCCGCAGCAGGTCCTTCAGCTTGGTCCAGGCAGGCAGGCGCTTCGCAATCTCTGCCGCGGTCTTGGTCCAGGTCTGCGACAGCGCCAGCACCTCGTCGTGCCGGTTGAACAGCTCCAGCAGCTGAGCGTTGCCGCTCTGGGCCTCGATGGCCTCGATGACCGTGAGCTTTGGCGTGTCAGGGGCAGGCGCCGGCCCACCCGCCTTGGAAGACTGCTCGCGCAGCTTCGCCAGCAGGGTCGGCATGCGGTTCAGCTCTTCCTTGGGCTGGCACGGCACGCCGACGGCGTCGAACAGCTTGCGAATCTTGATGAGCTGAATCGGCGTGATGTTGATGCTCTCGCGCCGGAAGCTGGTCTGGGTGAGCTTGGCACGGTCCAGGCTCTTCGCATCGACGGGCTTGGAGGCCGCATCGGTGGCGTTGACATGGCCGGACGCCAATAGCGCGTAGAGCGCACCGTCGATGGCGTCACGCGGCCAGCCGTACGGCGGGACCTCGAAGTTCTCACGAATCTCGGAGCCCTTCTTGCCAGGGCCGATGAAGCCCAGCAGCTTCTGGCAGACTGGGTGCTTGTCGGCTTCCTGGGTGTGGCCGACAGCCTTCAGCGCTTCCAGGTTTCCCTTACGGGCTTCGTCCAGTACCTTGCCCCACTGCTCGTGGTCGGCGGCGTCGAACTGGCTGTAAAGACGAATGGCCGAAGACTTGGC